>JAPHRJ010000046.1 GCA_026196045.1 Gammaproteobacteria bacterium
AGGCTCCTTTGCGTATTCATCCATTCCGTGGTTGATTTGTGAAAAGATTACGGCTGCGCTAGACTTGTGTCAAGCAATTTTGTGGGTGTCTATAAATCCTGTTAGGAGTAATAAATACCAATGAGCAGCATGCTATTCAAAGCAATAGGGATATGGCTTGTAATTGTTGTTGCCGCCATTTTAAATGGTATGTTTCGTGAAAACGTTCTTGAACCAGCAATAGGCGAAAGCATGGCGCTTTCTTTAAGTGGCATACTCTTAGCAGTTTTGGTATTTCTAGTTACATTAATATTGGTCTCATTCATCGGTTCCTCGGAATCAGAAATATATATTTGGGTTGGTTTTCTTTGGGTGGTTCTTACGTTATCTTTTGAGTTTCTGTTTGGTCATTTTGTCGCAGGTAAATCGTGGCAGGAAATAATGCAGGTATTCAATATAAAAAAGGGAGATTTATTTATTGTGGTTCTTTTTGTAACTGCTATTTCCCCTTGGCTTACAGCAAAATTAAGGGGTATTTTGTGAGTATAGCTATTCCTAACAAGCGACTGTGGCGTCAACCCCAATAATAATTAATCAATAAGCCCATACCACCTTGTCTCTTACCATCGCATTAAGCATGGTAATAAATTTTCTCATGCACGCCGTAATGGCCACTTTTTTATGTTTACCCTGATCGACGAGTTTTCTATAAAAGTCACGAATAACCGGATTACATAGTGTGGCACTTAACGTTGCCATATAAAGAGCAATTTTGTGGGTGTCTATAAATCCTTTACCTAACACAACAAATTCATCCAACGCTAAAAATCGGCGCGGATGATTTATGACGTTAGATAGAAAAAATATAATCTGTGTGCTCTATGGGTATATTACCTAGATGTTGACCTAATATACGAAGCGTCTCTTCCCATGCTTTTATGGCCGCTTTTTCTGATTCAACAAAATAGGTGTTCAGGTAAATTGTACAGATATAACCCGTTACCCTTTTATCGATAAATGTTGCGGGCTGAATCGACCAGTTAAACTCAACCTTGACAGTGAAATCATTTTTTTCAAGTAAATGATCGAATTTAAAAAATAGTGGGAAGTAATGACTAGCATCCGCTATATATGATTTTGAATTAAACGAAAATTCGACATAACCTGAATGTCGGAATTTATTTTTATCTTTATAGCGATCACTGACGCAGCCTATTGAGAATATTCCAGTGTTCGGAGCATTGATAGCTTTTACTAATGCCATAAGTGCTGGATCACTTTTAAGCTCAGGTATTGTATCGAGAAGTCTATTATTGCCTTTTATGTTTTTGAATCCATAATTTGCATCCCCATCTTCGCGTATTTCGCCTATACCTCCATATGGAACAGTCTTATGTTCGTGCTTTAACGATAGATAGTTTCTGTAACCTGTTGGCATATTGGGTACTCATGGTATGAGAATCAGAATGCTAAATATTTTGCCTGATCATACCCGATTCTGTCCAATACTTGGTGAGCTGATTTTTTATCATCTCGGATAGTTCTACCACTCCAGTCAATGGTGTGACAACTATGCTGCATAAAGCCTTTAACAATCAACTGCTCCAATTGCCCGTTGAGTTAGTCGTTATGTGTAGAAAAAGAATAAAAGTAAAAGTGTAAAATTAGGCTTCGTGCAAAGAAGCCTCACTAAATAAAGTTACTCAGTAAATTCAATTTAACCAGTTGTTTGATACATTTTGTTTTATCGGTTCACGAAGTTAAACCGTTTAAAATAATTATCATCGTTCTTTTTTTTAAAGATTGTGCTAAATTTAAGTCCAAAGTAAAAGCAGTAACAAAAACAAATAAATTAAAACAGAAATAATTGCTCCCTGACCCTATGGTATCCTTCACCTCATTAGATCATGCCCATGCTGGGTGTACACAAATCACTAAACCAGACCGGTGCAAAAGACGCGCCTCCTGGTTAGCTCAAACGTTGAACATGTCCAACATATTGCACATGTCCAACCCACCCGCTACACTTGTACAATATACTGTACATGTGAGGAGTAGTAACAGTGCGTATTATCTCATTCACCGAAGCAAGAAATGCACTTAAATCTGTTTTAGATCAAGTGGTTAATGATGCTGACTATACTGTAATTACACGTCGCGATAGCGATGATGCAGTTGTAATGTCTTTAGACTTTTACAATAGTCTTATGGAAACAGTATATTTACTTAAAAGCCCGGCAAATGCAGAGCATCTCAGCAAGTCTATCGAACAATATCAGCAGGGAAAATTTAAGGAAAGAGAATTACTAAATGAGTAAAAGCCTGAGATGGACAGAAGCAGGCTGCTCAGATTATATATATTGGCAAACCCGAGATAAAAAAATACTACAACGAATCAATAAATTAATTGATGGTATTCTTTGTTCACCATTTGAGGGAATTGGCAAACCAGAAGCATTAAAAGAAACCTTATCTGGTTTTTGGTCACGTAGAATTGATGACACTAACCGATTAGTATATGCAGTTAATGGCCCACACATAACAATCATTGCATGCAAGTACCATTATAATAAATCAAGCTAACAAGGACATTATTAACATGGGCAAAATAAAGTGCTGCTCGTTCCTCGCATCACTCTACTTTGTCAGTCATTAAAAACGTTATGCGAATAATTTAAACCCAATCAAATACCAGGACTTTTTAATATGGTTACATCTATCATTCTATTAAATGTTAAAAGAAAAAAAGTAAACGAAGTGGCTGAACATTTGGTCAGTATCTCAGGTATTTCTGAAGTGTACTCCGTAACGGGTAATTACGACCTGGTTGCTATTGCTCGTGTTAAAACAAATGATGAGCTTTCCGATCTGGTAACAGGCAAACTTGTTAAAGTAGATGGTGTTAAAAAAACAGATACAATGCTGGCTTTTAAAGCATATTCAAAACATGATTTGGAAGCTATGTTTTCTGTGTAAACAGGTTATTTAACATCAGAAATAAAAGTACATAATAAGATGCTCGTTCGGACGCAAACTACGCTTCGTTTGCACCGCACAGCTTAATCGGCCGGGCAAAAATATGAAATTAAGTTTTAACTTAGAGGATGCAAGCCAGGTTGCTATTGGTGCTTTTGTTTTAGCAGTTCCAATTTCGTTCTCTGAAGAGGCCTGGAAACTAGGCGAGACACTTCCTTTAACTAATCTACTCATGGTATTTATTCTGTCTATTTCATTCTTGGGCTTTTTCGCCTATGAAAGCGTATTCCAGGGCAATATTAAATACAGAGTACCTGTTTTTTTGTTGCGTATAGCTATTGCTTATACCATTACAGCAATAGTTGTTGCGCTAGTGCTGTTTTCATTAGATAAATTCCCGTTACTTACAGACACACTTATCGCATTTAAACGCCTAATAGTAATTACAATGCCTGCTTCTATGGGGGCTATTATTGTGGATAGCTTTGATAAAGAGTAAATGCCTAACAACAACAACCAGACAACCATGACTTATGGCCTGAAAGAACTGGCCTTCTGCAAGGTTTTCGATTATGCAGGCGTTATAAATTCAGGAGAAATTTATGTCAGAACGTAAACGGATAGCACTTCTTATCGATTGTGATAATGTCAGTCATAATTCTATTGAAGGAGTCCTGGAAGAACTTGCAAAATACGGCATGGTTAATGTGCGTCATGCACATGGGGACTGGAATAGTCCATCACTATCTGGCTGGATTGATAGATTACATCCTCATGCAATAAGACCCATGCAACAGTTTGCATATACAAAAGGAAAAAATGCGACAGATTCCGCGATGATAATAGATGCAATGGACTTGCTTTACAGCAAGAACATTGATGCATTTGCATTGATGACTAGCGACAGTGACTTCACCCCTCTGGTACTAAGAATACTTGAAAGTGGACTGCCTGTTTACGGGTTTGGAGAAAAGAAAACACCACGACCATTCGTCGATGCCTGTTCACCATTCATTTACACAGAGAATCTTGTTTCTGAGGAAGAACAAAATACTGATACCCCTCAACAACCCGTCAAGAAAAGTAAAAAAGAACTACGCAAGGACACTTCACTCGTTAGACTACTGAGAACCGCTGTTGAACAAACATCCGATGATGATGGCTGGGCTGATATGAGTAAAGTAGGTCACTACATATCAAATAACAGCTCTTTCTCTTCACTGAACTATGGCTACAAAAAACTTGGCGACTTAATAAGAACCAGTGAATTGTTTGAAGTCGATATGAGAAAGGACGGCAAGGCGATGTATATAAAAGATATGCGTAAGTAAATTTACAACAAATCGTTAAAGTTGCGACCTGCACTTTACTCAGCGCCACTTTGATGGATAGTCATTGATAAACTGCCAAAGAGTTCCGAGAATGGACCAAACAAAGAAACGGATATCCAGAATTGTACGTATTCACTTACCTGGTTAGATACATGGCTGCCACCTTTTTCCGCCGCCTATTTAATTCTTAACACATTAAAACAGGATACCTTGTGGCCCAACAATATATAGAATTATCAGACTCAATGCAGGAATTTATCAGCAGGCAAAAAATATTTTTTGTAGGAACGGCGACGGCAGATAGCAAAGTCAATATATCTCCAAAAGGAATGGACTCATTTAGAGTTCTAGATAAAAGCAGGATTGTCTGGCTTAATCTTACTGGCAGTGGTAATGAAACATCCGCTCATGTTCAGGTAAACCCAAGAATGACAGTCATGTTTATGGCTCTGGAAGGGAAGCCCATGATTCTTCGTTTATATGGTCAGGCACGTGTCGTTCATAAAAATGATAAGGAATGGGAAACACTTATTTCTATGTTCCCCTCTATCCCGGCTGCAAGGCAGATATTTGATCTCAGGCTTGAGCTTGTTCAAACTTCGTGCGGTATGGCTGTGCCATATTTTGAATACATAGAAGATCGCGAACAATTAAATGATTTACATAGAAAAATAGGTAATGAAAGTGTGACTAAATACTGGAAAGAAAAAAATCAGTATAGTATTGATGGAATACCCACAGACATAGTAGCCAGAAATTGCAAGCCGAATACTAAATAATGAAAGTCCACTATATTCAGCACGTGCCTTTTGAAGGCCTGAGCAGCATTGAATACTATATGACCAGGCATGGTCATGATATGTCATCGACACACTTATATCGAAATGAAAAGTTACCGTCTGTAAATGAAATTGACTGGCTCATCATTATGGGCGGCCCAATGGGCATCTATGATGAGGACAAATATAACTGGCTAAAAGTCGAAAAGGAATATATAAAATCAGCCATAGATATCGGCAAAACTGTTATTGGTATATGTCTTGGCGCACAACTAATTGCAGATGCTCTGGGGGCAAGAGTCTATAAAAACAAATATCGAGAAATCGGCTGGTTCAATATAAGCCTGACATCCGAAGCAGATGACACCATTTTATCTGGAGCCCTTCCTGTAAACACTGAAGTGTTCCACTGGCACGGGGATACTTTTGATATTCCAGAGGGAGCTATTTCTTTAGCCAGAAGTGATGCCTGCAAAAATCAGGCATTTATTTTTGATAATCGAATTGTTGCTTTTCAGTTTCATCTGGAAACCACGTTTGGTTCGGCTACTGCACTAATAGAAAATTGTGGGGACGAACTGGATGACTCTGAATATGTCCAGACGGCACATGAAATGCTGGCTAATCAACAGAAATTTACGGATATAAACCATGCAATGTTTTCTGTCTTAAATGCACTTGAAAGTAGAAATACCTGACCAGTAACAGTGGTGTCATCCCGGTAATTATCCGTTAATCAACTCTCAGGCACTTGCAGAAGGACAATTCAAATCATATGTAGTAGAGGTGGAGATTTGTTTGCTACTATACCAGTGTTATATCTCTGGAGCCGTTGCGGATCGTAACAGATTAATTATCACCGACAGTTTTTACTCTGACCCCAAGAAGGAGAATACAAATGGCAAATGAAGGTTATCACGAACCGATAGATGAACTCACTGACGAAACCCGAGATATGCACAGAGCAATCATATCTCTTATGGAGGAGCTGGAGGCCGTAGACTGGTATAACCAGCGAGTGGATGCCTGCAAGGATCATGCGCTGAAGGACATTCTGGCTCATAATCGAGATGAAGAGAAAGAGCATGCCGCCATGGTACTCGAATGGATTCGGCGTAAAGATCCAGCTTTCAACAAGGAACTGAAGGACTATCTCTTTACTGAAGATCCCATTGCCCACGATTAAACGTACCCGGCGATTACCTGCACAACCCTCCTGACACCTGTCCTCTGTGGACTGGTGTCAGGCCGCCTGATTCCTAAAAAACAAACTGGTATCTGGAACACTTACCTTGTTAACCAGTTATTTCATTTCTGCTTTTAGTTTATGATGAGCTAACTAAAATCAGATCTGGCGTATGACCATGAGTACCCTATTTTCCATCATTGAATCACCCATGCACCCAATACTTTCAGGGCTTTATCAACGTCTTGGGATTGAAGAAGTTCGCCTGACTTCAATACGAAAAGCGATCAGCACTTTAAAGCAACAGAAACCCGATTATGTGGTTGCCGAATTTTTCTATGGCTATGGCAACAACTATGCCGGCGTGAACATCAGTAATCTGGATGTATTTCTTTTTAGCCTGCAGAAATTTGCTCCCAATGCCCAGGTCATTGTGCTGGTCGACAAATCTGAATTTCAATACGTAGATAAGCTCAATAATATCTTCCCACTACTTGCCATACTGCAGCAGCCCGTTACTGAACAGCAAATCAGCGACCTGTTGGAAAACACAAATTAACCTCCCCTTACCTTTCCTGAACCACTAAAAAACCTTACTGCTTATCGGTATTTCTGTCTCCACCAAATTTACTCCGTAAATTATTACGAATACCCTCCAGCTTCCTGTTTTTTTACGATTTTTTTCACCCTGCCCTTTAGATTTCTGCTAACCATGCCGATGTAAATAATACGACCTTGATCACAATATAAAGAGTGCAGGCATTTATGGATTTAAAAGTCAGGCACAATCTGCAAGAACTGTGGGCTTCCTCCCCGTTCGCAAGTCAGAACTCGGCTTATATCGAGCAGCTTTACGATGAGTACCTGCAAAATCCAGATAGCGTTCCGAAATCCTGGCGACAGCGCTTTGACCAGCTTCCCTCGATTCAGGCGAAAGAGGATGAAACGTCACATACCAGTGTAAAAAATCTGTTCAAAGAACTGGCGCGTCAACCAACGGCAGCCCCTAGCTGCGATATTGATGCCCTCGCCCATGACGCCCGCCAGGTCCATGTACTGCAACTGATCAACTCTTACCGTTTTCTTGGCCACCTATGTGCCAAAACCGATCCCCTGCAACAGATTGAACGTTGCGAAGCAAAAGAACTCACCCTCCAGCACCATCAGTTGAGTGCCGCTGATCTGGATACAATTTTTAATACCGGTTCTCTGGTTGGCCCAGAAACAGCGTCTTTGCGTGAAATTCACAGTATTTTACAGTCGACCTATTCCGGCTGTATTGGCGCGGAATACATGCACCTGATGAATACAGAAGAAAAACGCTGGATTCAAAACTATCTTGAAGGTATTCGTGGCACGCCCAATCTGTCGAAGCCTGCAAAACTGGACCTATTAGGTCAGCTTGTCGCCGGTGAGAATTTTGAAAAATACCTGCACACTCGCTATGTTGGACAGAAGCGCTTTTCACTCGAAGGGGGAGAAAGCCTTATTCCCATGCTGAAAGAGCTTATCCAGCGTAGCGGTGGCCAGTATCGTGTGAAGGAAATCGACATCGGCATGGCTCACCGTGGCCGTCTGAACGTACTGGTTAATATCTTTGGCAAGACGCCTGCTGATCTATTTATGGAGTTTGAAGGCAAAGTTGTTAATTCAAATAATCGTACTGGTGATGTGAAATACCACATGGGCTACTCGGCCAACCTGTCTACCGCGGGCGGGGCTGTACATATTGCCATGGCTTTTAATCCTTCTCATCTTGAAATCGTTGCCCCGGTAGTTGAAGGGTCGGTTCGAGCCAGACAGGACCACCGTAAGGATAGCGAAGGCAAAGAAGTTCTGCCCGTACTGATCCACGGTGATGCCGCCTTTGCCGGACAGGGTGTGGTGATGGAAACCTTTAATATGTCGCAGTCTCGTGGATATTCCACCAAGGGGACTGTGCACATCATCATTAATAACCAGATCGGATTTACCAGTAGTAATCAGGAAGATTCACGCTCGACCCTGTACTGTAGTGATGTGGCAAAAATGGTATCGGCCCCTATTTTTCACGTAAATGGTGATGACCCCGAAGCGGTGATCCTGGTCACCCAACTTGCACTTGATTATCGAATGAAGTTTTCCAAGGATGTGGTCATTGACATGATCTGTTATCGCCGGCACGGCCACAGTGAAGCCGATGAACCCATGGTGACACAACCGATGATGTACAGCCGTATTCGAAAATTACCAACCGTGCTGGATAAGTATTTCCAGCAATGCAATGACGCGGGTCTCATCAATAAGGAGGATTATGAGAACAGCATAAAAACCTATAAGGCCGCCTTACACGCCGGCAAGCATGTTGTTGCAGAGTTTATTCCTGATAACCACACGGCCTCCCCCTTTATTGAGGCCTGGCATCAATATAATAATAAAGGCTATAACCCTGCCGCAGAAACCGCCATTACGGAGCAGACGTTCAAATCCCAGGCTAATGAGTTGCTCGCCCTTCCTGATGGCTTTCCATTACATCACAGCGTTAAAAAAATTCTGGATGCGCGTTCACGTATGGCCAGTGGTGAGATTCCTGTTGACTGGGGCTTTGCTGAAAAGCTGGCTTATATCAGTTTAATGCGCGATGGTTTTAATGTGCGCCTGTCTGGACAGGACAGTGCTCGCGGAACGTTTTTCCATCGTCATGCAACATTGTTAAATCAGGAGAACGGTGAAACCTATGTGCCTTTACGCAACCTGAAAGACTGTGATTCTAATTTCCTGGTGATTAATTCTGTCCTCTCTGAAGAAGCCGTGCTGGCCTTTGAATACGGTTATGCTATTACCGATCCGAATACCTTAACCATCTGGGAAGCGCAGTTTGGTGACTTTGCCAATAATGCCCAGGTGGTGATTGACCAGTTTATTAGTGCCGGCGAACAGAAGTGGGGACAACATTGTGGCCTGGTCATGTTCCTGCCTCATGGGCTTGAAGGACAGGGACCGGAACATTCTTCTGCACGACTGGAGCGCTACCTGCAACTTTGTGCACAACACAATATGCAGGTTTGTGTTCCTACCGCCGCTTACCAGATATTCCATTTACTGCGCCGCCAGATGCTGATGCAATGCCGTGTGCCTTTGATTGTAATGACTCCGAAAAGTTTATTGCGTCATCCTGATGCATCTTCACCGCTATCAAAGTTTACCCATGGCCAGTTTAAAACGGTGATTGGTGAAACCGTGATAGAAAATGACCAGAGAATTAAACGCGTGATCCTCTGTAGTGGCAAGGTATACTACGATCTATTCGCTCGCCGCCGAGAAGCCGAATTAGATAATGTTGTTATTATTCGAATTGAACAGCTCTATCCTTTCCCTTCTGATGAACTGCAACAGGAAATAGCGCGTTATAAAAATGCTGAGACATTTATCTGGTGCCAGGAAGAACCTATGAATCAGGGTGCCTGGTATTCCAGCCAACACCACATGCGTGCCGTCATTGGTAAACAAAACTATCTGGACTATGCTGGTCGTCCACATCTGGCCGCGCCCGCAGAAGGCAATATGACTACGCATAAACTGGAACAAGCCCAACTGGTAAATGAAGCCCTGGGGCTAACCTAATTTAGCGACTTAGCTAATTTAAAGGAAAAACAATGGTCGAGATCAAAGTTCCTGTATTCCCCGAATCTGTTGCTGACGGCACTTTAATAAGCTGGCATAAGGCTGTCGGTGAACAGGTCAAAAGTGGTGATGTACTGGTAGAAATTGAAACGGATAAAGTGGTCTTTGAAATTCCAAGCCTGGAAGATGGTGTGCTGGAACAACAGTTACTCGCCGAAGGAGCCATTGTTAAATCTGGTGAGTTGATTGGCTATTTACGCGAAGGCCATGTTACAGCAGACGAACAAATAAAAACCAGGAACACTTCTGCAGCGGCCCCTACGACAGAACCACTTGCTATGCCTGCGGCACAAAAAATGATTGACGCACATAAGCTTGATGCCAAAACGATTCAAGGAAGTGGTAAAGGCGAACGGATATTAAAAGAGGATGTTGAAAAACATCTGGCTGGACAGGTACAAACAAATACGTCGGCTACATCGACATCCCCTGTTAACCTGGATAACGATGAACGCCCACAGAAACGTGTTCCCATGACTCGCCTGCGTGCACGTATTGCCGAGCGCCTGCTTGAAGCGCAAAGTACGGCCGCTATTCTGACGACCTTCAATGAAGTCAACATGCAGCCGATCATGGATATTCGCAGCCAGCACCAGAAAATATTTGAAGAGACCCATGGTGCTCGTCTTGGCTTTATGCCCTTCTTTGTACAGGCGGTCGTGGATGGTCTGAAAAAATTTCCAGAGATCAATGCATCTATTGAAGGGGATGATGTTGTCTACCACGGCTTCTTTGATATCGGTATCGCAGTCGGGAGCAAACGTGGCCTGGTTGTACCCATTGTTCGTGATGCAGATAGCCTTAGCATGTCAGAAATTGAATTACAGATCCGTGACTTTGGCCAACGCGCACAGGAAGGAAAACTGGAACTGGAAGAAATCACTGGCGGGACATTTAGTATTTCCAATGGTGGCGTGTATGGATCGATGATGTCGACGCCAATTTTAAACCCGCCACAAAGTGGCATTCTTGGAATGCATAATATTATTAAACGTCCTGTTGTAGAAAATGATGAAATTGTTATACGACCCATGATGTACCTGGCCTTTTCCTATGATCATCGATTAGTGGATGGCCGTGAGGCGGTGCAGTTCCTGGTGCATGTAAAAAATATACTGGAAAACCCGGTACGACTCTTATTAGACATATAGGCTGGATAGTTAATTATGGATAACTTTGATGTAGTGGTGGTTGGCGCAGGTCCCGGTGGCTATGTCGCAGCCATTCGTTGTGCCCAACTCGGTTTAAAAACAGCCTGTGTAGAAAAATGGATTAGTGATGACAGGCAGCCCGTTCTCGGTGGCACCTGCCTGAATACCGGCTGTATACCCTCTAAGGCGTTACTGCAGTCTTCTGACTATTTCGACAAAAGCCGGCATCACTTTAGTCTGCATGGGATCAAGCTCGACCATGTAGAGCTGGATATTCCTACCATGATGCAACGTAAAAGCAGCGTGGTTAGCAAAATGAATCACGGTGTAAAAGAACTGTTTAACTCGCATGGTATTACGCTATTCAGTGGTCTGGCCCAACTGCAAAATAATCGTGACATTAACATCCAGTTGAATGATGGTACACAGACTATAATCCAGGGCCAGCATATTATCCTGGCTCCCGGCTCTCGACCCAGACCTCATCCTCAAATTCCCTGGCATGAAGATCGAATAATTGATTCTGCTGGTGCCCTTGCGCTTAAGACTGTTCCTGAATCAATGGCAGTAATTGGTGCCGGTGTTATTGGGCTGGAACTGGGGAGTGTCTGGCAACGTCTGGGCTGCAAAGTCAGCTTATTCAAGTCCAGTCCCGGTTTGTTATCTCAGGCCGATCCCTCTATTTCTCGACAGGCACAGCATGCCTTTAATAAACAGGGGCTGGATTTTCGTTTTGGAACCCAGATCGATTCCTGTGAGATCAAA
>JAPHRJ010000135.1 GCA_026196045.1 Gammaproteobacteria bacterium
GCATTGCTTCAATATACGACCAGGCACCCAGTTGAGTTAACCAGTTCTGTGTTGCACGCGTGAGTGCACTTACGCGGATGTCATAACCTTCATCCGACCATTGCATGGAGGGACAGCGTGCATCGAGTAAGGCAATACGTAAGCTGGACTGTGCTAGTGAACAAGCCAGACTGGCACCGACCATGCCAGCCCCAACAATTATCAGATCATACTCATCGACATGAGGTGCCATCATAATGGTAATCCTCGCGCCAGACGCGGTAGTTTTCCGGTATATCCCATGGCATGACGGGCGAGTCGTTTTTTCAATGGCGGCAGGATGTCCATTGCTAATAAAGCAATATTTCGAGCCAGAGCCAGGGGTTTAAAGTTATTAGAAAAAATTCGTACCAGACTGTCTGTACTGAAGGCCGTGGTTAACTGATCACGTCGACGCCATTGTGCATACTCGCGTAATACATCTATATCATCCACTGGCTTGCCATCACGCAAACCATCTACCAGCACCTGTGCCAGTACCGCCACATCGCGCAGCCCCAGATTAAAGCCCTGGCCTGAAACAGGGTGCAATGCATGTGCAGCATTACCAATAATGGCTAAATGTGGACGAACATGTTCACGGGTTTGAAGAAAACGTAAAGGATAAACATGACGTGGTCCAGTTTTTATAAAGTTTCCAGCCCGCTTGCCAAAAGCCTGCTGTAACTGTGACAGGAAAGCGGGATCATCCAGTTCAGCTATTTGCTTAACGGCACCTGGTTTTACCGTCCACACCAGGGCATACATATTATTGTCACCCGTATCGCGATTGCAGGTCGGTAATAACGCCATCGGGCCATTGTCAGTAAAACGCTCATAGGCAATATTGTCATGAGTCTTATCACAGGCCACATTGGCAATCGCGGCGGACTGATCATAGTTCAAGGTAAAGGTTTTGATCCCGGCCTGTTCACGAACAAATGATTGGCCACCATCGGCCGCTACTACCAGTTGCGCACGTAGCTGACGTTCCTGTCCCGCGTTATTAACCGTGATCGTTGCGGCTGAAGCCGATACATCCAGACCAATGACTTCGGCTGGGCAAATCAATTCTACGTTATCAAGTTTGCCCATCGCATTATTAAGGACTTCACCCATCACCCGGGTTTCTACCACATAACCAAAAGCATCCACATGCTGATCTTTGCAATCCATATGTGTCGAGCCTATATGGCCTCGGTCAGAAACATGAATACGCTTGATGGGCATGACGCCACCCTCTTCCATAGCTTGCCAGAGATTTAACGCCGCAAAAATCTGTTTTGATCCTTCGGCCAGTGCCACGGTGCGCGCATCAAAACTGGGCTGGGCTTCTGATGAAAAAGGGGTCGCTTCCACCACACCAATACGCAGTGGTTTTATTGATTTTGACTGAGCTTTTTCCTGAGACTGCATTTGATATTGGCCAAGCGCACAGGCCAGACTGGCACCAACCATGCCGCCGCCAACAATAAGAATATCGTAGTCAAGCCCTGTTTCTGCTTGTGTCATCAGGATGCCATTAAGGTTTCAATTTCATCGGGTTCTTTGGGTACATCAGCCGTCAGTACCTCACAACCATCTTTTGTAACCAGCACATCATCTTCAATACGAATACCGATGTCCCACCATTTTTTTGCGACGCCTTTATGTCCGCCCGCAATATAAAGTCCTGGTTCTACCGTTAATACCATACCGGGCTCAAGTACCCGCCATTCGGTTTCAACTTTGTAGTCACCCACATCGTGAACATCCATGCCCAGCCAATGACCGGTACGATGCATATAATAGGGTTTGTAGGATTCATTTTTGAGTAAATTTTTTATACTGCCTTTTAATATCCCAAGGTCTTTCAATCCCTGAGTGATCACCTTAACCGCCGCTTCATGGGGATCGTTCCAGTGATTACCGGGTTTTACCTGTTCAATCGCTGCGTACTGGGCCTGCAATACAATCTCGTATAGAGCACGCTGACAACGACTGTATTGACCGTTCACAGGGAAAGTACGGGAAATATCAGCGGCATAACAATCATATTCCGCACCTGCATCAATCAACACCAGATCACCGTCTTTCATTTTTGCGGTATTTTCAATGTAGTGCAAAATGCAACCGTTGGCTCCACTGCCAACTATTGAAGAATAGGCCGGTGAACGTGCTCCACCGTACATGAAGGTATGTAGTAAGTCAGCTTCAAGCTGGTATTCCATCATGCCCGGTTTACACGCTTGCATGGCTCGAATATGCGCTTTAGATGAAATTTTTGCTGCCTGACGCATGGCTTTTATTTCGGCACTACTTTTATACAGACGCATGTCATGGACAAAATGATCCAGTGCGACAAATTCACCCGGTGTATGAATACCTGCACGGGATTGTTTACGTAAACGATTAACCCAACCAATTAAGCGCTGATCAAAGTCAGGCAAGGTACCCATGGTGTAAAAGACACGTTCTTTGTTTTCCAGTAGTCCCGGTAAAATATCGTCGATGTCATCAATCGGAAAGGAGTCATCTGCAAAATACTGATCAACGGCCCCTTCCTGTCCGGCACGAGTGCCGTTCCAGGTTTCCATCTCCGGATCATTTTCACGACAAAATAGAATGTATTCACCATGTTCACGTCCAGGCACCAGGACGGCGACGGCCTCCGGTTCTGGAAAGCCCGTTAGATAATAAAAGTCACTATCAGGACGAAACGGATACTCCGCATCACGATTGCGAATACGAACAGGGGCGGTTGGCAGAATTGCAACCGAATCATTGTCCATCATCTGCATCAGGCGACGACGGCGACGTTTAAATTCTTGCGCATTCATTTCAATATTATACCTAAAGCCTGAATCCAGATATTCAGTTTTATTGATAGTGCTGACCGATGGTATGGGTTTAATGCACGGTGGAATTTCCCGCTTTTTCTTTCAAAGAGCGAATTTCTTCATGGAACAACAACACACCCATACGAATATACTCAACCAGTTCAGTATAGGTATTTTCATCATCCTCACCTTCGACACTAAAACTTTCGGCGCGCGAAAATTCCACCATGTCATCAACAAATTCAGGTAGTTCACCGGGTAATTTACGATTATCTACAATGCCGCCCACTGAAAGTCCCAACATAAACCCCTGACACCAGTGGGCCAACGCTTCAATTCGGGATTCCAGGCTTGCCTCTTCATCAGGTAACAGGGGATAAAACAGAAAATTACTACTTTGTAGTTGCTGTTCTGTTTCTTCAATCAGCGGCTCAAGCAAAACCATAGACTCCTGTACTAACAAATCACCCATTTCCTGATCCGGAAAACAGTGTGTCTGCCAATGTATTTTAGCCTCTTCATCCATCGTACTCAGCAGGCCACTTAACATGCCATGGGCTTCGGCGGCATCAATCTGAATGCTGGAGCGCTTCAGAGCATCATCTATCTGGTCGTATTCCATCAATATTCCACACTTAATTTTTAACAATTTGCCTATTGTACCGTTGACCCTGCCAGTCTGCCGCTCTATATTGGTAATTATTGTTCGTTAATCTTAACTAAATATCTTGGGTAATACACATCTATGGATGAACTGGATCTAAAGAAACTTGAATCACGTGTTGATGACCTGATTAAAGCGGTTGATCGACTGCGTCAGGAAAATAAAACGTTGCGTGAAAGCCAGACTCATCTGACGACGGAACGAAACCAATTATTGGAAAAAACTGAGACTGCCCGCACCCGGGTAGAAACAATGATTAACCGATTAAAGGCAATGGAAAATGAGTAACTCCACACATTCCAAGGCTGTAACTGTACATATTCTGGATAAAGAATACCTGGTCTCCTGTTCTGAAGCGGAACAACATGATTTAATCCGCTCGGCTGATTTTCTGGATCAGAAAATGCGTGAAATTAGAGATAACGGCAAAATTATCGGTTCAGACCGAATTGCTGTGATGGCGGCTCTCAATATATCCCACGAATTACTGGCCCAGGACGGCTCTCAGGAAAAGGTTGATCACAATGTCACCCTTCGACTGAAAAATATTCAGGATAAAATCGAAGATACCTTATATAAGAGTCAACAACTGGAATTTTGATACTCGTATCCGGTTTTTTTCCTTTCTGAAGGTATCTGGATACTCCAAAATCCAGTACAATTTTCTACTAGGGTGCCACTGCGGTATTCGTTTGCTGATTGGGATATTCTTGAGCCGTAAATACAATCCCTGGGGGCAACATTTTGATATTGTGTGCATGTCCGCTTGCCGGAAAGCCTAATGTATCAATGACGCTCCCACTTGAACCTCAGGTTCGAGACGAAAATCACGACGGTATTTGTGGTGGTTACCCTTCTTACCCCTAAACTCAAAATAATAATCATAAAGGCGGCATTAATGCCTGATCTCCAATTATGAGCCCCCCAATATCAGGCAGGACTGCGAACTGAAGATGCAGATTCAATTACGCCAACAAATGCGTGAACAACGACGCTCTCTTTCTGAGCTTGAACGTGAAACCCTGTCATACAAACTTGCAGACAACCTTAGCAAGTCTAGAATCTTTCAGAAAAGTCGACATATTGCTTTTTACCTGCCAAATGATGGTGAGATCGACCTTACACCTTTAATAAATATCGCCTGGCGACACAAAAAATGTTGTTATCTGCCCGTTTTAGGACATACCCATGCCAGGGCGCTCTGGTTTTTACCCTATAAACCTGAAACAGGTTTATATAAAAACCGTTTTGGGATTTTTGAACCGCAACATAAACCAGGTAAACGTTTTTTTAAGACACAGTCACTCGATCTTATCCTGTTACCACTGGTTGCATTCGACAAAACAGGAAATCGATTAGGAATGGGAGGTGGATTCTATGATAGAACCCTTTCTTTTTTACATAATCGCAAACATTGGCACAAACCACACCTGATCGGTGCTGCTTACCAGTTCCAGCAAGTTGAAAAACTACCGGCACGCTATTGGGATGTACCACTTCAGGGTATAGCAACGGAAAAATTGCTAAAAATCTTTTAATACCACGCCATATTTATAAAAAATGATGCTTAACAGACAAATTTTTCTTTTTCAGCACTTATTTTTATAATTTTTCTTCCTATTTGTTAATAATCATGACAAAAAACCTGTTGTTCTCTCTTACAACAAAGCAAACAACACAAATAAACCTTCTTATAAATAAATTTTTAGTATTTTTTTGTATCTAACCACCCATTAGTAACAAATTTAGCTCTTACACAATAAAATTTTCACTAAAAACCATCTACAAACGTATCCTGTAGGAACAAACAACATAATTTTTTATTGTTTTAGTACTTCATCCTTAATTTTTTATGTTGAAAGCCGTGTTACAACCTTAAAAAAGTAAAGAATTACGACACTTTTAACTTTTATTAGCAAAATTTGCCCTTTTAAGTAAAAAAAATTAAAACTTTTTACAAAACATCCGTTATATAACTCACCTTCTACATAAATTGTCCTGTATTCATTCCTAAATTTTAATATTCCAATCCATTTTTATTAATTTGAGCTTATCGAAACTTAAAAATTTAAAATTTATGTTTTGTTTTTAAGAAAAATAATGCTTCAGATAAAAAACTGGCTTCGAAAAACTAAAATTCATAGAATACAATGGCTAAGAAGGTTAATTTAATTAACATTACTAGCTTTTTAATTTAACTTAGCTATACTCAGCTAAACTCAGAGTCTAAAACCGGAGGGTTGTTAACTATGGCGATTAAAAAGAAAGCCAAGAAGAAAGTAGCGAAGAAAAAAGTCGCTAAGAAAAAAGTTGCGAAGAAGAAAGTAACTAAGAAAAAAGTAGCCAGGAAAAAAGTTGCGAAGAAAAAAGTAACTAAGAAAAAGGCTAAGAAAAAAGCTTCCAAGAAGAAGGCCAAGAAAAAAGCGAAGAAA
>JAPHRJ010000011.1 GCA_026196045.1 Gammaproteobacteria bacterium
AATGACCCAATGACATGGCTATGATGAGCCAGGCCGGCATCTTTCAGCCAGGAAAGAACTTCATCGGTATCGCAATGACGTACCTGAATGACGGCACCCAGTTCCTCATTAAACAGAACCGCAGCCAGTTCATTTCGATCATCCACCAGACCATCCAGCTGGATTTGCAAACCTGTATGCGCGGCAAAAGCCATTTCACATAAAGTTGCAAACAGACCGCCATCACTACGATCATGGTAAGCCAGTAAACGATCTTTTTCGTTTAATAACTGAATGGCTTTGAAAAAGGCTTTAAAGCTATTGGTATCATCAAGATCAGCAGGATGGTGACCGAGTTGTTTAAACACCTGTGCGACACAGGAACCACCCAGTCGGTTACGACCCTTACCCAGATCAATTAAAATTAAGTCTGTATCACCGCAGTCTGTACGTAACTCTGGCGTTAATGTTTTACGAACATCCTGCACTGGTGCAAATGCCGAGATGATCAATGATAAGGGCGCAGTAACAGATTGTGTCTGTCCGTTTTCTTCCCACACGGTTTTCATCGACATAGAGTCTTTACCCACCGGTATCGCAATACCTAAGGCCGGACACAGTTCCATACCCACGGTTTTGACCGCATCGTATAGTCCCGCATCTTCTCCAGTGTGTCCGGCTGGTGCCATCCAGTTTGCAGATAACACCATATCGCTAATATCGTTAATCCGTGATGCCGCGATATTGGTGATAGCTTCACCCACCGCCATACGTGCTGAAGCCGCATGATCCAGTAGTGCAATAGGGGTGCGCTCACCAATCGCCATGGCTTCACCAGTATAACCATCAAAATCAGAAATACTTACCGCCACATCAGCCACTGGGGTTTGCCATGGGCCAACCATCTGATCGCGAGCCACCATGCCGGTGATGCTGCGATCACCAATGGTGATCAAAAAAGTTTTTGCGGCAACAGTGGGCAAGGTCAATAAGCGCTGTGCAGCTTCCTGTAAATCAATATCCTGACCAGCAAATTCATTTTTCTTAAAAGAGTGATGATGTACATCACGCAACATTTTCGGTGGCTTACCCAATAAAACTTCCAGCGGCATATCGATAGGGGTGTTATCGAAATGGGCATCACCCAGGATCAAATGTTGTTCTTCTGTTGCTTCACCTACGACGGCAAAAGGACAACGCTCACGTTCACAGATGGCACTGAACGTATCCAGGTTTTCAGAGGATACCGCCAGCACATAACGTTCCTGTGATTCATTACACCAGATTTCCATTGGTGTCATACCCGGTTCATCATTTGGAACCGTGCGTAATTCAAAGCGTGCACCTCGACCACTGTCGTTAACCAGTTCCGGCAGTGCATTAGAAATACCACCAGCACCAACATCATGAATACTAATGATGGGGTTGTTATCCTTCATTTGCCAACAGCGATCGATCACTTCCTGTGCGCGACGCTCCATTTCCGGGTTGCCACGTTGTACCGAAGCGAAATCCAGATCTTCATGACTTTCACCCGTCGACATGGATGAGGCCGCACCGCCGCCCAGGCCAATTAACATGGCTGGGCCACCAAGAATAATGATCTGTGCACCGGCAGGGATATTGCCTTTTTCCACGTCATCTTCACGAATATTACCGACACCACCGGCCAGCATAATCGGTTTGTGATAACCACGGATTTCTTCACCATCGGCACCCGGTACTTTCTCTTCATAAGTACGGAAGTAACCACACAGGTTGGGTCGACCAAACTCATTATTAAACGCGGCCGCACCAATCGGGCCTTCAAGCATAATATCCAGTGCTGACGCGATACGCCCCGGTTTACCATGATCTGTTTCCCATGGCTGAGGCGCTTCTGGTAATTGCAGGTTGGAAACTGAAAAACCACACAGACCGGCTTTGGGCTTGGAACCACGTCCGGTTGCACCTTCATCGCGAATCTCACCGCCAGAACCCGTTGCCGCACCAGGAAAAGGTGCGATAGCGGTGGGATGGTTATGGGTTTCCACTTTCATCAGAATATGGACTTTTTCTTCATGCGCACGATATTCGGCTGAATCCGCGACAGGGAAAAATCGTTTGGCTGTAAACCCTTCCATCACCGCCGAGTTATCACTGTAGGCCGACAACACGCCTTCCGGATGAGTATCGTGCGTATTTCGAATCATGCTGAACAGAGAACGATCCTGAGATTTGCCATCAATGATCCAGTCTGCATTAAAAATCTTGTGGCGACAATGCTCCGAGTTGGCCTGGGCAAACATCATTAACTCGACATCGGTCGGGTTACGCTTCATGGCCTGAAAATTTTCAACCAGATAATCAATCTCATCCGGTGCCAGGGCCAGGCCCAGTTCATTATTAGCTCGACGCAGTGCCTCAGCACCACCGCCCAAGATATCCACGCAAGACAGTGGAGCAGGACTGGCATGCTGGAACAGACAGTCGGCCTCATCCAGCTGAGAAAAGACAACCTCGGTCATGCGATCATGTAACTGAGTGTGAATAAAATGGTTATCCGCTTCAGTCAACGAACCTTCGATAGTCAGCGTATACAGAATGCCGCGTTCCAGTCGCTGCACATGACTTAAACCACAGTTATGCGCGATATCCGTGGCTTTACTCGACCAGGGGGAAATGGTGCCGGGGCGTGGACAAATCAGGAACTGCGCCTGATTTCCGCCTGAAACCGGACTCAGCGCCGGCGCATAATTCAGCAGGGTTTCCAGTGTGGCCTGTTGTTCCTGACTCAGCTTTTGTTCGAGTTCAGCAAAATGAATGAATTCAGCCTGGACAGCCGTGATTCCGGCCACGCCGGATTGCAAAGTGGACAATAATTTTTTCAGCCGAAATGCGGATAAAGCCGATCCGCCACGCAGTTGCAGCATGTTCTGGGTCTCATGATCAGTGGAATTAATAAGGGGCGAATGATACTACAAGTCCACCTCTGCTTCACGAATTCAGGCGATTCATCGGTACAATTGATCAACAGAATTGACAGAAGTGGTCCCAAACCGGAAGATACGCGCCATGACGGAGAACACCGAAACCAGCCCCCAGATAGTACCCGAGCTTGCCGGCCCCTTGCGCCGAATTCTGGCCATGAGCTATGACAGCCTACTGCTAATTGCTGTGCTGCTACTGGCGATGGCCCTGATTACCCCGTTACTGGGCGAAAACAGCAAACCCAGCCATAATCCCTTTGTCAGCAGCTATCTGGTCAGTGTCACTTTTTTCTTCTTTGCCTGGTTCTGGACCCACGGTGGCCAGACCCTGGGAATGCGCTCCTGGAAACTACGACTGGAGCTGGAAGATGGCCAGCCCATGACCTTATGGCATGCCCTGTTACGATTTTTAACCGCCATTCCTTCCTGGAGCCTGTTTGGACTCGGACTGTTCTTCTGTATTACTCCCTCAACCGAACACATTCCCGCCGCGATCAAACTACTGGAAAACCTGCCCTGCTGGGTACTCATGGTTGCTGGATTCATCTGGATTGTAATCGACAACTGGAAAAATTCGTGGCGAGATCGGTTTAGCCAGACCCGAGTGATTCAGTTAAAGAAAAGTTAAGCCTGAAAGCCCATTAGTGTAATGGAGCCTGTAAAGTATCGTAGGTTAATGGGTTGAATAACATAAAGCCCAACACATAATTAAATTGTCAGGCTTCCTTTCTCAGCCCAACCCAATGTATAAAAGTATTTGAAACTTTCAATCAACGAATACGTTTGAACAACCAGCCCGCCCCGGTTAAAACCAGGATCGTCGGCAAAGCGGCAGCGAAAGACACAGGCAGATTATAAACAAGCCCTACCTGACCAGCGAGACGATCAATAATAAAAAATGCCATTCCGATCAAAAATCCAAGAACGATCTTTTGACCAATACCACCATGACGTTGTGAGCCAAAAACAAATGGAACTGCAATCAGTACCATCGCAATGATCGTAAATGGCATAAATAAACGGTTCCATAAAGCCAGTTCATACTGTGCGGATTCCAGTCCATTCACTTTTAAATAATCAATATAACCAAGCAGTTTATAAGATGAGAGTGTTTCTGGTTTTACCGAAACCACATTAATCAAATCGGGTGCCAGTAATGAACTCCATTTTAGTTCTGGTATTTTTCGCGTTAATACACCGGTATCAGATATATAACTTTGCTGCGCATTGTGGAGTACCCATTGAGTTCCATCAAACACGCCAGTTTCGGCTTGTAACAACGATTGCATTTTGTATTGCTCATCAAACCGATATAGTTTAATTCCGATTAGTTGCCCATCATTCTCAACACGTTGAACATGAATATAGGTATCACCATCTCTGGCCCAAAGACCATAGTCTGTATTCAAACTAATTTTACTTTCCAGTGCTTTAATACGAGTGTGTACTGCATATTGCTGTGCGGGTGGCGCAATAACTTCACCAATAAAGATGACGATTAATATCAATAGACTCATTGATTTCATAACTGAATAGACAATACGAGGTATAGAAACACCAGCGGCACGGATAACTATTAATTCACTGCTATTGGCTAACATCCCCAATCCCAGCATCGTACCTAATAGTGCACTGAGTGGAAATAATTGATATAACTGAAAAGGTAAACGTAAAGCCGTATAAGTAATTGCGGCTAAATAAGTATAATCTGCTCGACCGATTGTCCCCATTTCATTTGCAAAACCCATCAGGCCAAATAAAATTAACAGAACAGCCATGACAGCCAGCGATGACATCATTACAATCTGACCAATATACTGTTCCATTATTTTCATGATGCAGGATGCCGTTGTTTAAAGCCAAACAAATGTCTAAAACCTGTTTGTTTCATCATCATAATTGCGACGACAAGCAAGATTAACCCATGCACCCACCAGACCCCAATTTCAGGTGAGACTTTTCCGTTTATTACCCAGGCCTTTGCCACATTTAGAAGATTGCTGAATACCATATAAAAAACAATGGCCAGTGCAAGCTTGCCATAACGCCCCTGTCGTTGAGAGGTTTTGCTTAGTGGTACTGCGAGTAAAGCCAGACCAATACAGAACAGGGCTGATGAAATGCGTCCCTGTAATTCAGCTTTGTAACTAATATGATCAGCTTTAAATAAGTCACGTGTGGGAATCGCACGATGACGATAACTGGTTACCGTTATACTTTTTTCCTCAACACGAATACCATGACGTTTAAACTGGATGACAGTAAAGTTTTCATCACCAGGAAAACCTTCATAGCGAGAACCATTCTCCAGCAATAAGAACTGATCACCGGTTTTTTCATCCTGATACTTATAGGCACGTTCAGCCACAATCGTGGCACCGACCGGGCTATCCCCTTTTCGCGAGTCATCATTCATTTGCAAAAATACATTTTGCAACTCACCCCGCTCATCATCGAGAGTCTGAACATAAACCACCCCTTTACCCGCTGTCAGTTCATTAAAGCGTCCGGGTATCACTCCTTCAATATCAGTACTTTTTTTAGATTTTTCTGTCAGGTGGGCATAGTGGGTTTCAGCCCAGGGTGCCAGATACAGGGTAAAACTCCCCTGGATCAGCGCAAATAACAAACCGATAATAAAAACGGTGCGCATGATACTTAGTGGTCCGACTCCGCAAGCGGCAATGGCGGTCATTTCACTGTCCCGGTACAGACGGCTGAGTGCCAGCAGAATGCCAAGGTACAGGGCTAGTGGTAAAATAAACGTCATGAGGTTGAACATATTCAGCCCCATCATGATCATCAGGGTATTGGTCTTAAGAATACCGGCCGTCACTTTACTGAGCAAACCCACCATCTGCACACTAATCGCGATCAGCAATAACACCAGAGAGACCCCTAACAGAGTGACAAAAATCTCTTTTAGTAAATAACGGCTAATAATCAAAATTGAGGTGTCCGTTAATCCGTAATTGTTTGAAAGAAGGACAGAATACCCTGCCAGGTTTTGCTAGATTACACAGGCAAACGTGTTTTTACCAGTCGGCCCAATACTCTTATCCCGAAGCTCTATCAAGGCGCTCTAAATCGGTCAGGCAGGATAGCTTCGAAATTTCCCCGCTGCCTGTTATAGTTAAGGATAAATTCCGTTCCCAAACTATGAACTTAATAACAACATAAAGTAAGCAGGTAAATCATTCATGGATATCAGTGTAAAAAGCAACCCGGCCGAAGACCAGCGTAGTGCATGTATTGTTTTGGGCGTATATGAAAAGCGCAAACTTAGCTCTACGGCTCAACAGGTGGATACGGCCAGCGGTGGTCAGCTCAGTACCATCCTGAAACTGGGAGATATGGATGGTAAATTAGGACAGACCCTGATGCTGCACAAGTTAGCGGGTACACAGTGTGAACGTATCCTGCTGGTGGGCTGTGGAAAAGAAAAAGACTTTGACGAAAAAGGCTTTCGAAAAGCACTGACCGCCGCCATTACAACATTAAGCCAGTCAGGTGCCAAAGACGCTATTTGTTATCTGACTGATCTGGATGTCAACAAACAGCAAATAGGCTGGAAAGTACGTCAGGCGACTGAAATCAGCCAACATGCGATCTACCGAGCGGACACTTTAAAAAGCGACAAAGAAAACAACCTCTCACTTAATAAATTTGTATTGAATGTTGCCGAATCCAAACAGCTTAAATCGGCAAAACTGGGACTGAGTATTGGTAGCGCAATCGCCAACGGCGTGAGTCTGTCTCGTGAACTGGGTAATCTACCTGGAAATATCTGTACCCCTACCTATCTGTCTACTGAAGCTAGCAAACTGGGCAAGCAATTTTCTAATATGAAAGTCCGAGCCCTCGGACAAAAACAAATGGAAACATTGGGCATGGGCGCTCTGCTTTCCGTCGCCAAGGGAAGCCGCCAACCGCCTAAATTAATCGAAATTCATTATCAGGGCGGTAAGAAAACCGATCGTCCAACAGTATTAGTGGGCAAAGGGATTACCTTTGACTCGGGTGGTATTTCGATCAAGCCCTCGGCAGCTATGGATGAAATGAAATTTGATATGTGCGGGGCCGCCAGTGTCATAGGCACCATGGCCGCACTGGGTGAATTACAGCTTCCCATCAATGTCATTGCTCTGGTTCCTACCTGTGAAAATATGCCCGATGGCAATGCCAATAAACCGGGTGACATTGTTACCAGCATGTCGGGGCAAACGATTGAGGTTTTAAATACTGATGCTGAAGGACGTCTCATTCTCTGTGATGCCCTCACCTATAGTGAAAAATTCAAACCCAAATCTGTTATTGATGTTGCAACACTAACTGGGGCCTGTGTGATTGCCCTTGGTAAACACGCCTGTGGCCTGTTAAGTAATACCGAGTCCCTCGCAGATTCTCTTTTAGAAGCCGGTAAACGTGCCGGAGACCGAGCCTGGGAAATGCCTTTATGGGATGAGTATTCTGAATCCTTAAAAAGTAATTTTGCCGACATGGCCAATATTGGCAATCGTGAAGCCGGCACCATTACCGCGGCCTGTTTCCTGGCTAAATTCACCAGTAAATTCAAATGGGCCCATCTTGATATTGCAGGTGTGGCCTGGGAAAGCGGTGCGATAAAAGGGGCAACGGGTCGTCCAGTACCTTTGCTTACCCAATATCTTATGGATCAATGCGGTAAAGGGTACCAGGTGTAATGACCCGAGTTGATTTTTATGTGTTAAACAACAAGGATGCTGATGCGGCATCAATGATGGCCTGCCGTCTGGCAGAAAAAGCATTCACACTCAAACACCATATTTATATTCATACGGCCGATCAGACCCAGAGTGAAAAACTGGATAAACTGCTCTGGACCTTTCGTGAAGGGAGCTTTTTGCCTCATCAGTTATTTGAATCAGGCCATTCCCAGAACAGTCCTATACTTATAGGGCATAATGCAGAACTGGATCAGGATGCGGAGTCTCTCCATCAGGTATTAATCAACCTGGGTGCGCAAGTGCCTTCATTTTTCAGCCGCTTTGAACGGGTCGCCGAGATCGTCTCAACCGATGACCAGGCCAAAGAACAGGCCAGAGATCGCTACAAGTTCTATCAGCAACGTGGTTATGAACTCGAAACCCATAAACTGTCAAACTAGCATGACTATAGAAAAAGACACAAAACCTGGGAATGAAACCAATAAGGAAATGAAAGAAATCCAGGACTCACAGGCATCACTGGTCAACGCCCTTGAGTCGATTCGTGGCTTACTGGAAAAAAGTGAAACCAAGCTTTCGGCTGCACGTGAAAGCCTTTCCGCAACGCCCAGTAAATCCTCCACTATCAAAAGACCAATACAAGCCAAAAACAATGATGAACCCATCGTACCCGTGCTTGATGATGTGGTTATTCCTGAAGAACATAATGCTGGTATTAATCTCGATCCCGATACTGAGGTTCCAGAAACATCAGCATTGACTGAGCCTGATATGCTGCCACTCTTTGCCGATTTACATGCCGACGTTGGTGCAGACATACCCGTTGTCACCGATATACCGGTGATTAATGAAGCTGTTGCAGATGAATCTATTACAGCTCAGCCCATCACTGACATTAGTGAACCCTGCCGCGAAGAACTTATCGAGGCAATCAATACCATACGACTGGAACTAGATGACCAGCTTAACTACATGATGGCCAAATCCATGGCTGCACTGGAAGTGGAACTCAGAGACGTTGTTGATAAAAAACTGACAGCACTGACTGAGCTGATAGAAAAGAAATAGACCCTGGCCTTCTCACTGGTTCACCCGCCTACCTCAATAAATAGCGAGCAACAAAAAAGGCATCTAGTTTCCAGATGCCTTTATATGTATGGCGGAGAGCGAGGGATTCGAACCCTCGATGGGCGTTAACCCATACACCCTTAGCAGGGGTGCGCCTTCAGCCACTCGGCCAGCTCTCCTTATTTTGAGGCGCAAAGGATACTAGGGCTTGGGGCTGAGGTAAAGAGGGATTATGACCCAGATTGGTTTTTCTCCAACTCTTCCTGTTTGATTCTTTCGTAAATTTCTTCACGATGTACCGAAACTTCTTTCGGTGCATTGACACCAATGCGAACCTGGTTGCCCTTGACTCCAAGAACTGTCACGGTCACATTGTCACCAATCATAAGTGTTTCACCTACGCGGCGAGTTAATATCAGCATTAAATAAATCTCCTAATTTTGGCTCTCTGTATACACTCCGTTTTCCACCCCTTTAAACAGGGCAGGCCATTATGGTATGTATCGTCAAAGCAACCGTAATACTTTAATTGAAAAGACCTTTTTACAATCAGGAATTACACCTGGCTTATTATTGTTTCCATATTTATTCTACTGCAGCTTCAGCAAGATCAAATGCTGAATGCAGTGCTCTCACACCTAATTCAAGGTACTTTTCATCGACAACCACTGAAATTTTAATTTCAGAAGTTGAAATCATGCGGATATTAATACCCTCATCAGCCAATGCCTTAAACATAGTGCTAGCGACACCGGCATGAGATCGCATACCTACACCCACAAGTGAAACTTTAACAATGGCTTTGTCGCCACTGACTTCACGAGCGTTTAAATTTTTAGCCGTTTCCTCAAGTATCGTCATCGCTTTATCATAATCATTGCGATGTACCGTAAACGTAAAATCGGTCGTCGAGTCTGCAGCAATATTCTGGATAATCATATCCACTTCAATATTGGCTTCACCAATAGAACCCAATATCTGGTGTGCAATACCCGGTTGGTCTGGCACACCTAAAATTGTCAGCTTGGCTTCATCCCGGTTAAATGCAATACCGGAAATGACTGGCTGTTCCATATCATCATCCTCAAACGTAATGAGTGTTCCAGGCCCTTCTTCAAAAGAGGAAAGCACCCGCAATCTGACATTATATTTACCTGCAAACTCAACAGCACGAATTTGCAATACTTTTGATCCAAGACTGGCCATTTCCAGCATTTCTTCAAACGTAATGCTATCCAGTCGACTTGCTTCCGGCACAACACGCGGGTCAGTGGTATAGACGCCATCGACATCAGTATAAATCTGACACTCATCTGCTTTTAGCGCTGCCGCCAGGGCAACTGCAGTTGTATCAGAACCACCTCGACCTAAGGTCGTAATATTACCCTGTTCGTCGCGTCCCTGAAATCCGGCAACCACAACAATTCGCCCGGCATCCAGATCGCCACGCATACGTGATTCATCAATATCGAGGATTCGAGCCTTGGTATAGGCATTATCAGTCAATATGTGAACTTGCGATCCGGTATAGGATCGAGCGGGATAGCCGCGTTTATTCAGTGCCATGCTTAATAAAGCAATCGTCACCTGTTCTCCCGTCGACACCAGCACATCAAATTCTCGGGGTTCAGGTGTATCTGAAACCTGGCTTGCTAATTCAACAAGGCGATTCGTTTCGCCGCTCATGGCAGAAACGACTACCACTACATCATGGCCTGCATTGCGTGTCGCAATTACTTTTTCTGCAACATTTTCAATTTTTTCGACTGTACCAACTGAGGTACCACCGTACTTCTGAACAATTAAAGCCATAGAGTAATATTTATGTCACAAAGGGGGCGAATTAAACACTACTTTAACTAAAAATGAAAGCGCCAACTATCCCCAAAACAATACTAAAAATAGAATGTTATGCGGATAATCCTATCATTAAAACAATGGGCATTGACAGTCGAAATCTGTTTAGTCGTTGATTTTTCTTAAGCTATCACACACCCAGTTTCGATTGAACCCACTCTGTTACCGATGCCAGTGCCGCATCAAGATTTTCAGGTTGATTACCTCCAGCCTGAGCCATGTCGGGCCGCCCCCCACCTTTTCCACCTACTTTTTGTGCCACTACGTTGATTAACTCACCCGCTTTGATGATATCGGTACGATCTGAGCTAACACCAGCAACCAGATTCACCTTACCATCCTTGACCGTTGCCAGCACAATTGCAGAGCTGCCAATTTTTTGTTTGAGTTGGTCTAAGGTATCACGTAAAGACTTGGCATCCGCACCTTCAAGCTTGGCCGCCAATACCTTGGTACCTGCAATATCTGTTGCCTGACCAGCAAGATCATCGCCCTGTGAACTGGCTAACTTGCCTTTAAGCTGTTCCAGTTCTTTTTCCAGAGTCCGATTATGTTCAAGTAACTGGATTAACTTATCGGATAATTTATCTTTATCCGTTTTTAAAACCTGTGACATTTCTGTCAGGACATGCTCTTCTTTCTCAATTAACTGTAATGCACCTTGCCCAGTTACAGCTTCAATGCGACGTACACCCGCGGCAACACCTGTTTCACTCAGCAGTTTAAGCAATCCAATATCACCTGTTCGTGAAACATGGGTTCCGCCACAAAGCTCAATGGAAAAGTCTCCCATACTCAGGACGCGTACCTTGTCATCATACTTTTCACCAAACAACGCCATGGCACCGCTAGCCATAGCTTCTTCCTGATCCATGACCTTAGTAACAACTTCATTGTTAGAGCGGATCTGTTCATTAACCATATTTTCAATGGTCTGAAGCTGTTCAGTGCTAATAGGTTCAAAATGAGAAAAGTCAAAACGCAGACGATCTGCCTCTACTAGCGAACCTTTTTGAGTAACATGATCACCCAGAATTTTACGTAACGCGGAATGAAGCAAATGTGTAGCCGAATGATTCAGAGCAATTTCCTGACGACGTTCTGCATCAACGACAGCCTCAATCTGCTCGCCCACTTTAAGTAAGCCTTCAGTGACTTCACCCAGGTGAGCAAAAACTTTACCGCCCTGTTTACGAGTATCCTGAACTCGAAAGCGTCCGTTACCAGAAATCAAAGTTCCTGTGTCGCCAGTCTGTCCACCGGACTCTGCATAAAAAGGCGTGCTATCCAGAACCAGCAACCCTGTCTGTCCAGCGTTTAACTGTTCTACCGCTTCACCTTCAACAAAAATCTGAGTCACCGTCGCCTTGTCGTTGAGATGTTCATAGCCAGTGAAAGTTGTTTCACCTTCCAGAGTCAAACTCTCACCATAATCAGCCGCAAAAGAATTAGCCGCACGAGCACGCTCACGCTGCGCCTGCATGGCTGATTCAAACCCAGCGCTATCGAGTGTTAAACCCCGTTCACGGGCAATATCCGCGGTTAAATCTTCAGGAAAGCCATAGGTGTCATACAGTTTGAAAACCGTTTCTCCAGGAATTTCCCTGCCCTTGAGTTCAGCAATCGTGTTTTCAAGAATGTTCATTCCCTGATCCAGCGTTTCAGCAAAACGTTCTTCTTCCTGTTTAAGTACACGCTCGACCAACGACTGTGCTTTTGTCAATTCAGGATAAGCTTCACCCATTTCTTTTACTAAGGTGGTGACCAGTTTATAAAAGAAGGGATCGCGAGTACCCAGCTTATGTCCATGACGTACGGCACGACGAATAATACGTCGTAAAACATAGCCACGACCTTCATTAGACGGCATCACCCCATCAACAATCAGGAAGCTGCATGAACGTATATGATCGGCAATAACTTTCAGTGAGTTATTTTCACGATCCTTGCAGCCTGTAATTTTTGCTGCGGCAGAGAGCAGGTTCTGAAACAGATCAATGTCATAGTTACTGTGGCCACCTTGCAGGATAGCTGCAAGACGTTCTAAACCCATACCGGTATCGACAGAAGGCTTTGGTAAAGGATTTAGCTTACCATCCTTGTCCCGGTCATATTGCATGAAGACCAGGTTCCAGATTTCAATATAACGATCACCATCTTCATCTGGACTTCCCGGAGGACCACCAGGAATATCAGCGCCGTGGTCATAAAAAATTTCAGAACAGGGACCGCAGGGACCGGTGTCCCCCATGGACCAGAAATTATCTTTTGCACCGATACGTCCAAAACGTTCGGGATCAACTTTTATTTCTTTTAACCAGATATCCGCCGCTTCATCATCGTCTTCATAGACAGTGATCCACAGTTTTTCAGCAGGTAGTCCCAGAGTTTCAGTTAAAAATTCCCAGGCAAACTGGATCGCTTCACGTTTAAAATAATCGCCGAAGCTGAAATTACCCAACATTTCAAAAAATGTATGATGACGCGCGGTATAGCCCACATTCTCAAGATCGTTGTGTTTGCCACCCGCACGTACACAACGTTGAGACGAGGTCGCCCGAACGTAGTTACGCTTTTCCTGTCCCAGAAATACATCTTTAAAAGGCACCATGCCCGCGTTGGTAAATAACAGAGTGGCATCGTTGACGGGTACTAAAGAACTGGAAGCCACGACTTCATGGCCATGTTCTTTAAAAAAATTGAGAAAAGCGGTTCTTATTTCTGAACTGGTTTCTGCGCTGGTCTTCATTACTGTTTACGCTATCGTGTTTGTTATTAAAAAATTGGTTATTTCCGGATATTAACCCAGCACATTATTATTCCAGCTCGTCACTATTTAAGACAGCCTGTATGTGTTCCTGGTTAAAACCCCGTTGCTGTAAAAACCGCGCCTGTCGCATGCGCTCTTTATAATCATCCGGCAAACTGTCCCCAAACCGCTTGCGCTTCACCTCCATGGCCAGACCAGTCCAGTCTGTGGACTGCTTTTCCATGTAGTGGCGGATAATATCATCATTAACGCCCCGCTGTTTAAGTTCCATTTTAATTTTAAGCGGTCCCTGCCCCCGGTTCAGGCGTGAATGAATAAAACTCTCGGTAAATCGTTCATCACTCAGCAAGCTGTCCTGTATGAGCTGTTCCAGAGCCGTATGGATCTCATCTTCCTCATAGCCCTTGTTCTGGAGTTTTCGAACCAGCTCAAGCTGACTATGTTCACGGTTAGCCAGAAAATCCATGGCCTTTTCACGTACTGATTTATTCATGGTGGCATCTAACTCACTGACATAAAAAAGGGCAGCTTCGATCTGAATCCTGGCTTTTCTTCAGGAGTCTGACTTCGAGCCACCCTTTAACGATCATGTTTGATGGAATGAATCCGTTGCATGTCGCCTGTTCAGGTAACCTGATCCTAACAAAGTAACCGCTATAAGCAACTGATTTTTAATACAAATAGCAAGCAGTCACAAGAATACATCACATGCAGAGATAAGTAATTTTTGACTTAGCGTGTATTATCATGAGCTTGCCCCAAATAATTCTGGAGCAAACCCAAAAAAGTCCATTAAATATCCCGTTATCCCGCCTTATGCATCTGCCTCATCAAATGTTTCTTCGGCCGCTTCCTGAGCCACTTCCTGCTCAACGGTAGGCAGCAATATCGCCTTAATTTTTGCTTCGATGTCCTGAGCCATTTCAGGGTTTTCCTTGAGGAAGTTGCGAACATTGTCCTTGCCCTGACCAATCCGATCTCCGTCATAGCTATACCAGGCTCCTGCTTTATCAACAATACCCTGCTGCACGCCCATGTCGATGATTTCACCTTCGCGAGAAATACCTTCGCCATATAGCAGGTCAAACGTTACCTGCTTGAATGGTGGCGCGACCTTGTTTTTGACCACTTTCACTCGGGTTTCATTGCCAATGACTTCATCACCTTTCTTTAACGCCCCGATACGACGAATATCCAGACGCACAGAAGCATAGAATTTCAGCGCATTACCACCCGTTGTGGTTTCAGGACTACCAAACATGACACCAATTTTCATACGGATCTGGTTAATAAAGATCACACAGCAATTCGCTCGTTTGATATTACCTGTCAATTTACGTAAAGCCTGACTCATGAGTCGAGCCGCCAGGCCCATGTGAGAATCACCCATATCCCCTTCAATTTCAGCTTTAGGAACCAGTGCGGCCACCGAGTCAATAACCACCAGTTCAACCGCTCCGCTGCGTACCAGCATGTCGCAGATTTCCAGAGCCTGCTCACCAGTGTCCGGCTGAGATACCAGAAGCTCATCAATATTTACGCCCAGCTTTTCCGCATAAACCGGATCCAGGGCATGCTCCGCATCGATGAAGGCACAGGTCTTACCCTGCTTTTGAGCTTCAGCAATCGCCGATAATGTCAGCGTAGTTTTACCAGAAGATTCCGGGCCGTAAATTTCGACAATACGACCATAAGGTAACCCACCTACACCCAGGGCAATGTCCAGGGCAAGTGATCCGGTACTGACTGTTGGCATCTTAGTTGCGGGTTGGTCACCCATACGCATGACCGAGCCTTTGCCAAACTGTTTTTCAATCTGGCCAAGGGCCATTGATAATGCTTTCTTTTTGTTTTCATCACTGGTAATCGCCATTTGTCTTCTCCGTTTTTAAATTTATTTGCTTCACCAGAATTCCAGCCCCTGGCGCGTTTTAATCACTGCATGGTGAAACTATAGGATATACTTTTCATGGTGTCAATACTTTTTACCACCTAGATATTTATTACGATATAATAATTTGTATCTAGCTTAATTCCAATTCAGTATAATTTCCTTTCAATTTCTGGAGTTTGGGCCCTGGAGTCAACAAGTGGAACCATCAAGCAAACTATTCAATGACATCAAATGGGGCACCCTGCAACGGCTCCAGTACATTGAAATCATGGCATTTTATACTGGCGTGGTAACACGTAGTGATGTGGCCAAAGCCTTTGGGATTTCCGATGCGGCTGCCACAAAAGATCTGAAATACTACGGGCAAATCGCCCCAGACAATCTAATTTATAAACACACTGTCTTTGGTTTTGTACCGGGTGAACACTTCAGCGCCATGTTTGCCGACCTGTCTCCGACCGTCGTACTCCCCATGATTGCGGCCAATATGGTTGTTGCGGGTGGTCCCTATCAGAATGATCTGATTTATGGCATTAGTACCGACTCCCTGCCCTTACCCACCCGTTTACCGAATAAAAATGTAATCGCACAAATTACCCGAGCAATTCGCCACCATAAAAAGTTGCGTGTGAGTTATTCTTCATTGACAGATCGCGACAGCTATTCGCAACGTGTTATTGAACCGCACTCTCTGGTTAATACTGGCCTACGTTGGCATGTACGTGCTTATAGCGATGATACTTATGATTTTCGTGATTTTGTTCTATCACGTTTTATCGAGACTGAATGCCAGGATATGGAAGCCGAATCCAGTGCTCAGTATGATGAAGACTGGTCGGAATTCATTAGTTTGCAACTCGCCCCGCACCCGCGTCTAGATGAGCAAAAGCGAGCCAGCCTGCTAATTGATTATGATTGTGAAAATGGGCAGATTGAAATTCAGGTACGCCGTGCATTAATCGGTTATATCCTGCAGCGCCTTTCCGTGGACACCACAGTTG
>JAPHRJ010000124.1 GCA_026196045.1 Gammaproteobacteria bacterium
CTGATGGTTCGGACTTATGCGGTGGCTTTGCTGGATTATACGGATCAGAAAATTAACTTTATGCCCCTGCGTGGAGAGCTCAATGAAGATGGAGTCACTATCAACACAGAAGTTATCCAGCCGACAGGAAAACCTCCCGTTGCGATTAATTACCGGCTCTATTTAAAACGGGATAGCTGGAAAGTGTATGACATTGCGGTGGATGGAATCAGTCTGGTGTCTAACTATCGCACGTCCTTCGCTAGTGAGATCAAACAGGATGGCATAGACGCCCTGATCGCACGGCTGGAAAAACATAATAAGAAGGCAGAAGGATAACCTCAACGATGAGTACTCCTGAAATCAGGTTTAATGGTGGCACTTTACAGGTATCCGGTGAGCTGAACCTGAAGACGGTTCCTGATGCACTCAGTCAGTTTGAATCTTTACCAGTTACCTCTGCAGAATCGGTCTTGATCGATCTTGGTGGTGTAACCCGCAGTGACAGTGCCGGGGTTGCCCTGCTGATTGAATATATCCGCCAGCTTCGTCTGGCCGATGTGCCGGTCACGGTATCTCATTTACCCGCACAAATGCAGGAAATGGCCCAGCTCAGCGGTTTAGACCAGCTACTGGAAAAGCATTAACCCTCATAAATTTGGCTGAATAGCCATTTTTTTCTCAAATTTGCCTCCCATCTTCGCTTTTCTCTATCTGTTTGAGTGGGAGCAGGCTAAAATAGCCGGCTTTCTAATTGAACAATGGTGAAAAAGAGCATGAATCCTGAAGACGTTAAAAACATTATCCTGGCAGGCCTGCCTGATTGTGAAGTGACGGTAACAGGTGACGGCAGTCATTTTGATGCCGTGGTTATCGGTGAAATTTTTGAAGGCCAGTCAGCCGTGAAAAAACAGCAGATGGTTTACACAACCCTGGGAGATCGTATTACCAGTGGAGCCATTCATGCCCTGTCTATTAAAACCTATACCCCTGCTGAGTGGGCGACTGCCAGTAAATTACAGGTTTCTTAATGGATAAGTTGTTGATCACCGGGGGAACCCGGCTGAATGGAAGTATTCGCATTTCTGGTGCCAAGAATGCGGCTCTGCCTATTATTGTCTCCACCATTCTGGCCGATGGGCCGGTGACCATCGGTAATGTGCCGCATTTGCATGACATTACCACGACCATGGAATTACTGGGTCGGCTGGGTATCTCCATTACCATCAATGAAAAGATGAGCGTCGAAGTAGATGCCACGACAATCAATTCATTTTGCGCGCCCTATGAGCTGGTGAAAACCATGCGTGCATCCATCCTCGTATTAGGTCCACTGCTTGCGCGCCATGGTCATGCCGAAGTGTCTTTGCCCGGTGGTTGTGCGATTGGCTCACGTCCTGTGAATTTACACATTACCGGACTGGAAGCCATGGGTGCTGATATTACGGTAGAAAATGGTTATATCAAGGCCACGGCAAAACGTTTGAAAGGGGCCAAACTGGTCATGGACATGGTCACCGTAACGGGTACCGAAAACCTGATGATGGCTGCCACCCTTGCTGAGGGCACGACAATTATTGAAAATGCCGCACGAGAACCCGAAGTTGTGGATCTGGCGAACTGTTTGAACGGCATGGGTGCCAAAGTTAGTGGTGCGGGTACAGATACCATCACGATTGAAGGTGTGGAACGCCTCCACGGTTCTCATCACAACGTATTACCCGATCGGATTGAAACCGGAACTTATCTGGTAGCAGCGGCGATTACGGGTGGCAAGGTTATGCTTAAGGATACCGACCCCACTCTACTGGATGCGGTGCTGGCCAAGTTAGAGGAAGCGGGTGCAGAAATTGAAACCGGTGAAGACTGGATCTCGCTGGATATGAAAGGTAAACGGCCTAAAGCCGTTGATGTTCGGACTGCACCTTATCCTGCTTTTCCCACGGATATGCAGGCTCAGTTTACCGTGATGAACGCCATGGCCGAGGGTTCGGCTACGATCACGGAAACGGTATTTGAAAATCGTTTCATGCATGTGCAGGAACTGGATCGTATGGGTGCGGATATTAAACTCCAGGGGAATACTGCATTTAGTAATGGTGTCGAGCGACTGACGGCCGCTCCAGTGATGGCCACCGACTTGCGTGCATCAGCCAGCCTGGTTATTGCGGGACTGATTGCCGAAGGTGAAACGGCTGTAGAACGTATTTACCATATTGATCGTGGTTATGAATGTATTGAAGAAAAACTGCAATTGTTGGGTGCAAAAATTCGACGCGTACCCTCTTAATTTATAAGTTAGCTAAAGATGAATAACACCTTAACTATCGCTTTATCCAAAGGCCGTATCTTTAAAGAAACTCTGCCATTACTTAAACATGCTGGTATTGAGCCACTGGACGATCCTGAAACCAGCCGTAAGCTGATTCTGGATACCAATCATGACAATGTAAAACTGGTGATCATCCGAGCTTCCGATGTACCCACTTATGTTCAATATGGTGCCGCTGATTTAGGTGTCGCTGGTAAAGATGTTCTGATGGAACATGGTGGTGAAGGTGTTTATGAACCTTTAGATCTGCATATTGCCAAATGTAAATTAATGACCGCCGGATTTAAGAATGCACCACCGGTTAACGGTCGTTTGCGTGTGGCGACCAAGTTTGTCAATTGTGCGCGGCGTTATTTTGCTGACAAGGGGCAGCAGGTTGAAGTGATCAAACTTTATGGTTCCATGGAACTGGCTCCTATTGTTGGCCTGGCGGATATTATTGTGGATGTGGTGGATACGGGTAATACCTTACGAGCCAATGGTCTTGAACCACAGGAACATATTGCGGACATCAGTTCACGTTTAATTGTGAATAAAGCTTCCATGAAAATGAAACATGAACAGGTCAAAAATCTTATCGACCTGGTCGCTGAAGCAGTAGCGAAATAATTTATCTTATCAAGCTGATTGACCATGACTGACATTAAACAACTTAATAGCAAAGACAGTGATTTCTGGAATCAGTTAGAAGGCCTGCTGGCCTGGGAAAGTGTCGCTGATGACAGTGTTCAGAATACGGTAAAAGAGATCCTGACGAATGTTCGTCGTCGAGGTGATGCGGCGGTAGTTGAATATACTAATCGCTTTGATCGTATGCAGGTTGAAGGAATGGCTGCGCTGGAACTGGACATGGCTCGTCTGCAACAGGCACTGAATAACATTCCGACAGAACAACGTGAAGCTCTGGAAACGGCCGCCAGTCGCTTGCGTAGTTATCATGATCATCAGAAAATGAAATCATGGTCTTATACTGAAGATGATGGCACGTTACTAGGACAACAGGTAACGCCACTGGATCGAGTGGGTTTGTATGTTCCTGGTGGTAAAGCCACTTATCCTTCCTCTGTCTTAATGAATGCGATCCCGGCTCATGTTGCTGGGGTTGATGAAATTATAATGGTGGTTCCTACACCGGACGGTGAAGTGAATGAGCTGGTACTCGCGGCGGCACATATCGCGGGAGTGAGTCGAGTCTTTACCATTGGTGGAGCTCAGGCGGTGGCCGCACTGGCTTTTGGTACAGAGACGATACCCCAGGTTGATAAAATTGTTGGGCCGGGGAATATCTATGTGGCTGCGGCCAAATCTATGGTGTTTGGTAAAGTGGGTATCGACATGATTGCCGGGCCTTCTGAAATTCTGGTGATCTGTGACGGTCAGACTGATCCGGACTGGATTGCCATGGATCTGTTTTCTCAGGCTGAACATGACGAAGATGCGCAATCCATCCTGGTTTCTCCCGATGCGGAGTTTCTTACGAAAGTACAGGCCAGTATCGACAGGTTATTACCGACCATGGAACGTAAGGACATCATCACGGCATCATTAAATGCACGTGGTGTACTGGTTCAGGTAGCCGATATGGATGAAGCCATTGAAGTGGCCAACTATATTGCACCAGAACATCTGGAGCTCTCAGTTGAAGATCCGCAAATAATGGCAGAAAAAATTCGCCATGCCGGTGCCATCTTTATGGGTCGTTATACAGCCGAAGCCCTGGGTGATTATTGTGCCGGGCCTAACCACGTACTACCAACTTCACGCACAGCGCGTTTTAGCTCTCCACTGGGTGTGTATGATTTTCAAAAACGCTCCAGTTTGATCATGTGTTCAGCTGAAGGTGCGTCAAAATTGGGACAAACCGCTTCTGTATTAGCGAGAGGGGAAAGCCTGACCGCCCATGCACGTTCGGCCGAATACCGAATTAAAGAATCGAATTAAGTTTTTGAAGATGTTTATAAAGTAGGGACACGATTCAAATATGAAAAACACCTTTGTTGCACTGTTGTTATCAGTAACAGCAATCAGTATTAGTTCTCAGGCACAGGCTGAGTATGGTGTGAGTATTGGAGCACGGTCTGATATGTTGCAGTGGAGTATCGCAGGTAACCTCAGTGGCCAAAGTCCAAATATCCTGTCAGAACTGACCTGGGACAATCTGCAGGTTGTAACTTTGGGAATATTCTTTAAAACAGTAGATGCACAATCCTGGTATTACGAAGCTTATTTTGATTACGGTCAGATTATAGCTGGTGATAACCAGGACAGTGATTATAATTCTGATAATCGCCAGGATGAATTTTCTCGTTCAAATAATAATGCGGATAGTGGTTCAACTCAGGATTTTTCCTTTGCACTTGGGTATCAGTTTGGTGCACAGGGTTTTCAGAGCGGTGTTTCCATTACCCCCATGTTGGGTTATTCCAGGCATGTACAGGAACTGGAGATGACTGATGGCTATCAGACTATTAATACAAGAACTGGTATTACTGGATCTTTTGCCGGTTTGAATAGTCGTTATGATTCAGAATGGGATGGGCCATGGTTGGGTGTTAACCTGCAATATGAAGGTAGTGATACGTTTAAAATTCTATTGGGCTATGAGTACCATATAGCAAGCTTCTATGGTGAGGCTGACTGGAACCTGCGTACAGATTTTCAGCATCCTGTTAGTTTTACCCACTACGCGGATGGTATCGGTCATGTTGTAAAGTTATCCATTCGCTACAAGCCGAGTGAAAAGTTTGCTTTTGATATTGAAGCAAAGAAAAGTGACTGGGAAACTGATCCTGGAATTGACCGTACTTTTTTCGCCAATGGAGCGATTGCCGATACCCGCCTGAATGTTGTGAAATGGGAATCAAGCAGCATAATGTTTAAGCCCACTTTCATCTTTTAATCTACTGTTATCTAGTCTTTGAAGTTATTATCGCAATGAATAACACAGCAAGTATTCCGAATAATCTGACATTAAAAAAGAAAGTTGAACAATGGGTTCGCCCTGAGATCAGAGCCTTATCGGCTTATCATGTACCTGCTGCCATTAATTTTATAAAGCTGGATGCCATGGAAAACCCTTATCAGTGGCCAGAAGCCAAAATTGAAGAATGGTTTTCTATCCTGGCTGATGTGGAATTAAATCGTTATCCTGATCCCAATGCCTCTGCGCTTAAAACTGAAATAAAGCAAGCCATGCAGGTACCCAATGGGGCTGATATCCTGCTAGGAAATGGTTCGGATGAAATCATCCAGATGATTGTTATGGCCATGAACAAACCTGGACAGAAAATCCTGTCGGTAGAGCCGGGTTTTGTCATGTATAAAATGATCGCAACTTTTTGTGATATGGAATATATCGGTGTTCCTTTGAAGGAAGACTTTTCACTGGATATGGAATCGTTGCTAGAAACCATTCGGCAACAACAACCTGCCGTGATCTTTCTAGCATATCCAAATAATCCAACGGGTAATTTATTTGATCGCACTGATATTGAAACCATTATCAATGTAGCGGCTGGACTGGTTGTTATTGATGAAGCCTATCATGCCTTTGCAGATAGTAGTTTTATGAGTGAACTGGCCAGGTATGATAATTTAGTTGTGATGCGTACAGTTTCTAAAATGGGCCTGGCGGGTTTGCGCCTGGGTTTATTGGCTGGGGCGAAAGAGTGGTTACAGGAATTTGACAAGGTTCGCCTGCCCTATAACATCAATATATTAACGCAGGCCAGCACTCGGTTTGCACTGGCTAATCGTGACATGCTCGATACACAGACAGAACAGATCAAAAAAGATCGAAAAAAACTTTATCAATCACTATGTAATATTGAAGGATTACAGGTCTTCCCAAGCCAGGCTAATTTTATTTTATTCAGGACTCCAGTCGATCAGGCCGATCAAATATTTGATGGTTTAAAAACTGATGGTATTCTGATTAAAAATCTCAATCCGGCTGGTGGCATGTTGAAAGACTGCTTGCGTGTGACGGTGGGGATGCCAGAAGAAAACCAGGCCTTCCTTGAAGCGCTGCGGGGAGTCATGTTTTAAGTTTAATATTTTAGTGATGACTTAAACTTATGTTTTTTTATAGTTATAATTAATACCCTTTTTTTAAATCCGTATATACTTTACAGGCATGCTTTTCTTTGGTGCAAAACCCGGCAGCAAATCTATTTTCCCATCATTATTTTCTTCATTTAGTGAAGAGTCTTAATATTTAAATAAACTAATATTCCCTGAAACCGTTGTAATACGTGTGTTTATATAACGCTAGAGATTTTTGCTGGAATAACACAACAAAAATCAGGCAAATAACTCAAGTCATCTTTCAGGCTGGCCGAAATTAAAAGGACATTTTATTTATTTGTTGTGAAGTCTTTGGGGGAGGTATCAATGTTGCGTTGGTTTCTGAGTCTGAGTATTCGTTGGAAATTACAGCTTGGTTTTTTCACTGTCACCATGATTACCACCATTTTTAATCGCATGCTGGCTTCTCATGAACTGGACAAAATGGTTCAAATCGCTCAAACCAATAATGTTGAACCGGCTGTAGTAGAACAACTTCAGGCCAACCACAGTGCTTACATTTTTAATTCTTTCTGGGAATCCGGTCTGGAGTTTGCGATCCAGTTTATGATCATTGGTGTCGTGGCCAGTATATTTGTCCGTCCTATTAAAGCTCTCTGTGATGCTCTAAAAGCGATGGAACAGGGAGACATGACGAAAGGTGTAAAAAATACCTCATTTGATGAAATTGGAGTACTGGAACGTAGCTTCAATAGCATGCTCAATGTTTTAAACAACCTGCTGGGGAATGTAAATGAACGTGGCAAAGAAATGGGGCAATCGGCTTATCAGATTGCGACGATCTCACATGAAATTGCTGAAATCAGTCGACATGAAAACCAACGTTCCACAGAAGTGGGATCCGCAACAGATCAACTCAGTAGTATTTCGCAAACTGTAGAGCAGCTGGCGCAGGATGCTGCCCATCGGGCACAGAAAACTGAAGCCCATGCCCAGGAAGGGATGAGCAAGGTGCAGGAAAATATTTCCTTAATGCAGCAAACTGCACAGGATGTTAATCAGGCTTCTCATGAAATTGCTGAACTGGAAGCGGCGGCTGAAAAAATTCATAACATTATTGGTACGATTAATTCGATAGCAGAGAAAACCAATCTGCTATCACTCAATGCGGCGATTGAGGCGGCCCGTGCAGGCGAGCAGGGGCGTGGTTTTGCGGTTGTGGCTGATGAGGTTCGTTCCCTGTCGCAAAGTACGTCTCAGTCCCTGGATGAAATTTCAACCATTATTGATACCTTAACCGGTCGGGTTTCACAGGTTACGACCACAATGGGAACCGTTGTTGAGCGTGTGCAGTCGACACAGGAACGTGCGCATGAGACAGCGGATGTCATTAATATGATGGCAGCTGAGGCCTCTGAGTCAGCAATAGCGGGCAATAAAATTACTGAGGCCAGTCAGGAACAGGGGCAACAGTTCCTGGCTTTAAAAGACACTCTGAATGGTTTATTTGAAACATTGGGTGAGAGTTCATCCAAGGTAGAAACAACAGCCGCCATTGGTGATGATCTGTTTAATGTCACGGAGAAAATGAAAAAATTATTGTCTGGTTTTGTTTTTAACTATGAGGAGATGATCGAGCAACAACAACACGAAAAACGTGAACATCCACGTGCGCAACATAGTCTGTTAACCAAAATTAACAATGGGAGTGGACACATTGAAGGCATTACTACAGATTTAAGTTTATCGGGTATCCAGTTGCGTTTGCCATCTGAAGTGAAAGATGCGGAAAATGTAGTGATGAAAATTTACTTACCCTATGCGGATATCAAACAATACAAACAACAAACACCTATGTGTTTTAGTGGGAAAGTGGTCTGGTCTAAACTGGATGAAAAGAATCATCGTGAACAGTATAGTTATGGAATCGAGTTTACCAATGTAAGTGAAGAACAACGGCACCAGATTAAACAGGCATTTGAATTCTTTAGCAAGAATATCGAATATCGACAGGCAGTATAAACATAGCTACAGATGAATAAAAAAAGGAAGCAACAGCTTCCTTTTTTTATTCCAGTTTATAGCGAGCAAAATTACTTTTCTTCTCTTGGTCGTTGTCCAACAATGGCTTCTGTTTCAAATTTCTGACCATTACGAATACCGTTTATTTTCACTGATTGCCCTGGTTTATTCTGGCTAATTAAATTAAGTGCATTATGAACATTGGTGATAGCTTGATTATTGATATGTGTAATCACATCTCCTACAGCAAGATCGGCTTTATCAGCAGGCCCATCGCGCATGACACCACTCAGAATAACGCCGTCCTTTGATCTGAGTCTAAACGACTGAGCCAGTTCATCTGTTATCTCCTGAATGCCTACACCCAGCCAGCCACGCTTTACTTCACCATATTCGATGATCTGGGTCATGACATCTTTGGCCAGACTCATGGGAATGGCAAAGCCAATACCCTGAGAGCCACCACTTTTGGAGAAAATCGCGGTATTAATTCCTACCAGATAACCTTCAGCGGTAATCAGCGCACCGCCTGAGTTGCCAGGGTTAATCGCCGCATCAGTCTGGATAAAGTTTTCAAAGGTATTTATACCGAGCTGGTTGCGTCCAGTGGCACTGACGATGCCTGAGGTGACCGTCTTACCAACGCCAAATGGATTACCAATAGCTAACACCACATCCCCTACGCGCAGAGTGATGTCATCACCCAGGGTAATGGAAGGTATATTTTCCAGTTTAATTTTAAGTACCGCCAGATCAGTTTCCGGGTCACTTCCTACCAGTGTGGCCTGTGTGGTTTGTCCATCTTCAAGCGCCACCTGGATTTCATCAGCAGCGGCAATCACATGATTATTGGTAAGAATATAACCCTGTGGACTGACGATGACCCCGGAACCCAGACTGGATTCCTGTCGTTGTCGAGGCTGGCCTGCGTTATCGCCAAAGAAGTAGCGAAACAGGGGCTCTTTCAATAGAGGGTGAGCCTGTTCTGTAATGATCTTGCGGGTGTAGATATTAACGACAGAAGGGGCGGCACTTTCTACCGCGTCGGCATAAGATAAGGGTGCGTTATTACGCAATACCGGGGCCGGGTGGTTGGTATGCTCTTTGAATTCTACGACTGATTTTTTTGTGCCAGGCAGGTTCTGGGTCAGTTCTGGAAAGAAATAAATCAGTATAAAGGCGGAAGCCAGACCAATAATAATGAAGCGTAAGATAAATTTGAGTGTTCTGGTAATGTGCATGAAATTTGAAACCGAAATTATTTAGCGGCCTGAAAAATATTCAGGAAGCGGGTTATGATGTACATTCAACAAACTACCATTATCCGCAAAAATGGCTAATTAACGCAAAGAATAATAAATATCTGTTTTTTTGCCATCTGTGACGAGGTTGAATTACCCATGGTGCATCTAAAAGAACTGGAAACCTACCTGAACACCCTGCTGGCTGTTGAGCAGTTTCGGGATTATTCTCCCAACGGACTTCAGGTCGAAGGTCGAGGTGAAGTTAAGAAGATCATTTTAGGAGTCACGGCCTGTCAGGCTCTGATAGATGCCGCAATTGAAGCACAGGCTGATGCGATTCTGGTTCACCACGGCTATTTCTGGAAAGGGGAGGCTGAAGCTGTTGTTGGTATAAAAAAACAGCGCCTCAAGTCACTATTACAGGCGGATATCAGTTTACTCGCCTATCATCTGCCCCTGGATGCGCACCCGGAGCTGGGAAATAATGCCCAGCTGGCAAAGTTACTGGGACTGGAAATCAAAGGCAGCTTTCCCGACAGTGACAAATCGGCCGTAGGGATGCATGGACAACTGCCGAAGCCGATGTCAGCCGCAGATTTTTGTCACCGCATCGAGCAGGTTCTGGGGCGAGTCCCATTGCACATAGCCGGTTCCGACAAACCCATCAAGACCCTGGCCTGGTGCAGCGGTGGTGCTCAGGGATATATCGAAAAAGCGGCAGAACTGGGGGTTGATGCCTATCTCAGTGGAGAAATTTCCGAACCAACGGTGCATATTGCCCGGGAATATGGGCTGCATTATTTTGCTGCAGGCCATCATGCGACGGAATGTTACGGTATTCAGGCACTTGGGCATCATTTAAGAAAGAATCTAGCCCTGGAAGCGGTTTTTGTCGACATCGAAAATCCAGTTTAACTTATTGAATTACTAGGAATTATTCAGCTTTCCCTTGACCCTGAAGGGCGATTGGTTCAAACTATGCGCGCCTTGATTCTGGGGATAATCCCATATCCCGCAGGAATTTTTATCGCTGAACTGGCGAAGGCAAGACAGATTTTTACATCGAGAACAGCCTCTTACGCCACATTCCATGCGTAACAACCGTTTGTTACGTGAGGATAGTACTTACGGCGGAATGGGTTTTTCCTCTAACTGATATTTTGGAGATGTTGAATGAGTACCGATGGCGTTGATACCAGCAGACGCCGCTTCCTCACCGCTGCAACGACTGTCGTCGGCGCCGTGGGAGCTGGAGCCGTTGCTGTCCCCTTTATCGCGTCCATGAATCCGAGTGCACGAGCCCAGGCGGCCGGCGCACCCGTTGAAGCGGATATTAGTAAGCTTGAACCCGGTAGTATGATGACCGTTGAATGGCGTGGTAAGCCAGTCTGGATTATCAGCCGTACCGAGCAAAACCTGAAGGATCTGGAGTCATTAAATGCTGTACTCGCTGATCCTAATTCAGATTTACCTCAACAGCCTGAATATACCAGGAACGTTGCTCGTTCTCGTGATGCTCATACTGAGATTGCAGTACTGGTAGGTATCTGTACTCATCTGGGCTGCTCACCAACGTTCCGTCCAGAGCTGGCACCAGCTGACCTGGGTCCCGAGTGGAAAGGTGGGTTCTTCTGTCCTTGCCATGGTTCACGTTTTGACCTGTCTGGACGTGTTTACAAAGGCATGCCAGCACCTTCCAATCTGGTAATACCTAAGTACCAATTTTTGAGCGAATCAGTCATTCAGATTGGTGAAGATGGAGGAGTCGCATAATGTCGAGGATGTTATCTTTATTAAACTGGGTTGATGAGCGTTTTCCACTGACAAAAATGTGGAAAGAGCATTTATCCGAATACTATGCACCGAAGAATTTCAACTTCTGGTATTTCTTTGGTTCTCTCGCTTTGCTGGTTCTGGTAATCCAGATTGTAACCGGTATTTTCCTGACCATGAGTTATAAACCTGATGGAGAAATGGCATTCGGTTCAGTCGAATACATCATGCGTGATGTGGAGTGGGGCTGGTTCATCCGTTACATGCACTCAACTGGAGCTTCAGCATTCTTCGCGGTAGTGTATCTGCATATGTTCCGTGGTCTGATGTATGGCTCATACAAACAGCCACGTGAATTAATCTGGATCTTCGGCTGCCTCATCTATCTAGCGTTGATGGCCGAGGCCTTTATGGGTTATCTATTGCCATGGGGACAAATGTCCTTCTGGGGTGCGCAGGTGATTGTTAACCTCTTTGCCGCCGTTCCATTTGTTGGTGAAGAGCTGGCTATCTGGATTCGTGGTGATTTCGTTATTTCTGACGTAACCCTGAACCGTTTCTTTGCTTTCCATGTGATTGCCGTTCCTCTGGTTTTAATTGGCCTGGTAGTGGCACATGTTCTTGCACTGCATGAAGTCGGCTCAAATAATCCTGATGGTGTGGAAATCAAGAAAAACAAGGGACCTGATGGCAAGCCTTTAGATGGCATTCCTTTCCACCCTTACTACACCGTTAAAGATATCGTTGGTGTGGTGGTGTTCCTGATGTTCTTCTTTGCCGTGGTTTTCTTTGCGCCAGAGATGGGTGGTTTCTTTATCGAACATCCGAACTTTGAACCGGCTGATCCGCTGAAAACACCGGAACATATTGCGCCGGTCTGGTATTTCACACCCTTCTACGCAGTCCTACGTGCAGTACCGTCCATTGCCGGTTCTGCTTTCCCTGGTGTTGTTGTGATGGGTGCTGCGGTGGTGATTTTGTTCTTCCTGCCCTGGCTGGATCGCAGCCCGGTGAAGTCGATCCGCTATCGCGGTCTTTGCTTCAAGGTGCTGCTGTTCCTGTTTGTGATCAACTTCATTATGCTGGGTTACCTTGGAATGAAGCCAACCACTGATCTGTTCAAACTGCTGGCACAGATTGGCACAATCTATTATTTTGTATTCTTCTTTGCTTTGGCTTTTATTCCCAAGTTCGAGAAGACCAAGCCCGTACCAGAGAGGGTGACAAGCTAATGAAAAAGATAATTGCAATATTTTTAGTTGCCGTCATGCCTATGCTGGCACAGGCTGCAGGTGGTGCTCACCTGGATAAAGTCGATATCGATATGGGTGACAAGGCTTCCTTGCACAATGGTGCCAGGTTATTCATGAACTACTGCCTGAGCTGTCATTCTGCTCAGTACATGCGTTATAACCGTATGGCAGCTGATCTTGAGATTCCAGAAGACCTGGTGAAAGAAAACCTGATGTTTGCTTCTGAAAAGATCGGTGACACCATGACGATCGCGATGAGTAAAGAGGATGCCAGTGCCTGGTTTGGTACCAAGGTACCGGATCTGTCTGTTACTGCTCGTTCACGCGGAGCCGACTGGTTATATACTTACCTGCGTACTTTCTATACCGATGAGTCTCGTCCATGGGGTGTTAACAATACCACCTTCAAGGATGTTGGTATGCCTCATGTGTTGTGGGAACTGGAAGGTTTGAAAAAACCAGTTTACGAAACACACAAGGGCGAAGATGGTCAGGATGTAAAAACTCTCTCGGGCTATGAAATTGTTATGCCTGGCACCATGAGTGCTGACGAGTATGACAAGGCCGTACGTGACCTGGTTAACTTTATGGTTTATGTCGGTGAACCCGCGAAAATGCAGCGTTACACCATTGGTATCTGGGTATTGCTGTTCCTGGCAGTATTATTAATTGTAGCTTATCCGATGAAAAAGGAATTTTGGAAAGACATTCATTAAGCCTTTTCAATTTAGTTTAATATTGTCAGTAAACGAGGGGGATACATTCCCCCTCGTTCATTTGTTCTGAATCAGAATTATGGAGTTAGCATGGCGCAAGTAGCGAATAGAAGGCTCGCAATGACCCTTTATACTGGGGACACCTGTCCCTATAGCCACATGGTACGTATTGTACTGGCGGAAAAAGGTATTAATTATGATCTGATCGAAGTCGATCTGAATAACACGCCTGAAGATCTGAAAGATCTGAATCCATATAATGAAGTACCAACTCTGGTTGATCGTGATCTGGTGTTATTTGAACATCAGGTGATTATGGAATATCTGGATGAACGTTTTCCACATCCACCACTTATGCCGGTTGATCCTGTTGCTCGTGCCCGCAATCGTTTGATGTTAAAACGTATTCAACGGGACTGGTTTAGCCTGTTTATTGAGTTACGTAAAAACAAGGATGCACCGGATAGTGTGCGTTCTGAATTGTGTGATAGCCTTGTTACGATATCGCCTATTTTTGAACAAAAGCCTTACTTCATGAGTGACGAGTTCAGTCTGATTGACTGTACTATGGCACCTTTGCTGTGGCGTTTACCAATCGTTGGAATTGAGTTGCCTGCCTCAGCTAAAGGATTGATGAGTTATGCCGCCCGAGTTTTTGAAAGAGAGGCTTTTGTAGAAAGTTTATCCGAAGCCGAGACGGAAATGCACCAGTCCACATAAGTAAGTGTGGACTGATTTACCGTTAATACCAGTATTATGGAAATGACATCTAGCCAACCGTATTTGCTTCGCGCAATTTATGACTGGATTGTCGATAACAATATGACTCCCTATGTCCTGGTTGATGCTGAAACCAGGCAGGTCGAAGTTCCAAGGCAGTATATCGAAAATGGAAAAATTGTTTTAAACCTGAGTCCGGTGGCAGTGACGGCTCTGGACATGACCAATGACTATGTTATGTTTAATGCGCGATTTTCCGGTAGTGCCATGGATGTGAGTTTTCCGATCAGCAGCGTGTTAGCGATTTATGCCAAGGAAAATGGACAGGGTATGGTATTTAATGAGGGGACTGATAATCCTCCCCCCGAACCTGATGATTCACCTGATTCGTCCAGGTCAGGTGGTCCAAAATTAAAACTGGTTAAGTAAGCACTTAATTCGAGTATGTTCTTTAACAGTTGTTATAAACTGTTGCCTCTATCATCCAGTTAAACCACGGATGATCTCAAGTATCAAGCGTACTACACCACTCGCCAGCAAGGCGGCCGTTATCGATAAGGTAATGGAAAAGAAGGCTTCCTTACGTCCAATGGTTTTATACATGACTGCAAAGGTTGCCACGCAGGGAACATAAAAGGTAACAAAAATTAAAAAGGTCGTGATCTGAATCCAGTCCATCAAGGGCGCAATTTCAAAAGTCCCCAGGGCCTGGAATACCATCAATAGTGATAGTTCTTTCCGTAGAACCCCAAACAACAATGGCACTCCCAGAACTACCGGCAGACCTAACCACCAGGAAGTAATTGGCGTCAACATCGTATTGATAATCTGGTCAGTACTATAGTAATTCAATAATGCGAGAACAATACTGCCCAGAATAAGCAAGGGAGTGACAATGGTGAGAATGTCTCGGGTTCGATCCCAGGTGATGGATAACAGAGAACCAAGTCGGGGGAGTGCATAAGCGGGAATTTCCAGAACCGGGCCAGGAGGTGGATTGGGGTAACGTCGAGTTAATAGATTTCCCACCAGTGAAATAATTAATATAGAAAGCATAAATATACAAAAGACACCAAAGCCTCCCAGGTACTTTCCGGCCAGGGCAAGAATAATGGCCGAACGTGCGGAACAGGGAACAAAGGTAATTAATAGTGCACTGACAACGCGATCACGTCCCTGACTGGCGCGTGCTGCTGCGGAAATAGCAGGAACATTGCAACCCAGGCCTAATAGAAAAGAAACGGCAACACCACCATGTAAACCAATATGGTGAAAGCCACGATCAACGACGAAGGCAATACGCTGCATAATTCCTATTTGTTCCAGCACGATAAGTAACATGACAAAGGGAATCATATAGGGGATCACAATTCCAACCAGACCAATCAGGCCATCAACAACACCTCGAGCTATGACGCTTGCGATTGACTCTGGTTGCCAGTCAGATAATGCTTCAATGAGTTTTGCTGCCGTAATGCTGTCCAGCCAGCCACTGACTTCAAATACAAAAAATAGAACCAGCGCAAATACGGCCAGAGTGCCAATCAATCCCCATTGTGGGTGCAGGAATAATTCATCTAACCAGTAACGCCAGCTATGTTTTTTATACCCTGCTCCCAGGCGTGTACTGGATTCAAACAGCGTCGCGGCCTGATGATGACGATCGGCATGAACTTCATCGGCTAAAGGTCTTGGTAATTGCTCACCTGCTTTAGTGTGAAGTCGTCGTATTTCAGGATGGAGTTGAGGAAAGTGTTGCTCAAGCTCATCAAAGAAATATTCATCACCACTGGCCAGTTGTGACAACAGGAAGGTATGCGGAACACGAAAGGCAGAATGAATCTCGGGCTGGTTAAGCAGCTGACTTAAAGGTTGCAGGCTTTGTTCTATATGGCTACTAATGGGTTGCGGTAATGGGCAGGTATTATTACGGGCAACGGTAATGGCTTCATTAAACAGTTCAGATAAACCCTGTCCCATAAAAGCGACCGTGGGGACGACCGGTATGCCAAGCTGAAGGCTGAGAGCATGGGTATTGATATGCAGGCCTTTTTTCCTGGCTTCATCCATCATGTTCAATGCAATGACCATGGGGCGGCCTAGCTGACTCAGTTGCAGGGTGAGTTCCAGGTGGCGTTCCAATGAGGTGGCATCGACAACCTGGATAATGACATTGGGTGGTGAAAATGGAGTGGGCGGTCCATCGGGTTCATGTGCTGAAATAGGAGGACGTTCATTGCCCCAAAGTAAATATTTGAGTGCGCCCCGTTCATCTTCTGTCATATGCTGAAGTGAGCTGAGGCTAGGAAGATCAATCAGGCTGGCTTCATCCAGATTTACACTGATGTTACAGGCATTGTATTCACGGTGAGTACCGGATAATTCGCCTTTATAAATAGCGGTACTGGAAACGGCCTGAAACAGGGTGCTTTTTCCACTGTTAGGCATACCCACCAGTGCGATACGAAGACGTTGATCACCTGTAAACAGGTGCTTGGGGATAGGAATGCTTGCCTTCGGTGATTCTTGCATGGTGCAAGTATTATTTACTGTCTGGGCAGCGACAACAAGTAAAAAATCCCACTTATTTTTATGGGTAAATAAATACTTGCCTGCTGAACTAAGCGCTAATTACAGAGAAGCAATGCTATAAATAGCGCTTAGCTGGTGTTGTGCTTTGGGTGCGAGAGTGACTGTATCATCAGCCGCATTGGCTGTTTCAATACACAACATATTGAGATAGCCATCTTTACCCAGGTCACCCATGCGTTCTGATTTTGCAATCCAGGGATTCCAGACAATGGCCGAATGACTATTTCGGCTATGTATACACAGACGCCGGTTTAATCCAGGATCACGGATCTCAATCACACGGGGTGTATTTAGATATATTCGATCAACTTCCTGATCGATGATAACGGCGGCGTCCTGTGTGTGGCGGGTATTCTGTACCAGGGTATCGATATATTCACAACCATCCAGGCCATGGATGCGAATATCACGAACATCTCCTACCTGAAAATAAGTATGCAGGGCGTTACTTAACTGGATGGTCGTATCACTGACGTTTGTGCTGATGAGTTTTAGATCAAGCTCAGTACCAATAGTAACGATATAGCGTGCACTCAGAGGTAAAGGCAGTGTGGGTGAATAACTAAATTCAAACTCCAGTTGTGTACGTCCATCAGTGAGTGACTGCACCTGAATAAGTTGCCAGTCAGTCGTGCGTGCATAACCATGAGTGGGCAGGGAGGAATCGGAACTATGTGCGCCAAACCAGGGCCAGCAAATGGGAACTCCACCACGAATGGATTTTCCTGGTGCCAGTTTGGCCTCTTCACTAAGCCAAATAACAGGCTCCTGATTGTTGGGCTGGAATGTCAGGATATGGGCCCCCTGTAGACAAATAGAGGCTGAAGCCTGTTTATTCTTAATATGAATAATAATCATTCCATTGTCAGACTCGGTAAAAGTAATATCCGAACAATTAGAAAACTGTTGTTGCAGGGTGTTTAGTTTTGAATAGGTCATGGCTCTCGTTTTGTCTGGCTAGTTTGAGTTTATAGTGTAGTCAAAAATTATTGTCAGTATATGCTATATCTTTAATAAGTTAAGCATGACTAATTTTTTACTGGCTAGAGAGATAAAAATACCTGAGGAGTGTTTATGATCAAGGTTATTCAGGCGGATATCACAGAGTTGAAGGTGGATGCGATTGTCAATGCAGCAAATAACAGCCTGCTAGGTGGCGGTGGTGTAGATGGAGCTATTCATAAGGCCGCTGGGCCAGAATTGCTGGAAGCCTGTAGAAAGTTACAGGGGTGTGATACGGGGGATGCAAAAATAACTGCTGGGTTTAACTTACCAGCAAAATATGTGATCCATACGGTTGGACCGGTATGGCAAGGTGGAACAAATAATGAACCTGAATTACTGCAAAGCTGTTATCGGCGTTGTTTTAAACTGGCGCTGAAAAATAATATTAGAACGATTGCTTTTCCTGGAATCAGTACCGGTGTGTATGGTTACCCAAAAGATAAGGCTGTTGATATTGCCTTAACGGTAATGCGTGACTATGAAAATGATTTTGAACAGATTATTGCCTGTGTGTTCAGCAAAGAAGATAAACAACATTATGAGGAACAGTTATTTCTAGATTAATTATTAAAGGATTAATGATTAAGAAGTTAATCGTTTAACTTGAGTGGAAAAATTTTGTCCGGATTTAGTATTCCATTAGGATCAAATTGCTGTTTTATTTTTTTCATTAATTCAAGGGAAACACTATCAAGTTCCCAGTCAACAAAATCACGTTTTTCAATTCCTACGCCATGCTCACCTGATAAGGTGCCTTTAAGATCCAGTACGAGTTTAAATACCTGTGACAGACATTCATGGGCATTTTGACTTTGCACTGGATCATCAGGATCAAGTAACAGATTAACATGGATATTACCGTTGCCGGCATGACCAAAGTTAACAATGGGGATACTAAATTTATTTGAGATACTTTCCAGACCGCGAATGAGTGCAGGGATTTGTGATACGGGAACTACAACATCTTCGTTAATTTTCTTCGGAGCAATTGTTCGGAGTGCAGGCGATAAGGCCTTGCGCGTATCCCATAAAACACGGGCTTCATTTTTATCTTTTGCAGCGGTGAGCGAAACCAGTCCGGTTGTACTAGCAGCTTTACTGATAGCCTCTACTGCATGATCCAGAGAAGATTCCGAACCATCCACTTCAATCATTAGCATGGCACCCGCATTTTCGGGGAAATTCATTTCTGAATAATCACGGATCATATTGATAGCTGCGCCATCAATGAATTCAAGAGCACAGGGAATAACCGGTTGAGCCATGATTTGAGCAACGGCGGTTGTCGCTGATTCAATGTCACTATAAATAGCCTGCAGTGTGCGTATGTTTTCAGCCAGGGGAGTAAGTTTAAGCGTTGCTTCGGTAATAACCCCCAGACTCCCTTCGGAACCAATCATCAGGCGAGTTAGATCAAACCCAACAACCCCTTTGGTTGTGTAAACGCCCGTATGAAAAGAATCACCATTACCGGTTACTACTCGTAAGCCCAACACATTCTCTCGCGGAGTTCCATATTTAACTGCACGTGGGCCAGCCGAGTTATAAGCCAGGTTACCACCAATAGAACAGTAGGCCGCGCTACTCGGGTCGGGTGGCCAGAAAAAACCCTGTTCAGCCACATGATCCTGTACGGCCTGGTTAGTGAGACCGGGTTGAACCACGATATAACGGTCATCAGGACTGTATTCGACAATTGCTTGCATACGCTCGGTAGATAAAATAACACCGCCCTGCAAAGGCACGGTGGCTCCCGTGGTTCCCGTGCCGCGTCCACGTGCCGTTAATGGAACCTGAAACTGGTTACAGGTTTTAACAATAGCGACGACATCTTCATGTGATTGAGGAAATACAACCAGATCAGGCAGTACGTGTTTGCGGCTGTTGTCATAACCATAGGCATGGCGATCAGTGGCTTCTGTCAGTATCTGATTTTCATTGAGACTAGCCAGCAAGGTAGGGATAAAGTTATCAGGCAGAGAAGGTTGGGTTGCCATAGTGCAATGAGTCTAAAGTAAAATAGTCAATGATTGATTGGTGATATCAGGAGAAGTGCGCATCAACCTGATGACATAAACAATGAATAGTCAGCAGATGAACTTCCTGAATACGGGCTGTGTTATCTGCGGGTACTCGGATTTCAACATCATAATCTTTAAGCAATGAGGCAATTTTTCCACCATCACGCCCGGTTAAAGCAATCACGGACATTCCTTTATTATGAGCCGCTTCAATGGCATGAATAATATTTTCAGAATTGCCACTGGTTGAAATCGCCAGAAGGATGTCTTTTGAATTACCCAGGCCTTCAATCTGGCGGGCAAAAATGTGGTTATAGGTATAGTCGTTGGAGATGGCTGTCAGCGCAGATGTATCTGTAGTTAAAGCGATGGCAGGCAGACTGGCTCGTTCTTTTTCAAATCGGCAGATGAGTTCAGCTGAAAAGTGTTGTGCATCGGCAGCAGAACCGCCATTACCACAACTCAGTACTTTCTGACCCTCTTTCAGGGCATGATTCATTAATGTTGAAGCCTGACTAATGGGACCAGCCAGGACTTCCATAGAAACCTGTTTAGTTTGAATGCTGTCTTCAAATAATTGCTTAATCTGTTTTTCGTTGTTCATGATAAAACCTGAAATGCATCCTGTATCCAGTTTATATCATACTGATCAGCTTTTCCCGAAATAGAAATAACATCAAAACGAGCCGGTTTATTGGCCTGATCAGAATGATTTTGTAAATAGTGACTAGCGGTATGGATTAGCTTCTTTTGTTTTGAATGGTTAACAGTTTCTGCTGCATGGCCAAAGTTAGTATTTTTGCGGTAACGGACTTCAACAAAAACCAGGCTTTGGCCATCCTGCATGACTAGATCAATTTCACCAGACTTGCATAGATAGTTCTTTTGTAGAAGATTTAAGCCCTGTTTTTCCAGGTACTGGCAGGCCAAAGTTTCTGTTGCCTGTCCAACCTCTCGAGATGTTTTTTTTGTAAAAAACATACAGGAAGGTCAAAGCTCCTGATCTACCAGTACCGGGCGACCACTGCGGAATTTTACCCAGGTAACCTGGCGTTGTATGCGTTGCTTAAGGTCGAGGCTTAAACTTCCAGTTTCACCATCATAGCGCTCGTAGGTGTACTGTTTGAGTGGATTCAGGGCACCAATAATATTGTAGGCATCAATACCCAGAGCATAGAGTCGTTGTAAGCTGTTTCCGGCTTTTGAAATATCACTTTCAAGCTGGCTGCGTAAACTCCGGTGCGTGGTACTGTCACTCAATACCCAGGGCATATCACCAAAGACCAGTCCATCCATGTCACGATCACGTTCAGGATTCAGGTTGCCCGTGAAAGCATGGGAGGTGGCATAAACGGGTACCGTTGATGCATGATAGAACTTTAATTGTGGTCGAATTTGTCTGGCCTGACGTGGATAGGCGGCCATAAATATAAAGTCAATATCATTACGACGGCGGGGAGTAAACTTCAACTTTCGGTTAAGCAAGTTGGACAGGCTGCGGTAGCGTTGTTGACTCTGGTTTATATTGAGCAGTGTACGGATGGGGCGAGAAAAATCCTTATCTGTCGAGTTATAGTTTTGCTGACTCACAATTCTGCCACCAACTTCCTGCCAACGCTCATTAAAGGCCTGGGCCACTCGTTCTCCCCATGGACCAGCCGGTACCAAAACGGCGGCATTAATATAGCCATCCAGCCAGGTACGTTCAGCGACCTGTCGAGCTTCTTCCTCAGGAGACAAACCAAACTGGTACAGGTTTGCCGGGATATTTTCGTTACGACTGTAATTCAAGCCCAGAGTCGGGACGGGCAAGGAATTGGTTTCAGCCAGGGCATTAATGGAATCCTTATGTAAGGGGCCAACAACGAATTGAGCTCCCTCATTAATAGCCTGTTGGTAGATATTCGTTATGTCCTGTGACATCTCTCCCACATCATAAACCCGGATGGACTGTTTACGCAGGGTTTTGTTGGAATAATAGGCGGCAAAAAAACCATCACGTATAGCTTCTGCGGCTCGGGCAAATTTACTGGAGAAAGGGAGTAACAGTGCAATGCGTTCAGGGATCGTGACATCATCTGGTTTACGACTGCGTAAATCATCAATGAGTGTTTGATCCGCTGGATGGCTGGGATAAGTCTGACGCCATTGCTGCAAAGCCTGTTGCAACATTTCAGGTCGTAACTGATAGGTTTTGGTGATGCGTACCAGATCCATCCAGCCACTTAATATATTCGGTGGGGGATCGGTGCGTAACTGCAGTAAAGCGCGCTCGGTCAGCATGGACAGGGATTGCCATATGTCCTGTTGATTAGCTCGAATGATTTCTGGATCTCGCAGGTAATGTTCACGTTGAATAAGTTCACGTGCGGTCTCGATGCGGTTACCAGACAGGTGATAAGCGTCGGCTCGAAGATCATGATAATCCGCCAGATAAAAACGGTTTATTCCGGCCATCGGTGGATTATTATCCAGAATCTCAAAGACCCTTCCAGTCTGGCGTTCAGCTAATGCAATGTGGGCTTCAGTCAGGTAGAAAAGGGTTATATGTACAGGGTCAGCGGCATCCAGCTGGATACTTTTTAATATGCGTTTACTCTGGATGACATTGCCCAGTCGGGCCTGGGCGGCCGTGGCCCGGAGTAGATAAGGGGCTCGTTTCTGTGAACTTAGTTGTTTGGCGATATCCACGAACAGTTTACTCGCATCATGGTATTCCCCTCGGGCGAGCAATTGTTCCGCATCATCCGGGTTCAACTGGCTTTGCTCGGGACCACTGGCGCAGCTTGAGAGCAGGGCGCTAATCACAAGTAATAGAAAAAACTTAATATTCCAATTCATAGTCTTGGTAAACTTCTGTTATTTGGTGGTCTGGATATCGCAGTTTTGCTGTCAGCCATTATAGCGGCCGTTATTAAAAATTGCGCGATTGTCATACGCTTTGTGATAAATGCACAAAAAAATTAACACAGTTAGCTCCTGAGCACTATGATACATAAACTTATATTTAAATCTGCGTATCGATTGCCAAATCAATTACCAAATAAACCCAGGAAACAGGAATGAACCCAGAACCATCGATTCTCTATGTTGTTGCGACACCGATTGGCAATCTGGCGGATATTTCGGCTCGTGCACTGGAAATCCTGGAACAGGTGGATGTGATCGCAGCGGAAGACACACGTCATAGTGCGCGTTTGCTACAGCATTATGGAATACAGACTCCGACGGTTGCTCTGCATGAACACAATGAGCGCAAGGTGTGTGACAAATTACTACAGCGGATTGCTGATGGTGAGTCCCTCGCTCTGATCTCTGATGCGGGAACGCCATTATTAAGCGATCCCGGCTACCATCTGGTGCGAGAAGCTCGTCAACGTGGACTCCGTGTTGTACCCGTCCCAGGCCCCTGCGCTTTGATAACAGCCCTGTCAGCCGCGGGGCTACCCACGGACTGTTTTTATTTTGGAGGTTTTTTACCGTCCAAATCGACTGCCCGGTTAAAACGCCTGCAAGGTTTAAAAGAGGAAGTCTGTACGCTGGTTTTTTATGAGTCCCCGCACCGTATTGAAGAAACCCTGCAGGACATGCTGGATGTGTTCGGGCCGTCTCGGGAGGCAGTGCTGGCTCGTGAAATTACCAAGACCTTTGAAACAATCCATGGGGATACACTGGAGGCACTGGTGTCATGGCTGGGTGCGGACAAGAATCAACGTAAGGGTGAAATGGTGATTCTGGTGCATGGTCAGGAAAAACAGACTACATCAGAGATTTCACCTGAAGCCGAGAGGATTATGGCTATTTTGCAGAAAGAACTTCCATTGAAACAGGCGGCTAGTCTGGCGGCAGGAATCACGGGGGCTAAGAAGAACCAGTTGTATCAGCAGGCTGTAAAGAATAAGAACGAAGCAGGGAAAGATTCAGAATAAAAAAAGGGGACTGAAGCCCCCTTCCTTTATATTCAAAGACTAGATAGAGCTAGTCTTTAATTAAGCCAGTAATTAAGCCAGTTCTAGCTGCAACCTTTTGGACGTGGCAGGCCGGCAATTTTATTTGCACATTTAATCAGGCCAGTTGGGAACAGCGAGTAGATATATTTCTGGCTGCTACGATCCTTGCCAAAACGTTCTTTCATAATTTTTGAAAAATTACGTGGCTCACACACAGAACCGTTGTCGGTAAAGTATTCGCGAGCTGTGTTGATGATATCCCAGTGCTCTTCAGTGAGTTCACCGATTTTTTCATTTTTAGCGATTTCGGCTGCGAGCTCTTCGCTCCATTCATCCAGGTTTTCCAGCCAACCCGCTTCGCTTAATTTAATAGTTTGACCGTTAACAATCGCTTCCATCTTTAGATTACCTCATGAGAATTTTTAAAACTTGAGTAATACTATCAGGTAATGACCTGTATTACCACATGCTAAAGTAGATTATTTTGGGCTCAAACTAAAACATATGTGTAATTTGTTGAAAATGAATGAAATTTGTTAAATAGCTAGGTTAGCATCATGGCATGACAGGAAAATGCTTACAGGATGTTAGCCCACTATCTGGCTTCTTTCACCACTGTGGCAATGCTGGATTCTGCACTTTGTAAGTTTTGATTCCCTGATGTTTATTTCGATAGATTGCCAATGGTTTTAGTAACATTATCTATATCCGATTTTTTTTAGATAAGACTGATAAACCATGTTTTTGGCGACAGGATCCAGATTGCTATAGAGAGCGAAAGTAACAAAATAATTGGCCCGTAGACGCTGTTCAAATTTCTCTAAGAGTAAACCTGGTAGTAACGTTTCATTTTGCTGTGTGCTGTGATTCCAGTTAACTTTGGCTGGTGCTTTTTTTACATTTTGTTGTTCTGACTTTGAAATTGATTTTGTTTGCATAGTAGAAACATTATCCAGTTCAAAATCATCCGGATTTGCCATAATCGTTTCCAGGTATTTTTTGCGATCCTGAGTAGAATCAATTTGAGGTACTTTCGTTTGTTTCTTAGGTGGATTTTGTTTTGCTCCAACCTGGCTGGTTTTGACGCTGGTTGTACCGGCTTCATCAGCTAATTCATTTTCATAACCAATGGCAAAAACTGGGGATGCATTATTTATAATTCAGAATATAGTGATTGATAAAAGTAGTCGTTGACAGGTTTGAGATAGGTATTGTTGTGCAGGTGAAAGCCTGATTCCAGTATTGTACATTTATTGCACCTTAATTTAATAAAATGCTATGAGGAGCCTTAGTGCTGCTATTTTATTCAAACTTAGTTTTTTTATCGTTATTGAAATCAATAACTTTAATAAATTTGGTTTATCTTGAGATTTGTCATGACCAGAGCTAAGTATTTATTTCATATAGCCGATATAACCTCCGACTAGTTCTGTTATTAATCTATACTTACAAGGCAGATGTAATATTAATGATTAATTAAATACTAACGTTCAAATAAAGGTAAAGGGAAGAAGGATTCTACTGAATGTATTCGGAGTTATTGCAAAACAATTTAGTTTACAGGCTAATAAAACAGGGTTTATTACGATTTCTGTTGACTCTGACTGTGCTGGGCTTAAATCCTTCCTTTAGTTTAGCTGCAGATTACATGGATGAGTTATCGGCTGAGGCGGGAAGTGCGCCTGTTGCGGCCACTAAACAAAAAAACAAAGTAAAGGTACTAAAAAGCCAGGGTGAGTATGTTGATAGCTTGATGGATGAAGCTGATGGTTTAACCATTGATAAAATGACAACCCTGGAAGAAAAAGAGATCAAGAAAATTGAAATTACGGACGATAGTAGTTGGAACTTTGACGAACAAAGTTTAGGTATTCTGGAATCCGGTATGTCGCAATCTGATTTTGAAAAAAGTTTAAAAAGAAATTACTTTGCAACTTCTATTTTATTCAGCAAGCTGGATCCGGTATCAAAAAGTATGGTTTACAAAGCTTACCTGGAAACTCCAGAAATTGAACACATAACAAAAGTCATCAGTGGTTTAGCTCGATAGGTTAAGGAGAATTAAATGCTTACACTCGGTAAACGCTTATTAACAGGATTTTTATTAGCCGCCCCCTTTACGGTGGCCAATGCACTTGATGTGGGTTTAATGCCGGCAAAGGAATATGTAGAAGTCCTGCATAAAGGTCAGTATGTCCGTATTCAACGTATTCAGGATCAGAACCACAAGATCACCGGTGGTTTTGCCAAGACTTCACGTAAGTGCCCACCATTTTGTATTCAACCGATGGACATAGCTGAAGGCGTTAAAACCGTTGGTGAAGCCTTTATTTTCGACTTTATGGAAAAACAGGTGAATGGTGGCACAGGCATGATTATTGATGCACGTATTCCAGCCTGGCATGCCAAAGGTACTATTCCCGGTTCAGTCAATATTCCGTTCACAGATATTGAAAAGCCTGTGGGTAGCAATGAATTGCGTCGCGCCTTCTTTAAGCTCGGAGGTGTGGAACGTAAGGGGGTCGGTTCTATTGAATTAATGATTGAAAATCTGGGCTTTAATGATGGTGCGCTGAAAACGGAACATTGGGATTTTAGCCAGGCCAAGCCTATTGTAGTCTGGTGTAATGGCCCATGGTGTGGTCAGTCACCCCGTGCGATTCGTGCACTGATCAAACATGGCTATCCTGCTTCGAAAATTTTCTATTATCGAGGTGGAATGCAACTGTGGCAGATCTTTGGTCTGGTCACGGTGAAATAGTTTCGCCTTTTTTCTCAAACCTTTCATTTCAAAAGCCCGATTCCATCGGGCTTTCTTTTGGCCGTTATATTCCTGCAAGCATAAGTTTGTGAAACCGGTTAAACTGTCATTGGAGTCAGCCAGGCAGTCGCTGGGAGATTTATCTCTTGGAGGAAAGTCCGGGCTCCACTGAGCAGAGTGCCAGCTAACGGCTGGGGGGCGTGAGCCTACGGAAAGTGCAGCAGAAAATATACCGCCAGCTTCGGCTGGTAAGGGTGAAATGGTGCGGTAAGAGCGCACCGCGTCGGTGGTAACATTCGGCGGCTTGGTAAACCCCACTCGGAGCAAGACCAAATAGGGGAACAGATCTTCGGATCGCGTGTGGCTCGCACGGTTCCCGGGTAGGTTGCTTGAGGTGGATGGTGACATCCATCCCAGATGAATGATTGCCCACGACAGAACCCGGCTTATCGGCTGACTCCACTTTAATTCTGGCCAAAATTCCACCAAAACGATCCTCTTAAGCTACATTAGCTTTGTATTTTAAGTCACTGTTTTTTCAGTCGATCTTATCCTCAGAAATTGCCGTTTTTGCCTTTCTCCCACTTCAACAAGTGACGCTAAGTCATTGTCATTAAAGAAAGAATTCCTGTTTTGTGAGGCAATTTGCTTGACAGTAGTTGTCATTCATACCTATAGTGTATCGAAGTGGATCATTGTGGGTTTTTATGGATCCATGTGCTAAATTTGCGAAAGAATTAAGAACAAAATTTGACCAGGGGATTTCGGCCTTGTTACGTGGTGTAAATACACTCAATCTGGATGCTAAGGGGAGAATGGCGATACCAAGTCGGTATCGTGATCGCCTCTCGTCTCAGTGCGATCGCCAGGTTGTGGTCACACTGGATATTCGTGATCCCTGTCTGTTGTTGTACCCCCTGCCTGAATGGGAAACCATCGAACGCGAATTAGGTCGGCTTGGTAATCTTAATACCGAAGCCCGTCGCCTGCAGCGTATTTTAATTGGTCATGCCACGGATCTGGAAATGGATGGCAACGGTCGTATTTTGTTGCCACCAGCGCTGCGTAAAACTGTCGATCTGGAAAAGCATATTGCACTGGTAGGGCAGGGCAACAAATTTGAGATCTGGAATGAGGACACCTGGAATAGTCAACGTGATAGCTGGTTGGCTAGTAATGAAGATGAAGGGGCCTTGTCTACTCAACTTGAGAGTCTGTCGTTGTAAGCAATGACAGAAGAACAGGCACATCGGCCGGTATTACTAAAAGAAGCCATAGAAGCACTGAATATTCGGCCCGATGGATATTATATAGATGGGACATTTGGTCGAGGTGGCCATAGCTCAGCGATTCTGGCGCAGTTGGGTGAGGAAGGAAAGCTACTGGCTTTGGATAAAGATCCCCAGGCCATTACAGAAGCTAATAACATTTTTGTAAATGAACCACGTTTTTCAATCAGGCAGGACTCTTTCGCCATGATGGATACACATGTTGCAGAACTGGGCTGGATGGGAAAAGTAGATGGCATTCTGCTGGATCTGGGTGTGTCTTCACCGCAACTGGATGATGCGCAACGTGGATTTAGTTTTCAGCAGGAAGGTCCACTGGATATGCGTATGGACCCGGAGCAGGGTCAGTCTGCGGCGGAATGGATTGCAACGGCCAAAGAAAAAGATATTGCCCGTGTATTAAAAGAATACGGGGAAGAGCGATTTGCTAAACGAATCGCTGGAGCGATTGTTAAAGCTCGTGCAGTTAAGGCCATAACAACAACAAAACAACTGGCCACCATCGTGGCTGAAGCGAATCCAGCCTGGGAAAAAAACAAGGATCCTGCAACACGTAGTTTTCAGGCTATTCGAATTTATATTAACCGTGAACTGGTTGACCTTGAAGATTGTTTTACAAAAGTACTGGAAATTTTAAAACCCGGCGGTCGACTGGTGGTGATTAGCTTTCACTCACTGGAAGATCGTCGGGTTAAACATTTTATGCGTGATATGGCCAAAGGTGATGACTTTCCACCGGATTTACCGGTGATGCAGTCACAGCTTAAGCCCAGCATGAATTTAATAGGTAAAGCGGTTCGTGCAGGTAAAGATGAAGTGGCGGCTAATCCACGTTCACGTAGTGCAATTATGCGAACAGCGGAACGCATGGTATGAAAATGCAAATTATCGTGAGCCTGCTGACAGTGGCAGTAGTGTTTTCGGCCTTAGGCGTGGTGTATAGCAAGCATCAAAGCCGACGTCTGTTTGTAGAGTTAAATGAATTACAGCAACAACGTGATGCGATGAATGTGGAATGGGGTCAGTTGCAATTAGAACAGAGCACCTGGGCTACACATGGTCGTATTGAAAAAACAGCACGGAATAAGCTGGGTATGAAACAGTTTGAATATGAAAAGGTCGTGATTGTTAAGCCATGAGTAAACAGGGCAACAAGTCTGCATATACATTTCGTCTGGTGGTCGTGATTACCGGCGTTGTAGCGTCAGCGCTTGTGCTACTTTGGCGCGGTGTTGACCTGCATGTATTTAACAAGGACTTCCTGCAAAACCAGGGTGATGCTCGCTACCTACGTGTATTACCGGTAGCCGCTCATCGTGGCATGGTTCGGGATCGCCAGGGTGAACCGCTGGCTATCAGTACCCCGGTTGATTCTGTCTGGGTACAGCCAGAAGATTTTATTGACGCGCATGATCAATGGACCCATCTTGCAAGTATATTGGGCATGAAGGTTTCACATCTACAACAGTTAGTCCTGCCACGTAAAGATAAAGAGTTTGTTTATATTAAACGCCACATTGCACCTGATCTGGCAAAAAAAGTGATGGCTCTGAATATTCCTGGTGTGTCATTGCAACGGGAATATCATCGTTATTATCCAACTGGTGAAGTAACAGCCCATGTACTGGGTTTTACCAATGTTGATGATATTGGACAGGAAGGTATTGAGCTGGCCTACAACGACTGGCTACAGGGTACTTCGGGTAGCCAACGTGTTCTGAAAGATCGTCTGGGGCGAGTGGTTAAACACATTGAATTATTGAGTGAGCCAAACCCTGGACAGGATTTGTTGCTTAGTATTGATCGTCGTCTGCAATACCTGACATATCGTGAATTAAAACGTGCAGTCTTAAAACACAAAGCCAGGTCGGGTTCAGCCGTGGTACTGGACGCAAAGAGTGGCGAAGTGCTGGCGATGGTTAATCAACCATCTTACAACCCTAATAACCGTGGACAGTTACGTAGCTCAGCTTATCGTAATCGTGCGGTGACCGATGTGTTTGAACCTGGTTCAACAGTTAAGCCACTTACGGTAGCTGCTGCGTTAGCTAGCGGAAAATATAAAGAAAAAACCTTAATTAATACCACTCCCGGAACATTCCGGGTTGGTCGTCATACAATTCGTGACATCCGTAACTACGGCATGATCAGTGTGTCAAAAGTCCTGCAAAAGTCGAGCAATATTGGCGCAAGTAAAATGGCGCTAGCATTATCAGAAGATCGATTATGGAACGGATATTCCAAAGTTGGTTTTGGTGAAAGTACTGGAAGTGGTTTCCCTGGCGAAGCCAGTGGTGTGTTTACCCGCAGTCGAAACTGGAGAGAGATTGAGCGAGCTACACTGGCCTATGGTTATGGCCTTTCAGTCACTCCTTTACAGTTAGCGCGTGCCTATACGGTCTTTGCTACTGATGGACGTCTGTTACCTGTTAGCTTTCAGAAAACTGATGAAGTTGTAACCGGTGAGCAGGTTATCAAAACCAGTATTTCTAAATCCGTACGCGGCATGCTGGAAACCGTTATTGAAAAAGAAGGCACGGGTAGTAAAGCGGCGGTACCTGGTTATCGTGTTGCCGGTAAGACTGGCACTATGAAAAAGGCCAGTGCTGGTGGTTATAGTGATGATCGTTATATCTCGGTGTTCGCAGGTATGGTTCCTGCCAGTGATCCACGACTGGTAATGGTAGTTATGGTCAACGAACCGAGTTCAGATGTGTATTACGGCGGAGAAGTCGCTGCACCAGTATTTTCTAAAGTCATGGCCGGTGCATTACGCTTAATGGACATCCCACCAGATAATATTGATGAACAGAAAATTCACATGGCAGTTCTGAACAACATGGGAGTACGCCCATGATGACAGCACCAGTGTTTTCACAATTATTGTTAAGCGATTTATTAAGCGGTTTTGCCAGTATTAATACCGAGGCTGATCGCTCAATACTTGGCTTATGCATGGATAGTCGAGAAGTTAAAGCTGGCGATCTTTTCTTTGCGGTTAAAGGCCTGACACATGATGCATCTGTATTTATTGACTCAGCCATTAGGAATGGTGCGATTGCTGTTGTCTGGGAAACAGAAAAAGATACAGTAGCTATGCCAGTTATCTGGCGCGAAACACCAACAGGCCAACGTATACCATTGATAGCTATAGCGGGCTTACCTGCAAAACTGGGCCTGATCGCTGATCGATTCTATCACTCGCCATCAAAAGACATGCATGTCGTAGGTATCACGGGTACCAATGGTAAAACATCCTGTAGTCAGTATCTGGCTCAAGCCTTAAGCCATGAATCATTCTGTGGTGTGATGGGGACTCTTGGTGCCGGTATTTATGGGGGTTTGAAAGATACAAATCATACAACACCGGATGCATTGCATTGCCATCGCTGGTTAGCAGAAATGCATGCTGCGGGTGTTAATAATATCAGTATGGAAGTGTCTTCTCATGCTCTTGATCAGGGACGCGTAAATGGAATTGAGTTTGATTGTGCTGTGTTTACCAATTTAAGTCGTGACCATCTTGATTATCATGGTGATCTTGAAAATTATGCTCTTGCCAAACAAGTACTGTTTGGTATGCCTGGCCTGAAACAGGCTGTTATAAATGTTGATGACACTTACGGTCGCAAATTATTTCATAAGCAAATAGCAGGTGTGCAGGTTGTTAGTTATGGTCTGAATAAAGAAAACCAGCCTGATGTCTACGGGCATGACCTTGTTTTAAATGAACAGGGTATGCAAATGATAGTTTCAACTCCCTGGGGAGCAGGAGTTTTAAAAGCTCCACTACTGGGTCGTTTTAATGCCAGCAACCTGTTGGCAGTATTAAGTGTTCTGTTACTTAAAAATATGCCACTGGATACGGTTCTGGAGCGGCTTGCTTTAGTGTCACCTGTTGCAGGACGTATGGAAGCTATCAAAGTTAAGGGTAAACCACACGTTATTATTGATTATGCGCATACGCCTGATGCACTTGAGCATGTGCTCTCAACTTTACGTGAACATTGCAATGAACAGCTCTGGTGTGTGTTTGGCTGTGGTGGCGATCGCGATCAGGGTAAACGCACCATGATGGGCGGGATTGCTTCACAGTATGCCGATCATGTTGTACTGACTAATGACAATCCCCGTACAGAAAATCCTGGAAAAATTATTGCAGATATTCAGCAGGGTGTTACAGAAAAAAATAATGTAATGGTCGAAACCGATCGTGCCCGCGCTATTGAGTATGCGATTGAAAATGCAGGACGCCGCGACATTGTTTTAATTGCAGGAAAAGGTCACGAAGATTACCAGATCATAGGTAATGAAAAGCAACCATTTAGTGATATAGAGCAAGCTAAAAAATATTTGGGATTGGTTGAGAATGCAAGTTAAGCATCATAATTCTCAAACAGCTACAGGTTTTTGTTTATCTTTATCAGAAACAGCAACCGCAGTTAATGGCCAAATGAAAGGTGATAATTGCATGCTAAAAGGAGTGAGTACGGATACACGTAGTCTTAAAGGTGGTGAGTTATTCATTGCCTTACGTGGGCCTAACTTTGATGCTCATGATTTTGCCGAGCAGGCTATGGAGTCTGGTGCGGTAGCCTGTATGTTGGAAAAAGAGAATGGAAAAATAAATTCAACATTAGTTGTAAATGATACACATCAGGCGTTGGGTCAATTAGCCAGCTATTGGAGAGATAAGTTTACTTTGCCTTTGGTAGCGGTAACAGGCAGCAATGGCAAGACGACAGTAAAAGAAATGTTACATAGCATTTTCTCAGAGCAGGGTGATGTGTTAGCTACAAAGGGGAATCTTAACAATGATATTGGTGTCCCCCTGACGCTGTTCGGGCTAGATGCCAAACACGATAAAGCTATTATTGAGATGGGCGCAAACCATACAGGTGAAATTGCTTACCTAACTTCACTATCCAGGCCGACTGTAGCGTTGATTACGAATGCAGCAAGTGCTCATCTTGAAGGGTTTGGTAGTCTGGAAGGTGTAGCTAAAGCAAAAGCTGAAATTTATTCTGGCTTACAGGATGAAGGTTACGCAATTGTTAATGCGGATGATCAGTATGCCTCAGTATGGATAGATATCATAAAACAACAGACTGGCAACCTTAATATTTTAACCTTTGGTATTGAGAATGTAGCGGATATTCAGGCTGCAGGAATTCCAACTGATAAACATGGTGTGACTGTTTATACGCCGAGGGGGAGTTTTGAACTGAAGTTGCCTTTATTAGGACATCACAATTTGATGAACGCACTAGCTGCAACGGCGGCATCAGTGGCAGCGGGTGTTGAGCTTGATGATATTCGTAATGGTCTTGAAAAAATGCAGCCAGTGCCTGGACGGTTGCAACGTAAACCGGGCATTAAAAATAGTCGGATTATTGATGACACCTATAATGCCAATCCTGCATCTATGCAGGCAGCACTTGAGGTGCTATGCCAGGTTAGCAATCAACGCATACTTGCTCTTGGCGATATGGGTGAGCTAGGTGATGAAAAAGAGTTCTTGCATGAACAGGTTGGTATCCATGCTCATGAAGCAGGCGTACAACGATTATTTGCACTGGGTGAACTGGCAGCAATAGCTGCAGAACGTTTTGGTGAGAATGCAGAAATATTTGACTCGCATGAAGCGATGATAGCTCGTTTAAAGGACTTGCTTGGTGAAGGTGTAACCTTATTGGTTAAAGGTTCAAGACGAACGCAGATGAACAAGATAGTGGATGCCTTAACAGTTGAAGGAGCAGTGAACTGATATGTTATATGCACTGACTCAATATCTGCAGGACTATTACAGCGCATTTAATGTGTTTAACTACCTGACATTAAGGGCCATCCTTGGGGTCCTGACTGCCTTGACCATTTCTTTTATTGTCGGACCGGGAATGATCAAAAAACTGAGCGCTTACAATATTGGTCAAACAGTTCGTGATGATGGTCCGGAAAGTCACTTTAGTAAGGCCGGTACACCCACAATGGGCGGTGCCTTAATTCTGGTTGCGATTTTTATCAGCACCCTATTATGGTCCAACCTGAATAATCATTACGTCTGGGTTGTTTTACTGGTTACTGGTGTATTCGGAATTATTGGCTGGGTAGATGATTATAAAAAACTGGTTCAACAGGATCCAAAAGGACTTATTGCCCGTTATAAATATTTTTGGCAATCCGTCGCAGGTTTGAGTGCCGCAATTTATTTATATAGCGTTGCGACACCCATTGAGACTCAATTAATTGTTCCTGTTTTTAAGGATGTTGCTATTCAACTTGGTATGGTGAGCTATGTACTACTGGCTTACTTTGTCATTGTTGGAAGTAGTAATGCGGTTAACCTGACCGATGGACTGGATGGTCTGGCCATATTACCCACAGTCATGGTTGCTGGTGCACTGGCTATATTTGCTTATTTGACTGGTCATTCCGTATTTTCATCTTATCTTTCAATTCCATATATAGCCGGTGTCGGTGAGCTTGTTATTTTCTGTGGAGCAATCGTCGGTGCAGGTTTAGGATTCCTCTGGTTTAACACTTATCCCGCACAGGTATTTATGGGTGATGTTGGTGCGTTGGCATTGGGTGCTGCATTAGGGATTGTTGCTGTTATTGTGCGACAGGAACTGGTGCTATTCATTATGGGCGGTGTTTTCGTAATGGAAACGGTATCCGTTATTTTACAGGTTGGTTCTTACAAGCTGACCGGTAAACGAATTTTCAGGATGGCACCTCTACATCATCATTTTGAATTAAAAGGCTGGCCGGAACCACGAGTGATCGTTCGTTTCTGGATCATAACAGTTATTCTGGTTCTGATTGGTTTAGCAACATTGAAAGTTCGGTAACACTTATGTTGGCGATAAAAAAATATATGACAACAACACAATATAACAGTGTGATTGAAGAACTACAGAACCGACGTGTTTTGATAGTAGGTCTGGGCAAAACAGGATTGTCTTGCGCCCGTTTTCTTGCGTCACATGGTATTGAGATTGCTGTTACTGATACACGTTTGCAGCCACCTGGATTGGATGAGCTGGAGAGAGAGTGGCCCGATGTTGCTGTCTTTGTCGGTAATTTCGATACAGAAGCTTTTAATCGGGCAGATATGATTCTTGTTAGTCCTGGTGTGTCCTTACGAGAACCCTTAATTGCTGAAGCACGAGCAAAAGGTGTTGAAGTACTAGGTGATATTGAATTATTTGCACGTCTGGTAGATGCGCCGGTTATTGCTATTACTGGTTCAAATGGTAAAAGCACTGTGACTTCTTTAGTCGGTGACATGGCAGTGAGTGCCGGACGTCAAGTTGCTGTTGGTGGAAACATTGGTACACCAGCGCTTGATTTGATTGATGATGCTAATGATCTGTATGTGCTGGAGTTATCAAGCTTCCAACTTGAAACCACAGATAGTTTGAATGCCTGTGCAGCAACGATACTTAATCTTAGCGAAGATCATATGGATCGTTATTCATCACTAACAGATTACGCCGCAGCAAAAGCAAAAATATTTTACGGCAGTGGCACCCTGATTATTAATAAAGATGATCCACGAGTGAACGCAACTCTGGATATGGTGAGTAGTGGTCGTTCCGTGATTTATTTTGGCCTGCATAAACCAGAGTCAGAAAATGAATTTGGCATTTGTGAGCAGGGTGGTACTACCTGGTTATGTCTGGGACAGGAGAAGTTAATGGCTGTCTCTGAATTACGTATTAAAGGTCTGCATAATCAATCAAATGCACTGGCTGCTCTGGCACTAGGTTATGCCTCTGGTTTACCTGTACCTGCCATGTTGAATGCATTACGTACCTATAATGGTCTGCCTCATCGTTGTCAGTGGTTGGGTGATTATAAAGGGATCAGCTGGTTTAACGATTCCAAAGCTACGAATGTTGGTGCGGCACTCGCAGCAATACAGGGTATTGAAACTGAGCATATTATATTAATTGCTGGTGGACAGGGTAAAGGTCAGGACTTTAGTCCTTTACGTGATGCACTAAAAGATAAAGCTAGAGCCGTGATCCTTCTGGGTGAAGATGCCAGCATTATTGAACAGGCTTTAGAAAACACCGTATCTGTTTTACATGCGAAAGACATGTCAGAAGCCGTGGCACTAGCTGCCGAGCAGGCTGAATCAGGTGATGCTGTTCTGTTATCTCCTGCCTGTGCCAGTTTCGATATGTTTAGTGGTTATGAGCAACGTGGTGAAATCTTTATGGGACTGGTGAGGTCATTGTTGGGATGAGCTACCTTAATGCAATCAGTAGTAAAGACATGCTGAGTAGCACACGGCAGAAACAGGCATTATCTGTTGATCCGTGGTTACTATTGCCTGTGATTACATTGCTATTGCTTGGCCTCATTATGGTTGCTTCAGCTTCGATTTCAATAGCTCA
>JAPHRJ010000083.1 GCA_026196045.1 Gammaproteobacteria bacterium
ACTCAGCATATGTAATTGTTTTTCCAGTTCCTTGCTGTTGGATTGATCTCGAATAATAATTTGTGAACAGCTTTCACCTTCCATACTGGCGCGGGAAAACTCCATGGTGATGTTGAAGGCATTACCATCAATATGTTTACCTTCAACCTCAAGGGTATCATCAGTATTTTGTCCCTTCGCGTACTTGCGCAGGAATTCTTTTAATGTTGAATGGTCTTCACTGGTGACCATATCCAGAATCGGTACTCCTTCTATATCATCCAGATCATCGTAACCAAACATTTTTAGATAAGCATTATTGGCATAGAGATGCATGCCATCATGAACATAAGCGATGGCATCACGTGACTGGTCAATGAGATAACGGGTTCGTTTTTCATTTTCCAGTAACATCTGTTCATTACGGCGAAAGGCTCGGCGAATTTTGAGATCATCAATTTCACGTTTGACGATATGTTTGATACGGTGAGCCTGGTCACTGGCAACGGCATCACGGGCACCAGCCTCCAGTTCTTCTTTAGCGTCGGCCGGGCTACCTGCAGGGGTGATGACCACCAGAGGGAGATCTCGGCCATTAGTGGCTAAAAATTCAACAGCTTCTTTGGCGCTGTAGATGGGAGTCTTTTGTTTGGCCAGTACGATATCGACAGGATTTTCATTGAGTGCATTCTGTAGATCTTCCTCATCCTCAACTCGGATATCACGGATTATTTGCCCTGCGTTGCGCAGGATATTGATGATGCTTTCTGCTTCTTCTGATGTATCGAACAGAGTTAATATCCGGAGTAAATTTTTATCGCTCACACTGCAACCTTAAAATTATAAGAGAAAATGCACCACTTATTACTATCGGCACTAACTATACATTTTTTATAGTTAAATTAACCAGTTCGGATACAATTTGAATACTTTTCGAACATCCATGTCAGTTTTATGCGGTTAAGGCAAGATTACATGGATGACCAGATTTTTGTAAAATCCTTATCAATTTCCCAGCGGCCACGTTCAGTGTGTACCTCTTCTCTTGTGTGGCGATTGAGCACGACAAATTGAAACTGGGTAAAGAGTCCGGTAGTTTGTCGCATAGAAGTAAGCTGGATCTGACGTTCCTTACCCATCAGATTAATTGAAACATATTGCCCAGTACGCCAGGGAGAGGGTGCCGTAATGAGGGTTGTGGGTTGGTGAATCGCGGGTATTTCAGGCAACATTAAGCAACGCTGACAGGGACTATCGGTCTGTGAAACGGCCCGGATACCAATGGCCGCCACTTTAGGCGTGATCATCTCCACCCCCATTCGTAAGGTTCGAGTACTGGAAAATTTCATCCAGCGAACCACCGCAATGCCCCATTCATTGGACTTGCGATTTTGATGTCGACGAATTCCTACCAGCTCACCTACCTGTACATGAGCGGATTCTTCCTGGCGATATTCCAGGCAATAGCCGCCAGCACTTTCATTGACCATCGCCCAGTTATCTTGTTGTACCGAAGGAGGCTCTTCCTGATTAACTGGAAAATAAGGTATGTTCCGGTCTTCTTCACGTAATGCAGTAAAGCCTTGAATCTCACGTGGATAGACCATGTTCCAGACATCTGGATCCCCAGTAGCTGCCTGATGCTGTTCAGTGTTTTCAAAATGGGCCCGGTTTCGCTCAAAATCATGATCGTGAGGGCTGCTACTTTTACCATCTCCCTGCAAAATAAATTTGTGGACATGGCTCAGTCCCAGACTGATGTCCACCAGTTCCTCTTTTTGGGAACGGGAGAAATTTCGTTTACTTTTTATGGCCCAGGACAAAAGTAGCCGGCGGAGTAAATCATGGGAAAGTTCTGGCTGTGTCAGGCTGATGCCTCGCACTGAGGTCACTCCAATTTCAGCTGTTTGCTGTATTTCCAGTCGAAGTACTTCTGCCAGAGATGAGGTGTTGATAATGCGGCAGTTTGCCGTGGTACAGTCTTTTGCTGACATTAAAGCGAGAGAGCGTGGTGGGCGATCACGGTCAAGCATAACAGCAAAATACCCCTCATCCGGGTTTTGCTCTGTATCCATAGGGACTAACTGGCAGTAGTGGGTCCAGCGTTCCAGAGAATGGTAAACCTTACAGGCTTCTCCCTGGCGTAATCGATAGGGGGAGCTTAATGCCAGGAGTAAAATTCGGTTATATTCTGCGTTGATACTGCTTTGTTTAACAAACAGTAACTGATAGTCGGCCACCAGCTGGTTTTCCAGTTTACGCTCTTCAGCCATGCGATACAGTTTGTGGAGTTCCTGCCAGTGTCTGGGCGGACAGGGAGCATAAACCTGGTAAGAGGTCAGTAAAGTCCGGCCTGTGTATACGATAGCGCGGTGTAGCAGGGTAGTTAGTAGCTTCTTGTCTGAAAATAGAAAGGATTTATTTTGCAGGTCGGTGAGAGCAATTTTGTAGCCCGTTGCCATAGCGGTCAGAATTTCGCGTGTAACCGCTGCAATTTTCTGGTTCTTATTCGGGAGTGGATAGCTAACACCAACAAAATATTTTTTCAGAGAATCGGTAATGTAATGTATTGGTTCACGCATGCTTTCCAGAAAGCGCAGGCGGTCATGATAAGAATACTGAGTCTGGTTGACTTTAGTAAGGGCATCATACAATTGCCGAGCGGTTTCACCCAGATTGGCCCTGGGTAGATCTTCAAGCCATTGCTCGAGCTTTCTGGGTTGAATGCTGAACGCATTTTTCCCTTTTTTGCTGCGTGCTGGAATGGCGAGCTCAATTGACTTGGCCACACAAAACCCCTGCTGTTGATTACGTTCATACCAGTCCATTGAATTCTTATTCAGATAAATCCCTTATCCTGTTTATTGTATTGACTAAATTATGGCATAACCGTCATTTTTGTGCATAGCACAAATGTAGTAAAAAGGCGGTTATTTGTCTCTATCTACTACTAATTGATTACTTTATGGCTAGGTTAGATCACGACAGGGGTTTTCGATTTTTCAGCGGCCTGTTCTCGAACCAGTTGGGGCACCAGATAACCGGGAAGTTGTTGCCGAAGTAAAGTGATGAGTTCAGTGGCTCGATTGTCTGGTACTTCAAAGTGAGCCGCTCCCTGTACCCTGTCCAGTTGGTGCAGGTAGTACGGCATAACCTTATTCTGAAATAGTTTTTCACTCAACTGTGTCAAGGTTTCTAGATCGTCATTCACTCCATGAAGTAACACGGCCTGGTTGAGCAGGGTAACGCCTGTTTTCTTTAATTGATTTAATGCATTACGAACTGGCTCTGATATTTCATCAGGGTGGTTACAATGTAGTACCAGTACCGTGTTGAGTGATACGGACGCTAACCATTGCACAAAGGCTTCATTAATTCGCTCAGGCAAAACAACAGGGGTCCGGCTATGAATGCGAAGACGGGAAAGATGGGGAATCCTGGATAATTGCTGACTGAGTGATGAGAGATGAGATTCTGTCAGGCTGAGAGGATCTCCTCCACTCAGGATAACTTCATGAATACTCTCATCAGCTGCAATATAGTCAATAGCGGCCTGCCAGTTGCCTGGGCTGGCACCGGTTTCGCTGTAAGGATAATGTCGGCGAAAACAGTATCGGCAGTGAACGGCGCAGGCCTGGGTGGTCATTAAGAGAACTCGGCCCTGGTATTTGTGTAGCAGGCCGGGTACGACCAGAGCGGCCTGATCGCCAACGGGGTCATTCCGGAAACCAGGAACCATATTACGTTCTGCGCCAATGGGCAGGATCTGGCGCAACAGCGGATCGGCTGGGTTGCCTTTCTCTATTTGTTGAAGATAAGTCAACGGTACGCATAGCGGAAAATCATTGGCTGCCTGAATGGCTGCCGGGAGCAGTTCCTGTGGTAATTCCAGGTAGTCCAGTAGTACTTCGGGATCCCTGATCGCATTCGCCTGGGCTCGTTGCCAGTCTGGAGTTGGTAAATTCTGGTGGGACCTCTGCCATGTGGGCACAGTTTTCGGTATCATAGGCATCTTTTGATTTTTTATGTCGCTGAAACAGAGTAACAACGTAACAGTGTAACAGTATATTCGAGGCTTCCATGGCAACATACAGCACTAGTGAATTTCGTAGTGGACTAAAACTCATGCTTGATGGTGATCCCTGCAGCATTATTGAAAATGAATTCGTTAAACCTGGCAAGGGTCAGGCTTTCAACCGGGTTAAAATCCGTAACCTGAAAACCGGTCGAGTACTGGAGAAAACCTTTAAATCTGGTGAAAGTGTTGAGGCGGCTGATGTTATGGATACCGAAATGCAGTACCTGTATAACGATGGGGATGCCTGGCATTTTATGGATCCAGATAGCTATGAGCAGTTTGCAGCCGATGCCAAGGCGGTTGAAGATGCGATCAAATGGTTAAAAGAGCAGGACACCTGTACCGTTACACTCTGGAACGGTAACCCTATTGGTGTGGTTCCACCAAACCATGTGGTGCTGACGGTGACAGAAACCGATCCCGGTGTGCGTGGCGATACTTCCGGTGGTGGTGGTAAACCTGCAACCTGCGATACGGGTGCGGTGGTACGTGTACCCTTATTTATTGATGAAGGTGAATTGATTAAAGTTGATACGCGTACCGGTGAATATGTGGGCCGTGTTAAAGAATAATCCCGCTTGATATTTTCGAATAAAGGAAAGTTGCACGGTGACTGACTGGCAACCTTCAGCAAGTATAGAAACATTAAAATTAAGGGCCCGTCTGTTACAGCAGTTGCGGGCTTTTTTTCATGAGCGTGATGTGTGGGAAGTGGAAACTCCGATACTGTCACAGGCCGCAACCACTGATCCTCATATAGACAGTTTTGTCGTTAATAACTCTGATAATCAGTTGGCCGGTTATTTACATACTTCACCAGAATTTCCAATGAAGCGCCTCCTGGCGGCAGGCAGTGGTTCAATTTATCAGGTAAGTAAAGTCTTTCGTTCAGGAGAACTGGGGCGACGACATAATCCTGAATTTACCTTAATCGAATGGTATCGAATGGGTTTTGATTATCATCAGCTCATGGATGAGGTTGATGCTCTGGTTCGAGAATTACTTTCTGAATCGGTGTCACTGGAAGAATCCGTCCGTATAACGTATCAACAGGCTTTTCTACAGTTTATTGGTATCGATCCATTTAGTGCTGATATTGAAAAGTTAAAAGCTTGCGCACTAGAACATGATATTTCTGGTATTGAACTGGGAAATGATAAAGATGCCTGGCTGGATTTACTGGTTTCCCATGTGCTGGAAAAATCACTACCAACTAGCCGATTAGTCTTTATTTATGATTACCCAGAAACGCAGGCTTCATTAGCCCGTATACGTCAGGTTAATTCACAACAGTCAGATTCAGAGCAGCCATTCGCCGTGGGTGAACGCTTTGAGCTGTACCTGAATGGGATGGAACTGGCGAATGGATTCCATGAGCTGGCTAATAGTAACGAACAACGTCGGCGTTTTGAGGAAAATCTAAGCCAACGCCTGTGTTCAGACAAAGATAACTATCCCCTGGATGAGCATTTTCTTTCTGCTTTAACTCAAGGCCTGCCGGATTGTTCGGGTGTCGCTCTGGGTTTTGATCGTCTGGTAATGCTGGCCGCAGATATTGATCAAATAAGTGAAGTAATGAGTTTTGATTATTCCAGAGCCTGATTTTTCGTAATCAACTTTTGAATTTTACTCTATGTAAAGTCGTCAGAATGACAGGTATCCGGGTTGTATGATATGAGTCAAAAAAAAGTGTCTCATATAAAACACCTTGAATTATAATTTATTGATTTGTATAGATTTTTCTGAGTTTTGGTTTGCCTGGCATCCACTATTACTTTAATATCCCTTCGATATTTTTGTTATTACATTGAGTTACAAATTGTAACTGGACAATGTGCTTGTACATCAAAATTGAATGAGGATGAAAATGAAAAAAACCATGTGTCTTTTGTTGTTGTGTACAACAAAGTTGTATGCAGCAGATGCAGAGTTGCCAACCATGACGGTTGAAGGAGCAAAGCAGCAGATTGAAATGGAAGAACTGATGTCTCTGGTGCCTGCTACCAGTGACACCGCCAGCCTTTTGCGAAACGTTCCAGGTCTGAACATTCAGGGCGGTGGCGGTGTTTCCGGGTTGCCAGTTATTCATGGTCTTGCCGATGATCGTCTGCGCATCAAAGTTGATGGCATGGATTTGATCTCCGCCTGTGGTAACCATATGAACCCGGCTCTTTCCTATATCGATCCAACCAACGTTGGCGGTATTGCTGTCTTTGCGGGTATCACACCAGTGAGTGTGGGTGGTGACAGTATTGGAGGCACAATTCTGGTGGACTCTGCCGATCCAGAGTTTGCTGAAGCGGGTGAGGGTTTACTACAAAAGGGTGAAATTGGCATATTTTATCGTACTAACGGTAATGTAAAGGGTGGAAATCTTGCGGCCACCATTGCCAATGACACACTAAGCCTGACTTACCAGGGCTCAAGTGCCGAGGCGGATAACTACAAGGCCGGGGGTGATTTTAAACCTGCCGGGCTTGCAGCAGCAGGTCGGGACTGGCTGGATGCGGATGAAGTTGGTTCAACCATGTATAAATCAAGTAATCAGTCGGTCTCGCTGGCGATGCGGCAGGCTAACCACCTGGTTGAGCTGAAGCTGGGTGAGCAATATATTCCCTATCAGGGCTGGCCGAACCAGCGTATGGACATGACTGGTAACGAAAGTACTCAGAAAAACCTGCGCTACGAGGGGCAGTACGACTGGGGTGATCTGGAAGCGCGTGTTTATAAAGAACATACCCGACATGAAATGCAGTTCTTCGATGACAAGCTATTCTGGTACGGATCCAATACGGGTGTACCAACAGCCGATGGGGAAGCCTGTACCCCAGCTGGCGGCCAGACGGGGTGTGCGGCGGGCATGCCGATGGACACCGAAGGCAAGAACACGGGAGCTGTCGTCAAGGCGGATATTCCCCTGTCGGAACGTGATCTGATCCGGGTGGGTAGTGAGATGCAGCAGTACCGGCTGAATGACTGGTGGCTGGCCTCGGGTAAGGGAATGTGGCCCAATACCTTCTGGAATATCTACAATGGTGAGCGTGATCGCCTGGCCGCGTTTGGTGAATGGGAAGCGCAATGGAATTCGCAATGGTTAACACAATTTGGCCTGCGTTATGAGAAGGTCGATATGAATGCCGGTGAGGTGCAGGGCTATAGCTCTACCTATAGCCCTGCCGATGCTGCTGCTTTCAATGCGGCCGATCGCAAAAAGACCGATAACAATATCGATCTGACTGCATTGGCAAAATTTACGCCAGAGGCTACCCGTACTATTGAGTTTGGTTATGCGATGAAAACCCGCTCACCCAATCTCTATGAACGTTACACCTGGTCCACCCATGGTATGTCGATGCGTATGATCAACTGGGCTGGTGATGGTAACGGGTATGTGGGCAACCTCAATCTTGAACCGGAAGTGGCTCATACCCTCAGCGCCACCTTCGACTGGCATGATGCGGCGCAGAAAGAGTGGGGACTCAAAGTGACTCCCTACTATACCCTTGTTGATGATTATATCGATGCCGCCCGCTGCTCTGGAGGTTCTGGTAGCGGCCTTGTCTGTGATGCCGACAACCTGACAGTCACGGATGCCTTTGTCTACCTTCAGTTTGTGAATCAGGACGCCCGACTTTATGGTGTTGATGTCTCCGGCCATTTCCCGCTGGCGAATACTGAAACATATGGTAACTTCACCGCGACCGGCATGTTGAATTACGTTCGTGGTAAGAATAAGACGACGGGTGACAACCTTTATAACATGATGCCATTGAATGCAAAACTGGCGGTCGTGCAGCGGGTGAATAGCTGGACCAACACGGCTGAAGTGGAACTGGTTGATGACAAAACGGATGTGTCAGCAGAGCGGAACGAGCTCACTACAAAAGCCTATGGCCTGCTTCATTTACGTAGCAGCATCGAAGCAGGACAGATTCGTGTCGACTTTGGTATCGAGAATGTCCTCGACAAATTCTATAATGACCCACTGGGTGGTGTTTATATGGGCCAGGGGAAAACCATGTCAGGGACTGGTGTCGATTGGGGTGTTTCTGCTCCGGGTATGGGACGTACCATTTATGCCGGTCTGAATGTTAAATTCTAGCGGAATGTATTTGAAGAGCTATTAGTTCTCATAATAGTCAGTAACCAAAGGGCCTCAGTAGTTATGCTACTGAGGCCCTTTTTATTTGATATGTGTATTAATCGATAGCTGGAAGTCTTGTCCAGCTCATTATTTTTTGAGTCTTTCAGGTAGATTGGAATATACATGTATTTCATTTAGGCAAAGAAAAACCCCGCACGATGGCGGGGCTGAAATAGAGTAAGTCTGGTCTGTAATTAAGAGCGAGCTTTTCGTTTAGCTAGTCCAAATAAACCAATCAAACCTGAGCCAAATAACCAGACTGCAGCAGGTACTGGTACGGCTGTTAGAGTCGCATAAATTTCTGCTGTGGTTTGCTGGCCTTCTGGCAGGCTTGTCCAGGTTTCGTAGCTGGAACCAAAATCACGAGTAAAGCCGTTTAACGTCAGGAGATAATCGACACCACCAAGTGAGACTAAAGTGCTGGTCGGCATACTTGTTAAGGTTGCTGTGTCATCAGAGTTCGGCAAGCTATTTCGGGTATTGTCGATTTGAATTCCATAATTGACAGGTCCCAGATTCTGGCCATCAATAGTGATATCCATCTGGAAATCAATATCGACAACACCGCCGTCGAAAACTGTTTGTTCATTAGTGTAGGTAAATGAACCCAGGGAGAAAGTATCGCCAGTGGATACGTTGGGGTTTGTACTGCCGCCAACGCTATTTAGACCATTGAACCAAAAATGGCTCTGGATGGTCTGGTTCGTAATGATGCTATCTACGACATCAATACCCCAACCAAAATAGGCGACAGAGTCAGTCGAACTTAACAGGTTTGAGGGTAAATTTTGTGCAGGACTTGTATCGCCATCCTGGTTGTAAATTCGGTCATAGAAAAAATAACCGGAGGCACTTGGATTACCAAATGAACCATCTACCTGTACATAGGCGGCCTGTACTGCAGGAGTCGTCACCAATGTGCCGAGGACGATGCTGGCAAGTAGTTCCCTTTTTTTAATAGTCATGAATGTTTCCCTTCCCCCAGTCTATGCTGGCTTTACTTATTGTTTATTGTGGGTATTTTGTTCTATATCTTTGGTGCTATCTGGCGTTATTATTGCAAAATTTAAGCCAGAATAGATAACCGCTTGATTTTTAAAGTAAGTCTAAATGAAGTTAACTATCTTGAATATACCAGTGTAAGGTTTTTCGACGTGATTAACGGCTTCTGAGACTAGAAATCAAACAGTCTACTTTAACCTGAGAAATAGATAATAATGATTTTTCCTGAAAATACATATGGTTACATGGTTTTGAGCGGATAAAATATATTGATAAGAATACCGACACAATTGGGTAATATTTTATAGCGAGCGTCACCGGTCTTTATTGGTTGAGTGTTCCCATCAATTCACCCATCTGGAAACACTGTTCAGCCGTAACACTATCATTCCATGTCATTTTATTTTCCGGGAACAGGAGAATAACTGTTGAGCCCATATTAAAGCGGCCCATTTCTTCCCCTTTCTTGAGCAGGATATTTTGTTCGCGACAATCCCACTGGCGTACCTGTTTGCTGCTGGGTGGAGTGACTACGCCCTGCCAGACGGTCTCAATACTGGAAACAAAAATGGCCCCCACCAGCACCATTGCGATTGGGCCAATAGCTGTATCGAAAATACACACCACTCGCTCGTTGCGGGCGAACAGGCCGGGAATATTTCGAGTGGTACCTGGATTGACGCTGAATAAACGTCCGGGCACATGGATGACCTGTTGCAAGGTGCCATCTATGGGCATGTGAATACGATGGTAATCACGAGGCGACAGGTACATGGTGGCAAACTGGCCGTTCTCAAAAATATCGGAATATCTGTTTTCACCACCGAGTAATGTATTTAGCGAATATTCATGTCCCTTGGCCTGGAAAATACGATCACCACGGATCGCTCCAGCCTGACTGATACAGGCATCGACCGGGCTGACAATGATGTTTTCACCTTTCGCCAGAGGACGTGCATCTGCGTTGAGAGTTCGGGTAAAGAAACTATTGAAGCAATCATACTGTTTCCAGTCACTTTCTTCGGCCTGAGTCATATCGATTTTGAAATGACCAATAAACCAGGGAGTAAAAAAGCGTTTGAAGATACCCTGGCTGCGGGTTAGCCGCAGCATGATTCGAGAAAGTGGATGATGGGGCAGTATGTATTGCAGTAAGGCAAAAAGTTGTTCGTAGAGTTTCATTCAGTTGTATTGTGCCTTATTCACTTTTGCGTACAGGCAGGCTGAGGGATTGAGACTGTTTCCCCATCTGGATTGTCAGAGGGATATGATCTCCATCTTTAAAACTTTTCAGCTTATTAATGAACATGACATGCAGGTCACCAGGTTCCAGGTTTACCTGGCCTTTTGCAGGTACAACCAGCGTGTCCTGCCGATCCATGTGCATCATGCCATCTCGCATCACCATGGAATGAATTTCTACATGTTCAAAATCCGGGCTACTAACGCCTGTTATGACGATATCTTTACTGGTGGGATTATGCAGCTCCATATAACCCGCCAGTATTTTTACAACTGGTGGTGCTTCAGGTGAGTAGGCCTTTTTGATATGTAACAGTTCTGTGGCATGTAAGGCATTGCTGGTAATAAAAAGTGACAGTATTACCGAAAGTTTTAATAACAATGTTGGCAGGATTCTAGTTTTCATAATGGCTCTTGATAGTAATAAAGTCAGCCGTAATTATACCGGCATCATGTGGAGGAGGTAAAATCGCATGCAGTTGGGCTGCGGGATTCAGTAATAAAATCTGTGCGCTGTGATTTACAATATAATTTCCTGTGGCTTTATCAGCTTCCTCGTAACCATACAGAATCTCAAGTTCCTGAGTTAATTTTTCGATTTCAGACATATCACCCGTGACACCAATAAAATCGGTATTGAAATAACTTACATAGTCTTTCAACAGTCCTATGGTATCTCGCTTCGGGTCTACACTAACAAAAACAATCTGAACAAGATCGAGGTCTATGTTGAGTTCTGACAACTTTTTCCAGAATTGTTTCATCACAATCATGGTATTCGGGCAAATATCCGGGCAATTGGTATAGCCAAAAAATGCCAGGCTCCATTTATCCCTAAGGCTTTGTTGGTTGAAAGCCTGCTGCTGGTGGTTGAGTAGTTTGAAATTAGACAATGTGCGTGGTTTAGGCAAAATCTCGGCCACTTGTGTATCGAGCTGTTTATTTTTAGGAGAACGTTGTAGCTCATAGCCAGCAAAGAAGGCCAGAGAGGAGACTAATAACAATATTACGACAAATGTACGGTTTGTGAGGGCTTGGGTTGGCATGGGGAGGGATTATCGCATGGATAGTAAGGAATGAAAGTGCGGATTTTGCTTTCTCGGTTGAAAAATCCAGCTCAAGGCGCTATGGTTTCCTAAAGTCTTAAGAGAATACATAAATGAATAATGTTAATTACTTGATTCCTAAGAATAATCGTCCTGTCTGGACTCCTGAGTTGGAACCTATGGAGTTGGCGGTAGATACCATGCTGGAAATTCCCCTGCTGGGCTGGGTTGCGGCTGGGTTGCCCGTTGATCTGAATGAGGATCAGGAACGAGTTCGTGTTCCGGCAGACATGGTGCGCAAAAATAGTTACGCCTTACGGGTTCGTGGCCATTCTATGATTGATGACAATATTCAGGATGGTGATATTGTCGTGATTGAAAAACGTGAGTCGGCTGCAAATGGGGAATCAGTGATTGCCATGATTAATGGTGAAACTGTGACGCTGAAAAAGTTTTATGTCGAGCATGATGGTATTCGTCTACAACCGGCTAATCCAGACATGGCTCCTATCTATCTTCGCAATGAAGAAGTTCAGATTCTCGGTATTGTGACTGGAGTAATTCGTTCTACTGAGCAGGATTAAGGTCGAAGCGGATACAACAGATGAAATTTCTCTGTGATGAAATGCTGCAACGCCTGGGAAGCTGGTTACGTGCGGCTGGCTACGATACCTTGATAGCGCAGGGTGGCCGTAGTGATTACGAATTACTAAAACAGGCGCTAGCCGAAGATCGTTTACTGATCACTCGAGATCGAAAATTATTAGAACATCGTCGTGCACCGGGTACGGTGATCCTGCTTGATTGTAATGAGCTGGATGATTGTGCTCGAGAACTATCACAAAAGCTTTCTATTAACTGGCTTCACCAACCTTTTGTACGTTGCATGGTATGTAATAGCTCACTTCGACCTGCGACAGAGAATGAAGCTGCAACGCTGCCAGAAAAAATAAAATCACAAATTGATAGTCCGTTGTATTGTCCCAGTTGTCAGAAAGTATACTGGGATGGCGGGCATGTTGATCGTATGCGGATACGTTTAGGTAAATGGCAGTCTGAGTTTAATACAGATGAGAGTGCGCAGGCTGACTCTTCTATTTGCGCACATTAATGAATCTATTATTTTTGCACCGATTAATTCTCAATCGGTGTGTTTTCTCATTCCCCCAATCTGACCACGAATCTGGATAGCCTTTCACATTTTTATAACCTAATGATTTCAGCATGATGCAGGTATGGGCTGAGCGGTGATGAGTCTGGCAATAGGTGACCACTGTTTTATCTGGAGTGATACCTTAGCTCCCAGCCTCTGGCGTAGTTCAGATTCTGGCTTTAAATGCAGTTCCCGGTTTTTGTCCATGGCATCTGACCATTCAATATTAACCGCACAAGGATTATGTCCCCCTCTTGCAGCAATGCGTTTGTCACCGCAAAACTCTTTAGGATGACGGGTGTCGAATAACACAACATTGTCATCACTGGGGTGATCGAGAATGTATTGTCGTGTTGCAACAGGTTCATTATTCAGAATAACGGGATAGTTATCACCAAAAGTGGGGTAGGCAATCTTGCTGGTAATTTCAAAGCCCGCATTGGTTCAGGCCTGTAAACCACCGTTTAACAGGGAATGATTTTTATGGCCCACAGCATTCAGAGTCCAGAGCAGGCGACAGGCACGGCCACCACCTTCATCATCATATGTCACGATATGAGTATCCGTATTCATTCCTAAAGCACCCAGTACATGACCAGGTTGTTCTTTTGCGGCAGTAAGCCCATATGTGGTTGCTCGATCCGAACAATTCAGGAGTAACCCAGGAATATTGCATTTGGCAGATGATACTGAATATAAGTTGCAGGTTGCGATAAATCGATAATCAGAAGGTTATCTGAACTTAATATGGCCTGCAGTTGTTCAGGTTCAATAATGAGGGGAAGGTTAAGATCAGATATGAAATGTTCCTTTTTACAAACAGGATAAAGAATCAAAAGGCTTATTAATTAAATTACTTTGAGGATTATATGATTTTTAAGGAGGCACCTGTAATAAGAAAAACAAATAAGGCCGCTACTCCCCAGGCTATCCAGCTATAGATATAGCGTTGTGCTTTACGTAAACCAAAGCCAAGCCAGATAAAATAAATTGCAGCAAGAATAAGTATGACAAGCATGATTAGATTATACGGTGGTTTTAGTGTTTAGGCATGTGTTTGGCGAGATAAAGCCAGGTTTCAATAACACTGTCAGGGTTAAGGGAAATACTATTGATACCCTGCTCCATTAGCCAGAAAGCCAGTTCAGGATAATCCGAGGGGGCCTGTCCGCAGATACCGACATATTTATTTTTAAAACGACAGGCTTTTATAGCCATACTCATTAGAGTTTTCACAGCCTCATTGCGTTCATCAAATAAATATGCGACTTTTTCTGAATCACGATCCAGTCCCAGTGTCATTTGTGTCAGGTCATTGGAGCCAATGGAGAAACCTTCAAAATATTTTAGAAAAAGATCAGCCTGTAGTGCATTGGAAGGAATTTCACACATCATGATAATTTTGAGATCATTAATGGTGCGACGTAAATCAAAATCATGCAATAGGTTTACAACATCATGGGCTTCTTCGGGGGTACGGACAAAAGGCACCATGATAGCAACGTTCGTAAGTCCCATGTCATCACGGACTTTTTTAAGTGCAAAGCATTCCATTTCAATACAGCTTTCAAAAAAATCACTGTTGTAACGACTGGCACCACGAAAGCCGAGCATAGGGTTTTCTTCATCGGGCTCATATTTTTCACCCCCGATGAGGTTTCGGTATTCATTAGATTTAAAATCCGATAGACGCACAATCACAGGTTTGGGCCAGAAAGCGGCGGCAATAGTCGAGATACCTTCTACCATTTTTTCAATATAGAAAGTGACTGGATCGGCATAGCCTTTACTGCGTTCATCTATGAGTTGTTTTATTTCATCAGATTCCGAACGGTAGTTGATGATTGCTTTGGGATGAATGCCAATATGGTGGCTAATAATAAATTCGAGTCGGGCCAGGCCAACACCATCATTGGGTAATAAACTGAATTCAAACGCGCGATCGGGTGTGGCGACATTGAGCATCATTTTTACGGGCAACCTGGGCATGGTTCCAAGGTTTATTTCTTTGACCTTAAATGGCAGTTTACCAGCATAAATTAAGCCACGATCACCTTCGGCACAGGAGACCGTAACCTCATCACCATCATTAATTTTTTCTGTGGCATCTTCGCAACCGACAACAGCAGGGACTCCTAACTCACGCGCAATAATCGCAGCATGACAGGTTCGCCCTCCACGGTTAGTGACAATGGCCGCTGCTCTTTTCATAACCGGCTCCCAGGCGGGATCGGTAATATTGGTAACAAGGACATCTCCGGGTTGCAAACGATCCATATCTTTTAGATCAAGGATGAGACGTGCCGTACCCTGTCCAATTTGTTGCCCAACACTACGTCCACTGGCACAGATATCACCATGCTGTTCCAGTTCATAGCGTCGTAGTACTTGAGTATGTGCATGACTTTTAACGGTTTCTGGTCGGGCCTGGACGATATAGAGTTCATGGTCATCCGCATCTTTCGCCCATTCGATATCCATGGGGCAGCCGTAATGGTTTTCAATAATAACGGCGAGTTCAGCCAGGTACATGACCTCGTCATCAGTCAGGGAAAACTGGTTTTGTGCCTGCTCATCAACAGTAACAATTTGAGTTGAATGTTGGTGGGAAGGATTATCCGAAAAAATCATTTTCTGATTTTTGTTACCCAGGCTACGACGCAGTATGGCCAGGTTGTTTTTAGCCAGCATCGGTTTATGGACATAAAATTCATCTGGACTGACCGTACCCTGTACTACCATTTCCCCCAGGCCATAACTGGAGGTGATAAAAACGACATCACGAAATCCAGACTCGGTATCCAGTGTAAACATCACACCACTGGAAGCCTGATCACTGCGAATCATTTTTTGCACAGCCGCAGACAGCGCGACTTGTTCATGGGCAAAGCCATGATGTACTCGATAGCTGATGGCGCGATCGGTAAATAAAGAAGCAAAGACAACTCGAATCGTATCCAGTAAGTTATCTTCCCCTTTTATGTTTAAGTAAGGCTCCTGCTGACCGGCGAAGGACGCGTGAGGCAGGTCTTCAGCGGTGGCGGATGAACGCACCGCAAAAGATATATCCTCTCCATATTCATCAACCAGGGATCGACAGGTATCACGAAAAGCGTGTTCGATGTCTTCAGGAAAGGGTGCCTGTATGATCCAGCTGCGGATCTGTGCACCTGTTTGAGCCAATGCATTCGTATCATTGATATCTAATGAGTCAAGCAAAGGATAGATTTTTTCATCAAGGTTCGAGTGAGCCAGAAACTCCCTGAAAGCCTGAGCGGTAGTAGCAAAGCCATGAGGGACTTTTACCCCCGCCTGCTCAAGCTGCTGTATCATTTCACCTAATGATGCATTTTTGCCACCAACCAGGTTGATGTCCTCTTGCCCAACCTGCTTTAGCCTACGACAATATATATTCAATTTGTCGACCCTTTTGCTATGCTTTTCCAGTGTATTCCAATGTACTTGTCTTTGTAACAATGGGTAGAGTATATACTCTGGTTGAGACATTTTTCACCTTGATTTAATTTTATGACAACAGATCCTCAAGTAGATTCTGGCAGAATTGTTTATTTCGTTTCTGATAGTACGGCAATTACTATTGAAAAACTTGGACAAAGTTTATTAAGCCAGTTCCCTGAAACCGAATTTCATACTGTTGTTCACAGGTATGTTAACTCGATTACAGAGGCTCATGAGATCAGAAAGAGCATTAAAAGGGCAGTGCTGGATCATAAACAGGTCATTGTATTTAGCAGCATACTGGATGCAGAGGTTCGGGCTGAAATTAAAAAGTCAAACGCGATTGTCCTGGATATTTTTGAAAGCTTTCTGGGTCAACTGGAAGCCTTACTTGAACAAACTGCCAATACGCAAACGGGATTGGTGCATGGACTGGGTGATGAGCTAAGTTATCAGCAGCGGATTGAGGCGGTTAATTTCAGCCTGCGTTGTGATGATGGCCTGTCTGAGTCTGATTATTCCCGTGCGGACATTATATTATTGGGCGTATCACGTTGCGGTAAAACACCAACCTGTTTATATCTGGCCCTGCAATACGGTATCTATGCGGCAAACTATCCGCTTACACAGGAAGACCAATACCTCTCAGCATTGCCAGCCATTTTGCAGCCATATCATGACAAATTACTGGGGTTGACCATCCAGCCTGAACGTTTACAGCAAATACGCGCCCAACGCCGTCCAGATGGACAATATGCTTCCCTGGAATTTTGTAAACAGGAGGTTCATCGGGCAGAAATTTTATATAAAAGCGCAGGTTTACCGGTACTGGACAGTAGTCAGATGTCGATTGAAGAATTGGCCACCCATATTTTGTCCTTCCTGCAACAAAAACAGAAATAGACCTTGAAATTACCGGGCTGTATTCCTATATCAACAGTCAAATTAGAATTTATAAATAGTAAATATTTTCAATAACTTAGTAATCCCTGGTGCTGCCAGGACATCTCAAAATATTCAGGAGCCGTACGTAATGAGTGTTGATACACATAAGGAAACCCTGAGTTTCCAGACTGAAGTGAAGCAACTGCTGCACCTCATGATCCATTCCCTGTACTCAAACAAGGAAATTTTTCTCCGTGAGCTGATTTCCAATGCCTCAGATGCCAGCGATAAGCTGCGTTTTGAAGCCCTGTCTGATGATGCCCTGTATGAAGATGACAGTGAACTGAATATTCACATCAGCATGGATAAGGATGCTCGTACCATCAGTATTTCCGATAATGGTATCGGCATGAACCGTCAGGAAGTCATGGACAATATCGGTACCATTGCCAGTTCGGGTACTCGCAAGTTTCTGGATAACCTGAGTGGTGATCAGGCCAAGGATGCCCATCTGATTGGCCAGTTTGGTGTTGGTTTCTATTCAGTATTTATTGTGGCTGATAAAGTCACAGTAGAAACCCGTCGTGCTGGAGTAACGAAAGAGCACGGGGTTCGTTGGGAATCTACTGGAGAAGGTGAATACAGCATTGAGAATATTGAACGTGAGCAGCGTGGTACAACAATTACCCTGCACTTGCGTGAAGATGAAACAGAGTTCACCGAATATTTCCGGGTTAGCAATACAGTACGTAAATATTCTGATCATATTTCCCTGCCCATTATGATGACCAAAATGGATGACAAGGGTGAACCTACAGACGAAGAAGAAGCCGTCAATCAGGGTTCTGCATTATGGACTCGTAGTAAGTCCGATATTAGCGAAGATGAATACAAAGAATTCTATAAGCACGTTGCTCATGATTTTGAAGACCCGATGACCTGGTTACATAACAAAGTCGAAGGTAACCAGAGTTATACATCGCTATTTTATCTGCCTAAACGGGCACCTTTTGATCTTTATGAACGTGATCGTCGTTATGGGATCAAGCTTTATGTAAAACGTGTCTTTATTATGGATGATGCTGAACAGCTGATGCCAAACTATTTGCGTTTTGTTCGCGGTATTGTTGATTCGGATGATTTACCATTAAATGTGTCGCGTGAAATTCTACAACACAATCGTTCAATCGATACTATCCGCAATGCTTCGGTCAAGAAAATTCTGAGCAGTCTGGAAAAAATGGCCAAGGATCAGCCCGATGATTATGCCATCTTCTGGAAAGAGTTTGGTAATGTGATCAAGGAAGGACCTGCGGAAGATTTTGCAAATAAAGATAAACTGGCAAAACTGATGCGTTTTGCTTCAACTCATACGGATAGTGATGTGCAAAGTGTTTCGCTGGACGACTATATCAGTCGAATGCAGGACAAACAGGAGAAGATTTTCTACCTGACTACTGATAGTTATGCCGCTGCCAAGAGTAGCCCTCATCTGGAACTGTTCCGTAAGAAAGGCATTGAAGTCCTGTTAATGCATGATCGTGTTGATGAATGGATGATGTCTTACATGGATGAGTATGAAGGCAAGAAAATGGTATCCATTGCCAAAGGTGATCTGGATCTGGGTGATCTGGAAGATAAGGAAGATAAGAAAAAATCTGAAAAAGCGGCCAAGGAATATAAAGATTTACTGACTCGTATGAAAGAGAGTTTGGGTGAGAAGGTTAAGGAAGTGAAAGTCTCTCATCGTTTAACAGACTCACCATCCTGTCTGGTAGTCGGTGAAGATGCGATGGCAGTTAGTATGCAGAATCTCCTCAAGCAGGCTGGACACAGTGTTCCTACGGTTGAACCAACTCTGGAAATTAATCCAGAACATGTGTTGGTGACTCGATTACGTGATGAGCAGGATGAAGATCGTTTCAATGACTGGGCCCATGTTCTGTATGAGCAGGCCATGTTAAGCGAAGGCGGACAACTGGAAGATCCTGCTGCTTTTGTTGGACGTATTAATTCACTATTTAAAAGTATGAGTTAATACATAGTTATATTTCAAGGTAGAATCTGAATACCCGTCTCTAGTGTTAACCAGAGACGGGTATTTTTTGTTTAGCTTCTTCGACTGAGGCCAAGCATGCCAATCAGGCCACTGCCAAATAACCAGAACGCGGCGGGTAATGGTACTTCAGATACGGCTAAATCAGTACTGCCAGCCATACCAGGAGTGCCTATATCACCATCACCAAAGGTCATGGTATCTGGAGTAAGTTGGTAATTGCTTATTTCTGCCGGTAAATTAAATAACTCCATACTTTGGCCGGAAATACCGAAGCTGGCATCATAATCAAGTCGAGTTATTTCATTACTATTAAAGCTCAGAACAATGGCATCACTGGTATTCGAAAGAGTAAAATTAGTGTAAGTATAATCAGGCGTAAGTCCACCGTTGATCGTGGTATCGCTATTTCGAGCAAAAACAAAATATTGGGCCGGGTCAATAAGAAGACTGTTGCCGGTATCCACATAGTGTTCATTAGTACCGCTATCACTGATGAGCAAGCCATCAATGATAAGTGAATCCTGACTCAGGTTTAGGACTTCAAACCATTCACCATAGGTATCAGAAACAGCAGCCGGGTTGGCCAGGACTTCACTAATGACCAGATCGCCAGCAACAGGAGTACGGATTGCAGCACTGGATATAGAGGAAATAACAGAAAGGCTAAGTACAGCCAGAATGCGGTGTTGTGCAGAAAATTTCATAATGGTCTTCCTTGATAGTGGTTAATAATATACTCACTCCCTGTGAGTAGGTTTAAACTATCATGGCAATTTACCGAATTGCAATAGATTTTTTAAGTCTAAGCGAAATACAATAGACTGAGTCAAAATTGACATGGGCTTTATTGGAATAATGTTACAGATTTTTTCAGAAGTAGAATGGCATTACATTTGAAGTAGGTGGCAGGTGGATTCTTTTTTTATATTTATATTGCTGGGTTTCTTAATCTGGTTCTGGTTTGATAGTATCGGAGCAAAAGAAAAAGCCAGATTAACCTGTCGAGAATACTGTACTAAAGGTAATGTACAATTTCTGGATGATACAGTTGCATTGAGCAAACTACGATTCAGGAGAAACCGACTAGGGCGCTTGAACTTTTACCGAGTATTCAAGTTTGAATTCAGTAGTAATGGTGATGATCGCTATAACGGTAAAGTTGCGTTGCTAGGTCAGTTTGTGGAAAAAGTACAGATGGATGCTTACCCCATTATTGAAGGGTAAGCCGTTTTGCGACCATCTTCTTAGCCATCCCTGGTGTACTGGACATATGACAATTCTGGATTGATATATCGTAACTTTCTAATTTTAGGCTAGCTTAAGATAACAGCTCTACCCTAGGCAGCAACATGATCACTGTTTTCAGGTCTTTGTTCCTGGGTACGACCTGCTTCATGCATATCAGCGAGTGTAATATGATTGAGATAATCATGTACGATATATGACAGTTGATCCCACATCGCATGACTGGCTGGGCGATGTCCGGCTTCATTATCATCAGTCACTGCTTTCTGAGATGGCTTGTCCAGATCAATAGCTTTGACAATATCTCCAATACTAATTTCATTGAGTGGTTTACTTAATATGTATCCACCACCTGGGCCACGAATACTTTTAACCAAATTATGTTTACGTAGCAGAGCAAAGATCTGCTCCAGATAGGATACTGAAATATTTTCTACCTGGGCCAGATAGGCAAGGTTAACGGGTTTATTTGGAGTCATGGATAATTCAAGCATGGCTTTGGCGGCGTAATCTGAGCGAGATGAGAGTTTCATAATCTTGTCCTTTCCGTAAGGGAATACCAATAATTTCATTGTCTGTAAATAACCATAGGATTTCTGCTGTCGCATATCAATCGGGTTTCTGTTAACAATTGTTAACTCAAGTTAACATTTGTTAAATGTGCGTTTAACTTGCGCAAAATAGCTTGATTTCTATGGTAAATATCAGGGTTATAAAATGGTTTTTTTATTCCAGGCTTATCCTGGCTGGAACAAAGCGGATGATAAAAAGAATTATTTATTTATTTTTTATCAGCAGGTTTATAATGGTTCTAAATATATTTGAGGTGATGCACATTGAGTACACAAACAGAAATTGAGAACAAGTTATCCGCTAAAATGGAGCCAACACATTTGGAAGTCATGAATGAAAGCAGTAATCATAATGTTCCTCCTGGCTCGGAATCTCACTTTAAACTTGTTGTCGTGAGCGAAGCATTTGATGGTAAAAATTTGTTGGCACGCCATCGATTAATTAACGAAATACTGGCTGATGAATTAGCCAATAAAATACATGCCTTAACCATGCACACCTATACACTGGCAGAGTGGCAGGAAAGCCAGTCGGCCGTACCTGACTCCCCTCCCTGCCATGGCGGCGGTAAATCCTGAACGAAAAAAAACCTGCGCCTAATAATTAGGGGCAGGTTTTTTTTAAACGTTATGTCTAAATAAAACTAGATAAACAGGCAAACGTCTGATTTTTGTGCAACAGGCAGGAATGAGGCAGCGCCAACATAGTCCTTACAGTCTGGAATGAAATCATCATGAGAGAAGCCAAACACGTCGACAGTCATCTGGCAGGCTGCCAGTTTAACTTCAGCTTCAACACAAAGTTCACGTAGTTCAGTGATACTGGCCACACCTTTGTTTTTGAAGGTTTTCTTCATCAGTGTCGTTGCCAGGTTTTCGAAACCAGGAATACCAGCCATAACAACGTTAGGCATTGGCCATTCAATATTCTGGAACCATTCTGGCCCGAATGGCATTTTCATAGGCATAGCAGGGTTACCCAGGCCACTCACTTTGGCTTCGGAGTCATAATCTTTTTTCAGCAGTAACAGGCCGTAGAAAGTGAAGAAAATGGTGACATCCCATCCCAGTGCGGCCGCTGTGGATGCCAGGATGAAAGGAGGATAAGCCCAGTCCAGCGTACCTTTGGTAGCAATAATGGACATACTAGGGGTTTTACTAGCTTCGATTTCTTCAAGCTTCCTCGGCAACATTTCAGTGAGCTTTTGCTCAATGAGTTGTTCCAGATTTGCGTTTGTCGCCTCAGCGGTTGCAGTCATGACATGCTCCTAAATAATAATTGTAATTTGATTTTTGTAATTTTCCTGAGGTTCCCCCCCGGGTAGTGTGAACGTGCGCACTGTCACACTATAAGACATACGGATGATAAATGAATTTTTGAACTTGGCAAGATCAACTTGTCGTGTATTTTGCCAGTGAAAGTGTGTGAAAATGCATAAAACATGATGTAAAACAATGAGATATGGAAATAATGCTATTTTGCTACTAAATTATTATTTTTTCAAAACGATTTTAAAAGGCAATTGCAGCTAAATCCGGGGAAGTTGCAGGTAAAAGCCCTGTTTTTGTAATGATTGCATTATGGGAGCCGCGTCCCCGAGGGCCAGTTTTTTTTCTGGATACAGTTCCAGCTCCATGATCCATTCCAGTCGACCCAGCGCATTAAATAATGATTGCGGTACCACATCAAACTTGTCTTTCTCGAGGATGTAAATATAGGTATCCGATTTGCGAGTACTTTTATAGATAACACAGTTCATGAAGAGGGCGGGACTTCGCAGGCAGAGAGAATGAGTTTTAGTTTATTCGCCACTATGGATGTACTGGCTGGCTCGAGGTGGAGCCTGGTTAATAATACCTGTCCGTCCTGATATATCTGTTCAAGCTGTTCATGTTCAAATATCTGTAGAGCGGCAGCAATGGTCTCTTCAGGCTCTGATAGCAGGCTGGGGACCAGTTCATCCTCTGCTACTGGACAATCGGGCAACAAGAGGTCAGCGATGAAAGGGTACTCCTGTAATTCAAAATGCATTCGCCGGGCAATATCTTCCTCATCCAGCCTGGTCAGGGCCACAGGATCGTTCGCCGCACCCTGTCGTACGGCTTTCATGATCACTTCTATTAATTTGCTTACCGCGGCTTTGATTTCACTTTGTTCACCGGGCAGGGCGCAGCAGTGTGCAAAACATTTATCCAGTCTTTCTTTGATGTCCAGTACGACTTCACTCTCTGTCTCTGGTTTGAGATCAACGGCTTCCTGAACCAGATCGCGGAAATAACGTAAAAAATGGTTTAGCTCAGTTTCGTCATCCTGTCGTGCCAGTATTAATTGTTCCTGAGTGATCGATTGTCCCTCTTCACCAAATAATGGGTTCTGGTGTTTTCGTTGTAGATGGCGTTCGCGGGGACCGGGATGAGTGCTGAAATTCAGTGACATAGTTTTGTAATTAAGTTTGTAATTGAATATGAAATGATAACGGTATTAGGTTTAAGACAAAAGAGAGTTGTTTGTATTGGGCTAATTTGAGTTAGCCAATTTGAGTTTAACCCGGCTGTCATATAGTCTGAGAATCGCTGATACTGAATTTGGGTACATTAAGTAAGGTTGGAAATGGACAAAGTTCGTCTGGATAAATGGCTATGGGCCGCGCGCTTTTATAAAAATCGTGGATTGGCGGTTGAAGCCATTAATGGCGGACATGTGCATGTCAATGGTAACCGGGTCAAGCCGTCTCGTCAGATACAAATTGGTGATGCCATGCGAATCAGCAAAGGCCAACTTGTTTTTATTCTTGATGTAACCGGACTGTCTGAAAAACGGGGTTCTGCTTCTCAGGCGAGCTTACTTTACAAAGAAACGGCTGAGAGCATCAAAGAGAGAACTGAGCAAGCCGAGCTTAGAAAACAGTTTGCCGCGACAGTTGGACCCAAAAAACGTCCGGACAAACGAGCAAGACGAAAAATTATCCGCTTTATTAATAAGAACCAGTTAAGCGAATGAACAAACCCGTTACTCCACTTTTGACTGTCGATATTATTGTCGAGCTTGTAGACCAGCCCGAAAGGCCTATTATTTTGATTGAACGAAAATACCCGCCATTGGGTTGGGCATTGCCCGGTGGTTTCGTGGATGTGGGAGAAACTCTGGAACAGGCGGCCGTGCGTGAAGCGCGAGAGGAAATTACACTTGATGTGAATCTGAAATGCCTGCTGGGCTGTTATTCGGATCCCAACCGGGATACGCGGGGGCATACAGTCAGTGCAGTATATATTGCCGAAGCTCGTGGTGAGCCCATTGCCGCCGATGATGCCAGAAATCTGGCCACCTATACTCCATCAGTACTTCCTGCTGCATTAGCCTTTGATCATGACCGAATCCTGCGTGATTATTTGTATTTTTTGAGAACAGGAAAGCCGGCAGCTTTGAATGCTGTTTGAGAGCCAAATGAACCCGAGTACTGGCAAAGTTGATATTTTAAGCCTTGAAAATCTGACTGAAACCCTTATATTAGATTATTCTAATTTATAACGCGTAGGAGAAAGACATGGCAACGGTAGAAATGAACAAGGAGAATTTTCAGGAAGTCATTGAAAATAATGATTTTATTATTATTGATTTCTGGGCTCCCTGGTGTGGTCCTTGCCAGTCTTTTGGTCCGGTTTACGAAGAAATCTCAGAAAAATACCCAGATATTGTTTTTGCCAAAGTGGATACGCAGACAGAACAGGAATTGGGTGGAATGTTCAATATTCGTTCTATCCCAACCTTGATGATTTTCCGTGAACAGGTGATTATCTATTCTGAAGCCGGTGCCTTGCCTGGCCAGGCTTTTGAGAAGTTGATAGCTCAGGCCAAAGAACTGGATATGGAAGAAGTTCGCAAGCAGATTGCTGAAGAGCAGGCGGCACAGCAGCAAGGTTAATTACCTTCCTGAGTTACGCTTCAAAAAAAGCCGGGCCATTATTATGATGCCCCGGCTTTTTTTGTTTGGTGAAAGGACTTATGGAGGCTTGTCAGGCTGACATCAGACTGGCGAAAGGCTGAACTTCTACTACCGTTCCCGCTTCTACCGTACCGGATTCAGCGGGTATCACGATAAAGCAGTTTGCTCGACTCATGCCGCTGAGAATGTGGGAACCCTGTGGGCCGATACTACGTACCACCAGCTGATCTTTTTCATAATCAAGAATACCGCGTTGAAAATCGAGGCGACCGGGCCGCTTTTTCAGGCTGTCGAGAGTAGGCACTTTTAACGTTAGTGGCATGACTTCAGTTTGCCCCATGAGCTTGCGCAAGGCTGGCAGGGCCACCTGGTAGAACGTGGCCATGGCCGATACCGGGTTACCGGGCAGGCCAAAGAACCAGGCCTGACCTATACGGCCAAAGGCAAGGGGTTTGCCAGGTTTCATGGCGATTTTCCAAAGATTAACCTGTCCCAGTTTTTCCAGCGTTTCCTTAACATAGTCGGCATCACCCACGGATACCCCACCAGAAGTAAACACCACATCGGCAATATCAGCGGCCTTGTTAAAGGCGGCCTCAACATCTTCACGTTTGTCACGTATGACGCCAAGATCATGAATTTCAACGCCCAGACCTTTGAGCATGCCAAAGATGGTGTAGCGATTACTATCATAAATCTGGCCATCTTCCAGAGGCTCGCCAACGGCACGTAATTCATCACCGGTAGAGAAGAAAGCGACTTTGAGTGGGCGACGTACTTTTACTTCAGCAATGCCTAATGAGGCCAGCAAGCCCAGCTCGGCCGCTTTAAGTGATTTGCCCGGTTCAAGTACGATGCCACCTTCAGCGATGTCTTCACCTATATGGCGAACATTCTGTCCGGTTTTATGTGTATCACCGATACGAATACCACTGTCTGTTTTTTCGATATGTTCCTGCATAATGACCGTGTCCGCGCCTTCTGGCATTTTTGCACCGGTCATAATACGCACAGATTCTCCTGTTTTCATTTCCCCATCAAAAGGCGTACCAGCCCAGGATGTGCCTATCAGTTTAAGCTCAACCTCGCCAGATTCAGGAAGATCTTCACCACAAACGGCATACCCATCCATAGCGGAATTTCGATAAGGGGGGACATTCAATGGTGAGCAAATGGCTTCAGCCAGTGTTTGGCCAAAGGCATCCATGATTTGTTTTGATTCGATATGTTCAAGGGGCTCGATGACATTTAGAATTTTTTCCAGGGCTTGTTCCAGACTTAACATTGGGGCAGGTTTTTCGCACATGATTTTTATCTTTGAATAATGGGTTGGTTGTTCGACAGAGAAAGTATTATGCCACAAAGCTGTTAAAGAACCTGGTACGGATCATTTTAGTAGCTGCTCATGAATAAAAATAAAAAAGGATTCAGGGTTGTTTAGATCAAGTACAGGCAATGTGGTTTCAACTGGCAATGCCGTATCTGTTGCAATGGCAATAATATCTTTGTCGTCAGGAAATAATAAGGGTTGATTTAGTGATGGCCGGTGTAGCTCGATTTTGGGAAAGCTGACATGTTTAAATCCTTCAACAAGAATAAGATCCAGCCTGGGTTGTTCTAAGGCATTAACCATCTGTTGTAAATCCGGATCCACGTCACTATCAGGAGTTTCTGTTATTAAAGCCCAACGTTTTTGTGAGGCGACCAGTACCTGATCGGCCCCTGCTTTTCGCAATTCGTAACTATCTTTACCGGGTATATCAATATCAAAATGATGATGGGCATGTTTGATCATGCCTATGTTTAAGCCTTCCTGTTTAAGCAGAGGAATGAGCTGTTGCAACAGGGTTGTTTTCCCTGTGCCACTGAAAGCAACAAAACCTAATAAAGGACAGTGAGCATTAATCATAATATTGACGTGATCTGAGCCTGAATTTGCTCAAGTTCTTCCGGTGTGTTGATATTGGTAAAGGCCTGTTTTTGATCAGAAAAGTCAACCTCAACGGCCTGATTTTGTTTCAACCAGGCTCCAGTTTTTCGGCCACCATTTATGATGTATTGTTCAAGGTCATTGGCCAGGGAGCGGTGTATTAGACAGAAGGTTGGTTGCATCCATTTTCCATCATATGCCACGGCTATCTGAGTATGCTGGTCAATTGCACGAGACAGACGTTCGGCTAGATCTAATGGCAACAGGGGAGCGTCACAGGGAACGCAGAGCAACCAGTTGTTTTCAAATTCACTTCGCATCGCTCCTAACATACCGGAAAGTGGGCCATGATAGTCCTGATCGGCATCGGTAAAAACTGGATAGCCGAGCGTTTCATAGCTGGAAATATTGCGATTAACACTGAGGCGGATAGTTTCCACCTGAGGACGAAGTCGCTCAATAATGTATCGAATAAGGGGCTGGTGATGCAGTTCAATGAGGCCTTTATCTTCACCGTGCATACGGGTGGCGCGACCTCCGGCCAGTACTATGCCGGTAACATCATTAGGATTTACGAACGAGTTCACAAAATAAAGCCAGTCCCAGAAAGCAAGATGTCACCAGTATAACAATAACTATATGATTTAGCGCAATAAAACTCGTTTTAGTGGTAAACAAATCCTGCAATAATATTAATAGGTATGGGTAAAAAAAGTTTATTACCGGCCGATAATATAGAAGATTCAAGAATTATGTGGAACTAGAACAATGGCGATGAAAATTGACAATATTGTAAAAAATGCAATTTCGGGAGTTCAATCCAGTTTAACCGAGGCACGCAAGACTTCAAGCCAGCTGGCTTTGGGAACAGGAGGAAGTAGTGAACAGCCTGAGGCTGATACCAGCTCAAGCAGTGATGTACCTAAAGTAGTCAAATCATCAGATCCGGATTTGGGTAATATTGTTGATGTTGAAGCCTGAGGCTGCTGTAGGTGTTGAATGATTAAAGTCCCGTCTGGGAATCATGTTTTGGATAAAATCAGAACGAATGCGTCTGGTCTGTATGATTTACCTTCATTATCCCCTCTTTCAGTTCAGTTATTAAATATCGTTAGTGATGATGATGTCACCATTAATAAACTGGCTGATATTATCAGGCAAGATGCGACATTAACGGCTCGTATTATTAGTCTGGCTAACGCCGCTTATTTTGGGCAATCCTCGCCTATTTTTTCTGTCGAAGATGCCATATTCAAGGCGCTGGGATTGCGCCTGACGAAGAATATGGCGTTAAGTATTGCGCTGATGGAAACCTTCGATTCACAAGCCACCTGTCCGGCATTTGATAGTTATTATTTCTGGTTAAAGGCAGTGACAACGGCGAGTCTGGCACAAAGCTTATGTGGCCTGATGTATCATGAAAACTGTTCAGCTTCTGATATGGCATATCTTGCGGGCCTGTTGCATGACTTTGGTTTAATACCACTTGTGGTGCTATACCCGAATGAAATAAATGAGCTACTAAGTCTGGTTGAGCGGGGCACCAGTATTCATGATCGAGTTCGAGAAAAACTGGATACGGATCACCATGAAGTGGGGGCCTGGTTAGCTAAAAAATGGAAAATACCTGATCCGATTATATTAGTTATCGCACATCATACAGATCCTGGCTATCAGGGCGAGTATGAGCAACTGGTTGCTTTAATCCATGTGTGTTCATCATGGGCTGAACACTATATTGCTACCGGTAAATGGGATGGGTTACCAGAAGATGTTGTTCCCGTTATTAAACGGTTAGATCTGGATGAAGAAAAAGTAATAATAGCGCTTAAACGTATGCACTTAAAATTTTCAGCCATTGAATCCATGGCTGGTGCTATTGCAGAAGAACAAAACTAAACATGGATAATAAACCTTTTGTTGAAGCTTACCAGGAAATTAATGGGCGCTTTATAAAACTGCTTAGCTCCATGTCGGCATTACGCGCATTATCCAGCGTTAAGCTAAATCAGTATAACGAAAAAGAACTTATTGATAATTCTCTGGCGATCTTACTTGAGTATCATGAAATTGACTTTGTTTCGGTATACCTGTTTCAGGATAAACAGTTACAACAGGTATCATTTAAAAACTGGGATATTAGTAATGATGAGCGGGTATCGGAATATAAAAAACAATGCGAAAAAAATCAGAAACTGTTGAAGCAGGTTGAACAGAGTGGTGCGGTCCAGCAAGTTCATAAAAGTATAAATGATGACTTTTCTTTTTCAATAACCGCCGTACCTATCCTGGCGGCCAATGAGTTACTTGGGATTTTTCTTGCCTGTCATCAGGAAGATGAATTTACATCAGTTACACATGAACGCAACCTGGTGATTTACTGTAATTTTCTTGGGCAGTTGATTATTAATAGTCGATTACTACATGAAATGGAAGACATGGTCAGCCAGCGTACCCAGGAATTACAGGACGCATTAACTGAAGCCAGTGAACTTAAAGTTCGCTTCGAAGAGTTATCGGTTATTGATGAATTAACCAAATTACATAACCGGCGTTTTTTCTTTCCTGAAGCAACAACGTCGGTAGCTCGATCCATTCGTTATAAAAAACCAATTTCTGTATTGATGCTGGACGTAGATTTATTTAAGACAATTAATGATCGTTTTGGGCATAATCTTGGCGATAAAGTCCTGAAAGTGATTGCAGATGTATTAAAAGATAAGATCAGGGAAGTTGATATTCTGGCTCGTTTCGGTGGTGAAGAATTTGTTTTTGCTTTACCTGAAACTGACGAGCAGGGTGCGCATATTCTAGCGGAGCGTATACGAGGTAAAATTTCTTCTCTACAGTGGGATGCTGGTGATAAAAAAGTTTCCGTTACGGTGACGATAGGAATTGCAGCATTAAGCCACTGTATAGAAAAAAAACCAGAACTGATTGTTGAAGAGCTTATTAAGCTGGCGGACATGGCACTTTATCATGGTAAGGGCAGGGGCCGGAATCAAAGTGTTCGTTATAGTGATATTGCCTGTTCCATTAAATCAACAGACTAGTTGTGTTGTTGTTGAGCCCAATGGATATGTTCACTGACTAAGTCTGATTCAGAATTAGCCTTTTCCAGAGTATTATTTACTTCTATCGATGTTGGTGCATTACCTAATGCCACAGCAATGTTGCGCTGCCAACGTTCATACCCGATACGACGAATGGCATTGCCTTCAGTATTTTTAAGAAAAGTAGCTTCATTCCATGAAAATAAATCTACTAATTTTGAGTTATCAAGCGCATGCCGAGGAGCGAAGTCTTTTTCCTGACTTAGTTGGGTAAAGCGGTTCCAGGGGCAGACTAGCTGGCAGTCATCACAGCCATAAATTCGGTTGCCCAACATGGGTCTTAAATCAATCGGAATGGGGTTTGAATGTTCAATGGTGAGATAAGAAATACAACGACGAGCATCGACGACATAGGGCTCGACAATGGCATGGGTGGGACAAATATCCAGACAGGCCTGACAATCTCCACAATGGTTTTGTGCGGGACTATCGGCAGGCAAAGGCAGATCCGTATAGAGTTCACCGAGAAAAAACCAGGAGCCTGTGTCTTTATTAATAATGTTGGAATGCTTACCAATCCAGCCAATAGCTGATTTTTCCGCCAGAGCTTTTTCCTGTACCGGGGCACTGTCGACAAAGGCACGATAACCAAAGGGGCCAATTTCTTTTTCAATCTGGGTAGCCAGTTTTTGTAAACGCTGGCGCATGAGTTTGTGGTAATCACGCCCCAGAGCATAGCGAGAAATATAACCCAGACCTGGCTCACTTAATATATGCTCAGCTTCGGCCTGTGTTTCTGGTAAGTAGTCCATTCGTACCGTAATGATGGAGCAGGTTCCAGGGACCAGTTCCTGTGGTCGAGTGCGTAAAGTACCGTGGCGTTGCATCCATTCCATTTCACCATGGTAGTTTTTACCGAGCCAGCTTAATAAATGGCCTTCAGCCGCCGATAGATCGGTATCAGTGAAACCGGTTTGTTGAAAACCGAGTACAGTCGCCCAATGCCTGATTTTTTTAACCAGTTCATGAATTTGTTCTGAAGATAGTGATGGGGCGTGGTTTTTTGGATCAATCATAAACGTTATCATAGCCTGTATGAATACATTACCCTACTTACTTTATAGCGCCACACAAACTCGTGAGCTGGATCGATTAGCCATCGAGAAGTACAACATTTCGGCCAATATCCTTATGGAACGTGCCGGGGATGCGGCATTTGCTCTTTTATTAAAGCACTGGCCACAGGCTAAACGCCTCGCGGTTTTTTGTGGTACGGGTAATAATGGTGGAGACGCATATGTCCTTGCACGTCTAGCTCGGGAAAAAGGCCTGGATGTTGATGTTTACCAGATTGGTGACAGTAGTAAATTAAAAGGTGATGCCCTTTCAGCCATGCAGCGGTCACTCGGAGTTGATATTACTCCAATCCCGTATACCGATCAGGTTATTGCAAATTATGACGTGCTTGTGGATGGTTTACTTGGAACGGGTATTAGCGGTGAAGTGAACCATGAATATCATCAGGTTATTGAAACGATTAATAAGACTTCGATACCGATATTAGCTCTGGATATCCCTTCCGGCCTGAATGCAGATACAGGCGGTGTCTGTGGGGTAGCGATTAAAGCTGAACACACTATCAGCTTTATTGGTTTGAAATCGGGTCTGTTTACAGGTGCGGCTCCTGAATATACCGGAGAACTCCATTTTGCGAGTTTGAATGTACCTGCGATAGTTTATGAAGAATTAACTCCTGTTGCTAAACGTCTGGATTATGCTCAACTCAAATCTTCCCTGACTCTTAGAAGGCGTGATGCGCACAAAGGTGACTTTGGGCACCTGTTGATTATTGGTGGTAACACGGGAATGTGTGGTGCCGTGCGGCTGGCTGCCGAAGCAGGTTTACGCGCCGGGGCGGGGCTGGTCAGTGTCGCGACTCGGGAACGACACTCGGTCAATATTAATAGTCAGCGCCCTGAAATTATGAGCCATGGAGTGGAACATGGGGAGCAATTACAGACATTGCTCGAAAAAGCCACTGTAGTCGTGATTGGGCCGGGTCTGGGGCAGGATAACTGGGCCGAAGAGATGATGAGTGAGGTGCTGGTTACAGATAAGCCCTTGCTTCTGGATGCGGATGCTTTAAACATTATCGCGACACAACTTCAGTTTGATAGCCTGATCCGGGCAAAGAATCGTATTTTCACTCCTCATCCAGGGGAAGCTGCCCGTTTACTGGAACAGACAGGCCAGCAGATACAGAATGATCGTTTTAATGCGGTCAGAGCGTTGGAAGAAGAATTTAATGGAACCTGGGTATTGAAAGGCGCGGGTACGCTGGTAGCCAGTAAAAAAGAAATGGGCATTTGTCATGCGGGTAATCCAGGCATGGCGACTGGGGGAATGGGCGATGTACTCACAGGTATTATTGGTGGACTCATGGCGCAGCAGTATGACAACGTACTCGCAGCACAATTAGGTGTATGCATCCATGCCGAAGCCGCCGATGCGGCTGTGAAGGCGGTGGGTGAGCGTGGTTTACTGGCAAAGGATCTCATGCCCGGGATTCGCCGGCTGGTTAACCCTAATATGATGGTTTGAACTGGCAAATGGATATCGTGCTGGCAGATGAATCGGCAACAGAATCTTTTGGTAAGCAACTGGCGGTGGTCTGTCCACGGCAGGCCCTGATTTTTTTACGGGGTGATCTGGGTGCCGGGAAAACGACCCTGACTCGCGGGTTTTTACGGGGGCTGGGTTATCACGGTAAAGTGAAAAGCCCTACCTATACGCTTGTCGAACCCTACGAGATTAGTACTGGATCGGGAACAGAATCGGGTATAATTCATGTTTATCATTTTGACCTCTATCGTCTGGCGGACCCTGAAGAACTGGCCTATATGGGTGCTGAGGACTATTTTGCCGAACAAGCCATTTCCCTGGTGGAATGGCCAGAACAGGGAGTCGGGATGCTACCGCAGGCTGATATCGAACTGCATTTAGAGTACCAGCCAAATGGACGATTATTGAATATCCAGGCTCATAGCGGACGGGGTCAACAGATACTTGAGCAATTGGATACCACATCAGCTATTACAACGGAGTAAGTACTAACCCAGTTTGTCGTATATTGTCATTTATTATTTAAGGCTGGATCTGTAAATTTCAGTTATATTCAAATATCTTAATAATCTGCACTAGAAAACAACGCTATCTATCTAAAAAATATTAAATTTTACTTGAAAATATCCTGATCTCATGCACAATTACTAATAACATTTAGTTTAATACATGAGATGGAGCACAGTTTTGATACGTACCCTGATTCTGTTTGTCCTGCTAAGTCTGGCTGGAACCAGTATCGCATCGGTCGATGTGAAAGGTGTGCGTATGTGGCCGGCACCGGATAATACTCGTCTCGTGTTTGATCTTGGTGCGCCTGCAGCACATACCCTGTTTTCGCTTAAAGGGCCAGACAGGATTGTCATTGACCTGAAGGGAAGTCAATTTCCCGGCAAACTTCCCAGTTTTGATTATTCCAATACTCGTATTCGTGCAATTCGTTATGCCCAGCATAAAAAAGATCAACTTCGCTTTGTCATTGATCTGAAATCAGCGGTACGCCCCAAGAGTTTTGTTCTCAAGCCGCAGGGAGAGTACGGACACCGACTGGTAGTGGATTTGTTTCATGATGAACAGCACAGCAAAAAAACAACTAAAAAACCTTATGTCCCCTCCCATTCAGGAAATCGAGATGTCATTGTCGCGATTGATGCCGGACACGGTGGTGAAGATCCAGGAGCACTGGGACGACGGGGCACTCGGGAAAAAGATGTCGTTTTGGCAATAGCCAGACAACTGGAACAAATGGTACGCCGAGAATCTGGTATGAAACCCCTGATGATTCGAACCGGGGATTATTACATTGGCCTGAAACAACGAGTAGAAATGGCGCGGCGTAAAAATGCGGATCTATTTATTTCTATTCATGCCGATGCCTTTCGTAACGGCAAAGCACGGGGAACCTCGGTCTTTGTTCTGTCAGAGCGGGGAGCCAGTAGTGAGGTGGCCAAGTTCCTGGCCGAGAGTGAAAACCGAGCGGATTTGATTGGTGGTGTAAGCCTGGAAGATAAAGACGACCTGCTAAAAATGGTCTTGATGGATATGGTGAAAAACTCCACCGTGGAAGACAGTCATGATGTGGCTGGTCGTGTTCTGAAAAGTCTTAAAGGGGTAAATCGCCTGCACAAGAATCGCGTGGAGCAGGCAGGTTTCAGGGTGCTAAAAGCCCCGGATATGCCATCAATCCTGGTGGAAACGGCCTTCATATCCAACCCGGAAGAAGAACGGAAATTACGTAGTAGCCGACATCAGAAGAAATTAGCCAAAGCTATTTTGAAAGGAATTAGAGGCTATTTCCATGCTAATCCCCCGCCTGGTTCATTGTTGGCCCTGCGACCACAGAAGCACACCATCTCAAGTGGAGACACCCTGTCCAGTATTGCCGATCGATATCGAGTCAGTATTCGCTCGATTAAACACTCTAATGACTTAAAATCCAATAGCTTACGTGTAGGTGAGACCTTACAAATTCCCTATAGCTAGTCGAATCTGGTTATAGTTTTGAATGGTTCTCGTAATACAAGCCTTTGATTTTTTAATCCTCATGTCTACGACCATAGTTGTATTGCCAGGTTGTTTATTCAATACAATAATTAATATAGAGAATTATCATTTTTTTAAGAAGGTCTCGTGGTCATGCGAAATAAACTTACCAGTCTTATTCTTTCTTCAGCTCTTGCATTAGGTGGGTTAACCACAGCAAATGCTACCGTTATTGATGATGTGTATTGGGGTTCCTATGATCACAGTTACGGTGATCGTATTGGGAACAGTAGCTATGAAGTTACAAATATGGATGTTGTATTCAGTGGTAATTATCTGAATGTTCGCATTAATACTAATTTTGATGCATCCACTGATCCGTATGGTATTGATTTTGGTGATCTGTTTATTAGCACTAATGGCTGGAATCCATATGGCTCGGCACCTTATTCCAGTGATAGCGCTGCTACCGGTGAAGCCTGGGAATTTGTTTTTGATACCAGCGTAGGAAACCTCTATGGTGGTGAATTCAGTATTAATAATTCTGAGGATTTAATTGATGCTAGCCGTTACATCTTTCGTGATGGGCAGGAAGTTCAACGTGACTCTGGTGGTGATGAATTAGCAGGAAGTTCGGTTGATCTTAGTAATGCTGGTGTTGGTGGGTATATTGAATACGACATTTTACTCAGTAGTCTGGGTGAAATTTCTGGTGATCTCGGCCTGAAATGGGGCATGACCTGTGCCAATGACACCATCGAAGGTGCTGTCGCGACTTCTATACCGGAACCAGCTACATGGTTACTATTTGGTACCGCTTTACTTGGTATGGTTAGAACCGCACGTAAATCCTAAAACTGGTTTAAGTTAATCGTATTAAAAACCGCTCAGCCACCATGTGGCTTGAGCGGTTTTTTTATGCAAGATACAAAAATGGCGAGATTATCTTTTAGCTGTTTTATAATCAGATTTATGAACAACCTGTTGCCCGTCTCATCTATAAAATTGTTATCTCGACAGTTGGCCAATCAGATTGCCGCAGGTGAAGTGGTGGACCGTCCGGCTTCAATTTTAAAAGAATTACTGGAAAACAGCCTGGATGCCGGTGCAACTGACGTTGAGATCGATGTTGAACGCGGAGGGGTTAAACGAATCCTGGTGCGTGACAATGGCTTTGGTATTGCAGCAGATGAGTTAAAACTGGCCATAAGTCGTCATGCGACGAGTAAGATAAGTACACTGGAAGATCTGGAAAATATTGTCAGCATGGGGTTTCGTGGAGAGGCACTGGCGAGTATCAGTTCAGTATCCCAGATGCGAATTACTTCAAGACAAAGCCAAAGTGAGCAGGCCTGGAGCTTGCCCTGTGGTGATGCAGATCATCCAACAGATAAACTCGAACCTGCCTCTCATCCGGTTGGAACGTCCGTAGAAACACGTGACCTTTTTTATAATACGCCGGCTCGACGAAAATTTCTGCGTAGTGAACGGACTGAATATCGCCATCTTGAAGATGTTGTTCGGCGTGTAGCGTTAAGTCATTTCAATACGGCTTTCACTTTCAGACATAATCAACGTCAGGTTTTTCGATTACCGGTTGCTCCTGATATGGCGGCAAAAGAAAGACGAATTTCCAGGCTATGCGGTAAAACATTTTTACAGCAGGCAAGCTACCTGGATTTTAATGGTAGTGATATGCATCTCTGGGGATGGGTGCTTCCGCCAGAATATTCTCGTTCACAGGCGGATCTACAATTCTTTTTTGTTAACGGACGTATCATTCGTGATCGGGTGATTGCGCATGCTTTGCGACAGGCTTATGGTTCTCAACTTCACCCTGGTCGTCACCCAGCTTATGTGTTGTACTTTAGTCTGAATCCGGCAACAGTGGATGTGAATGTACATCCAACCAAACATGAAGTCCGTTTTCATGAAGCAAGAATGGTTCATGATTTTTTGGCTCATAGTCTGATGGATACCTTCAGGCAAGCCAGAGCATCAGTTATAGGTACCCCAAAAACCTATATTAAACCTGCTGAAGGCAATGTTCCTCATACTGCATCAGATTCATCACTGAACACTTTTACAGGTATAAATCGGGTTCAGGAAACCTCAACGGCTTATCATCCTGTAGCAACTGAAAATGTGAGCCGTGTTGCGGTCAAGCAGATTGCATTACCAACATCAGAACAGTTCATCACAGTAGCAGGTAACTATGCGATTGCTCGTTCCAGTTCGAGTGAGCAGCTATTATTAATTGATATAAAAATGGCTCAAAGCCATTTGTTAGCAAAACGTCTAAATGAGTACTATCAGCATGGTGCTGTCAGGCAGCCACTATTATTTCCGTTAAGCATACCCGTAAAGACAGACCAGGCTGTGTTAATTCAGAACGAATTATTTGGGCGTCTGGGCTTTGACTTTGTATTACGGGATTCAGAAACACTACAGTTACGACATATTCCGGCGGTATTGAACAATCAGGATATATCACAGGTTTTGCCATTATTATTTAATGAACTATCAGGTCCTGGAAAAAATGAACTGGATTTCAGCTCAGTGATCAATTTATTGGTGGATCTGATTGTGAGCAGTAAAACCCAGGCTAATGAGGGAACCTCACAGTTGGAACTGGAAAAACTGGTACAGGAAACAGACACAAGATCTAATGAATGTGACTATGTGAAAGTGCTGGATGAAGCCACGCTGGCCAGTTTATTCAATAATACAGCCCATGACTGAATCCTCACGTCCTAAAGCAATCTTTCTAATGGGACCAACGGCGTCAGGCAAAACCGATCTGGCCGTCAATTTGTTAGAGCACCTGCCCCTGGAAATCATTAGCGTGGATTCGGTGAATATTTATCGGGGTATGGACATTGGTTCTGCCAAACCGGATGCTGAAACCTTACAACTTGCGCCCCATCGATTGATCAATATCCTGGAGCCGACTGAATCCTACTCGGCTTCCCAGTTTTGTGAAGATGCTTTGCGGGAAATGGCTGAAATCACAGCCAAAGGAAAGATACCATTATTAGTGGGCGGAACGATGCTGTACTTCCGTGCCCTGTTATATGGGTTGTCTGAACTCCCTGCCGCTGATCCTGATGTGCGCCAGCGACTGGAAGCCGAAGCCGAGGAGAAGGGATGGCAGTGCATGCATCGACGTTTGGCTGAGGTGGATCCAGTTGCAGCAGAACGTATACATCCCAACGATCCCCAACGCATTCAACGGGCACTCGAGGTTTATGAACTGACGGGCACCCCCCTGTCTGAACTCCAGAGTCTGGAAAAAAATAAAGCCGTTTTACCCTATGAGGTAACCAAGCTAGCTGCTTCACCGGCTGATCGGGCGGTTTTACATGAACGTATTGCCCAGCGATTTCATATGATGCTGGAACAGGGTTTTATTAAGGAAGTCGAAGAGCTGATGGCTCGCGGTGACCTTGATTTATCCATGCCATCGATGCGGGCTGTGGGTTATCGCCAGGTATGGGAACTATTATCCGGCAGAATGGACTATAATCAGATGATTGAGAAAGGGATTATTGCAACTCGCCAATTGGCCAAACGCCAATTGACCTGGTTGCGGTCTGAGCCAGATGTGCAATTTTTTGACAGCCTGGATCCTGATCTCAATCATAAAGTGCTAAGTATCCTTACTTCATCTGTAGTTATATAAAACAGCTGATGTGATAATATTCGACGCGCGTGAAACTTCGTTGGAGGCATTTGAAGTGACATGCAAATTTGTACTTAAATATACTAGTTGATGTACCTACATTTAGTCAGGAATAAAAATAAATAAGTTGATGAAGATAGAATTTTTGACCTGGTGAATAACAATAATTAGCGGAGATAATAAAATGAGCAAAGGGCAATCCCTTCAAGATCCGTTCTTAAACGCCTTGAGAAAAGAGCGTATTCCCGTTTCGATCTTTTTAGTAAACGGAATCAAACTTCATGGACAAATTGAATCATTTGATCAGTTTGTCGTGTTGTTGCGTAATACGGTAAGCCAGATGGTGTATAAGCACGCCATTTCAACTGTCGTACCGGCACGCAATGTCAAAATACCTGCTGCAGAAGAAGACAAAGGTAATACTTGATCTTAATTCAACAACCAACGCCCGCGCTGGTAAGGATGTAACTGTTTGTTTGAACGTCCCCAGAAAGGTGAGCGGGCGATCTTGGTTCACCTCGATTTATATTCTGATCTAAACCGCGAAGATTTACGCGAATTCAGGGAATTAGTGGTTTCTGCCGGTGCTGAGCCGGTAGCGACCATTACTGGTTCCCGGAGCGCGCCACATCCACGCTATTTTGTTGGGACCGGCAAGGCGGAAGAGATCCGTGACTGCGTGGAGGCTGAAGAAGCGGATGTGGTGCTATTTAACCACGCACTGACGCCAGTGCAGGAACGTAACCTCGAGCAGCTATTCCAATGTCGCGTACTGGATCGGACCGGTTTAATCCTGGATATTTTTGCTCAACGAGCGCGTACCCACGAAGGTAAGCTTCAGGTCGAACTGGCTCAGTTGAGGCATTTGTCGACTCGATTAGTTCGTGGCTGGACCCATCTGGAAAGACAGAAAGGTGGGATTGGTTTACGTGGCCCGGGTGAAACCCAGCTGGAAACCGATCGACGCTTGCTGAGTGATCGTATTCGCCAGTTAAATAAACGCCTGACCAAGGTGAGTCGCCAGCGAGATCAGGGACGACGTGCGCGAAAACGGGCTGAACTACCAACGGTATCGCTGGTCGGATATACCAATGCGGGTAAGTCTACGTTATTTAATGCACTCACAGCATCGTCGGTTCTGGCCGCAGACCAGTTGTTTGCAACCCTGGATCCGACCCTGCGCCGACTGGATCTGGAAGGTGGGCAGTCAATAGTACTGGCCGATACGGTTGGGTTTATTCGGCATTTACCCCATGACCTGGTGGCGGCATTTCGCTCGACGTTACAGGAAACACTGGATGCGGATTTACTGTTACATGTTGTTGATGCGTCAAGTGAAACCCAGGATGCGCAGATTGAACAGGTAAATCTGGTATTGAAGGAAATCGGTGCGGAAGAAAATCCACAACTGATGGTCTACAACAAAATTGATCTGGTGCCCAAGGCCGAACCTCGTATTGAGCGTAATGCTGAAGGTCGACCAATACGGGTTTGGGTCTCGGCCTTGAATAAAGAAGGGCTGGATCTGGTGCAAACGGCGGTTGATGAATGCCTGGGTAACAGTCAGATCAACGAGTCGATCTGTGTCGCGCCACAGGAAGGGCGATTACGGGCTCAGCTGTACGAGCGAGGCCAGATACTGGAAGAACATGTGGATAATAATGGAAACTGGATCATCAGGATCGAAATGTCATTACATGATTGGCAGGCACTGGATAAACACGAAGATATTTCTGGGCACATAATTGGCACAGAAACCAGCCCTTGCCTTGCG
>JAPHRJ010000020.1 GCA_026196045.1 Gammaproteobacteria bacterium
CTTATGCCGATAATATTACAGGTGCCACAGGCGGGTATGCTCCCGCAGCACCAGAGTGTCAGCAACATGTGACCTTTACAGAACAGGCTCAACAACAATGTTCTGATTATGAAAAGACGTATCCTCAACTTAGAACATTAATCGAAAATTTAGTTGCGCTGGATCCTCGGCCAGCCTACAAAGCAGACGAAGAAGGAAGAATATTTTCGATGCGATTACTGGATTTTGATCTGCGCTGGACACAATCTAACGAGGGTATTTTTATTCTGGCACTGGATAGTGTTAGTCCAAACAGTAATAATAACGCATCAACTAAATAATAAACCGGAACAAATTTGATTTAACATGAAACCTTCTATTTTTTCTTCATCTTCTGATTATATTGATGCCTTTAATGCAGGGCTGGTCGAATTATTAAAGTATGACAACCTGGGTACATTGATTCTGGGTTGTGCCAATGCCAGTTTTGATCCGCTGATTTTTGACGCTACTCATGAAGCACTGTTACATCAGTTTGAACGATTACAATATCGTTATGTTGATGATTTCAAACAGGGACATCAGGTCAATGAAAGCGATGAAGATCTGCTGGTGTTTTTAAAAATGATCAGTGTTGGCTTCGATAATCTTTCTGCAACTGAGTTTTGTCGCGAAGGTGTATGGGAAATGCAGTTTAATCATATTCGTGCATTTCGCCCCAAACGTATGAGTGGTCAGATGGTGAACACGATTCTAAGGCCCTTTAGTGATAATAGATTTCATTTTAATAAATCGTTTATACAGAAAGAACGTTTTTGGGAAGGGGATTTAGAGGGCCGTCAGGTTTCACTTTTTTATAATAAATATCCTTTTATGGATTACCATACCTTATTATTGCCTGACCGAGAAAAAGCACTGCCACAATATTTAGAGCAGGAATATCATGAATATGTCTGGTCGCTCTGTGAAGAGCTTGGTCAGAATCTTGAAGGGCTTGGCGTTGGTTATAATGCTCATGGTGCTCATGCTTCGGTGAATCACTTACATTTTCAGCTATATCTCCGGCCAACCGGACTACCTGTGATGGCAGGCAACTGGCGGCACAATGGTGGTCAGGATGAGTATCCGGCACAGTGTGAAGTCTTTAAAGATTGTGAACAGGCCTGGCTATACATTGAGGAGCTGCATGCTGCCCAGACGCCTTATAATCTGATCTACCAGCCGGGACGTATATTTATTTTCCCACGACAATTTCAGGGGAATTACTCACAGGCTGAGTGGAGTGGTGGCTTTTCCTGGTATGAAATGGGTGGGGGAACGATCACTTTCAATCGACAGGCCTATAATGAACTGGTTGAAGATGATATTCTCGAAGAGTTTAAAAAATTGCGTCTGGACAACCAGGAGCAGTCAGCCCAGTCAGCGAGTATGCCACTGGAAGTCTAAATAATTTTATCGGGTATGAAATGATGTATAGAAAAACAGGTTTTATCTTTTTTGTTGGTGTATTAATGGTGTTGTCACTTGGCAAAGTGCAGGCTGCATCCTCGCTATTTACCGATTTTGAAAATACGCCTCGTCAACTGGAAGAGTTCACCGGAAAGGGAAAATGGACCATTGTGATGATATGGGCGTCAGACTGCCACTTATGCAAAAAAGAGATCGGTTCCTATATAGAGTTCAATAATAGTGAGAAAAAGGTCAAGGCCCGTGTTATGGGTATTTCTCTTGATGGGTCAGAAGGTAAGCCTGAGGCACAGGCCTTTATTGATAAATACAAAGTTGATTTTCCAAACCTGCTTGGTGAATACGAACGTGTTGAACGCTGGTATGAATACAAGACGGGACAGAACTGGAAGGGAACCCCCACGGTTCTTATTTATACCCCGGATGGTGAATTGCGTGCACAGCAGGCCGGAGCCGTGCCTGTGAAAATGATCGAGAAATTTATTTTGCGCGAATCAAAAATCGAAACATCTAAAGTCGAAACTGCTCAATAACCTAATAATTAAAACTGATACATGGCTTTACTGATTCAAGATAAGAAAGATACCGGGATCAAATTTCCGATCGATCAACAACGTATTCGTATTGGTCGTGGGGCAGATAACGATATCTGCATTAATGATGAACTGGTAAGTAAAGATCATGCTGTGATCGAAGTGGTGCTGCGTTCAAAAGAGACAGCGGTGGTGGATTACCTGCTTCAGGATCTGGATAGCACGAACCATACTTTTGTTAATGACAGCCAGATCAAACTGCATAAACTTTCAAATGGTGATGTCATACGGATTGGGGTTAATAACTTCCGCTTTATTGATGAAGATAGTGGTTCACTGGATGAGACTTCAAAACTTTATCGAACCTGGATACCCGGCGTGTTCTACACCGGGGATAAAAAGAAGTAGTCAGTTTAACTTTAGGCACCTTAAGCCAAATAGCTGAACTTACAGCTCGGCATTCTCTTCAATAAATTTCTCAATAAATGAAGCCGGGTGCGCCCCACTGAAGCGGGCTTTTTCTTCACCGTTTTGAAATAAAATAATCGTGGGAAAACCGCGGACTCGGTATTTGCCGGCGATTTTCATATTTTCATCTTCGTCCACTTCAATTTTGGCCAGGGCCACCTGACCTTCAAATTCTGTAATTACTTTCTTGAGAATCGGGGCGATAACGATACAGGGTGAACACCAGTCTGCCCAGAGATCTAATAGCACCGGACGTTGGTGTGAGGCGGTGATGACTTTTTCTTCAAAGTCATACAGATCCACATCGAAAATATCACTCTCGTTTTTCATGGCTTCCATCTTATGGCTAAAAGCTGCGGATTATAAGCTCAATGTATGATTTTCGCTATATGACAATGGCTTAACCGGATTGAGTCCACAGATTCCTTTTGCCAATGTCGTTATACTGTCATTGAAGTTGTGAACAATAGTCTCCATTGAATGCATGACATCTTAAAAATATAGTCAGATTATGAAAATTATTGATCAACACACCATAGTTGAGCTATGTGATAAAGCTCGGGCCAGTGACCGGCGTCGAGCCCATCTAAACTTCCACCCGCAACTGGATGACCCTGTTCAGCGACTGGCAGTCGCGATTGAACCTGATAGTTATATTCGTCCTCATCGACACCCGGAAGTGGGTAAGTGGGAACTATTTACAGTCTTACGTGGTCGATTCATGGTTTATCGCTTTGATGAGAAGGGAACGGTGTTAAATAAAGAACTATTGACCTCTACCGATGAGGCTGATGCCGCTTCCCTGATTGAAATGCCAGCAGGCAGTTGGCACTGTGTTATGGCACTGGATACGGGCTCGGTATTTTTTGAGGTCAAACCCGGACCTTATACTCCACTGGATGATAAGGATTTCGCAAGCTGGGCTCCCGCCGAAGGTTCAGCTGGAGTCAGTGATTTTATGCAATGGTTAAAACAGGCAGAAGTGGGTGATTACCCCAGTAACGGAAAATAAATGACAGATCGAAATTTAGAACAAAGAAATATTGAACTAGAAGAAATGGTGCTTCGAGAAAGTATTCTCAGCGCTAGTGGTTTGAATTCTGAAAACCTGCAAATAGGTATAAAGGGCGATCCTTCCCTGCGTGAAACCACCTATGCACGAAAAAAATATAATAGTGAAGTGGATGCGGTTTATGAAAACCTGGCTCCAAATTTAATGGAGTTGTTACTCAATCGCAGCACCTATCGTTTATACATTGGTTTTAATAATGGCGAGATCCGGACAACCTCAGTTTTTGATCCTCTGCGCATAGAAGTACATGGTGCTGAAAAAATGGCTGATCGAGCCTATATCGAACGACAGTTTCCTGCGGTAGCTTATGAAGACAAGATACAGGTCATTCAAGATCTTTATAAAGGATTGATGGGTAATCCTATATATAAAAAGCTTCCCGATTACTGGCAAAGCATTCTTAATCGCCGTAATGAAAACTGGGAACCGATTGAAATGGATGAGGTCAGAACCGTACTGTCGACATTAAAGAGCATGCGGGATATGCCGGAGTACTACATCCGAAACATTACCGTCTGTATGGTGCAAAGTATTATTCGCATCCAGTTCAACTGTGATGGAACTCAGCTTATTAGTGCTGAGAATTATCACCGCTTCCTGGAAGAAAATCTGGGCGTGTGCCCGCTATAGTTTTAATTATAAATGTACTGGAAATTAACTAGAGAAGAGTAAGACATGAAACGCGTTGTACTTTTTATTGCTACCAATCTGGCGGTGATTCTGGTTTTAAGTATTACCCTGCGCATTCTCGGAGTGGATCGTATTCTGGATGAGCAGGGATCTGGCCTGAACTTTAACAGCCTGTTAATTTTTTCCGCTGTCTTTGGATTTGGCGGTGCCTTGATTTCACTGCTGATATCCAAATGGACAGCCAAACGTTTTACGGGTGCTCAGGTTATTACGGAACCTCGTACCGCGCAGGAACGCTGGTTAGTGAGTACAGTGAAACGTCAGGCTGAAATGGCTGGTATTGGTATGCCTGAAGTGGCCATTTATCAGTCCAGTGATGTGAATGCGTTTGCTACGGGAGCCAGTCGTAATAATGCACTTGTTGCCGTGAGTACGGGCCTGCTACAAAGCATGCGCCAGGAAGAAACTGAAGCGGTACTTGGGCATGAGGTTAGCCATGTGGCCAATGGTGACATGATTACCCTGGCACTTATTCAGGGTGTAGTGAATACCTTTGTAATTTTCCTTTCGCGAGTTATTGGATACCTGGTTGATCGAGTCATTCTTAAGAATGAACGTGGTCATGGTATTGGTTTCTGGGTCACCACTATTGTGGCTGAATTAACTCTGGGAATTCTCGCCAGCATGATTACCATGTGGTTCAGCCGTCAGCGTGAGTTTCGTGCTGATGAAGGTGGAGCTAAACTGGCTGGAAGAGGGAACATGGTCGCGGCTTTACAACGTTTGCACCAGTTAAGTGGGCAGGCACCTTTACCGGATCAATTGGCAGCATTTGGTATTTCTGGCGGAACCGTCAAGCGAATTCTGGGGCGGCTGTTGTTAACACATCCTCCTTTAGAAGAACGAATCCAGGCTTTAAAGGCCAAATAAAACCAGGGCTTTCAGGAGTATTCCGTGGGGTAATTCTGGGACAATCTCGTTATAATGTTTTCATTTTTTAACTAATGGGGAGAACATCTCATGTCAGATGTAACAGAATTACAGATCATTGATCATCAGGCGGGTGAGGGTGATGAGGCCGTGTCCGGTAAATCGATCCGGGTTCATTATTCAGGCTGGTTATATGATGAAGGCGCTGAAGCTAATAAAGGCACAAAATTTGATAGCTCTCTGGATCGTAATGATCCTTTCTCCTTTGTACTGGGAGCGGGTATGGTTATCCAGGGTTGGGATCAGGGTTTTGCTGGAATGCGAGTCGGTGGTCAACGGACTTTGGTTATTCCTGCTGAAATGGGTTATGGCGCTGCTGGTGCCGGTGGCGTTATTCCACCTGATGCGACGCTGGTATTTGATGTGGAATTACTGGAAGTGAATGGTTAGTACTTCTTCTGTATTGAGTACAGGACATAAAAAAGGGGGGGCCTGATAAATCAGGCCCCCCCTTTTTCATTATGAGCTGAAGCTTAACTGGTCTGTTCAGCTTCTTCTTCACGTGGCTTACGTTCATTAGCAATATTCACTTTCAGCTCACGACCCTGGAACTCCTGACCATTCAGGGCATTGACAGCACTCAGGGCATCTTTGCGACGCATCTCAACAAAACCAAAGCCGCGTGGTTTGCGGGTGACCCGGTCGGTCATCAGGCGTACCGCATGGACATCACCATATTGTTCGAACAGTTCACGCACGGCACCGGATGAGGCTTTGAACGCCAGGTTGCCAATAAAGATGGATTCAACTTTGGCAGAAGACGCCAGCATGACATGGGTTGCCGCCAGCATTGCGCCAACGATGGCACCAGAAAGTACACCATAGGCAAAGCCCTGGGAAATATTGAGATTTTCAATTTGTAATACCGGTGCTAGTGGATAAGCAATGCAGCCTAGAATGAAGGCAATAATCAGGGATTTGAGAAAATATTTTGCAGTCGGAAATGTAAATTTCATATCGTTATTACTCTTATAGTCATAGTATGTTTTAATTATCCTGAACCCCGAAACAAAGTAGTGGGGTGGAGTTCGAGTCACACAAGGTGTGCATAATATGCTGCACCTAGATGGTGCTTATTCTACACAGATCTTTAACCAGCGTCTTCCTTACAGGAGGCAGGGGAATTTTAGATCAGTAATTACTAATATAGTTATGAGTCGGGTTCGATTTTCACTGAATATTTCTGCTGAGACCTATCGTCACTATTACAGTGGCCATGCGCAGTTTGTGCAGGTTCGGAGTATTGATGGTCGACGGGTACGTTTTCCGGCATCAAGCCTGCGACCTTATTTAAGTCATAAGGGAGTGCATGGCGAGTTTGAACTGGAATTTGATGAGAATAATAAACTTGTCGCGTTACGGCGCTTAAACCTGTGAAGGTTTAACTACCGGCTTAGCGTTATAGAACTACAGGCCAACAAGTGCACGAATAAGCCCGGACACCAGCATAATCGTGGGCCAGATTACTTTTTCAAGCATCCCGGTCATAAATAAAAATAACACAATGAAAATCCCATAAGGTTCTACTCGACTCAGGGGATAAGATAAGTTTGCAGGTAATAGTCCGACAGCTACACGTCCCCCATCAAGCGGAGGGAGAGGGATCAGGTTAAAAACCATAAGCAGGGTATTTAGCAGGATGCCGATGGTTCCCATATAGGTTAAAGGTACCGCAATATAACTTAGTTCAGCGGGCATAATGCTGGCAATCTTGGCAATGATGGCCCAGGCAATGGCCATTAATAAATTAGAGGCCGGTCCGGCCGCGGCAACCAGAACCATATCTTTTTTTGGATTACGCAGATTGCGCCAATCAATGGGGACAGGTTTAGCCCAGCCAAAGGCAATACCCAATGTCGCTATCATAATAACTGGAACCAGGATGGTACCAACGGGATCAATGTGTTTAAGCGGGTTGAGAGTCAGCCGCCCCAGCATGGCCGCAGTCGGATCCCCTAGTTGTTTTGCCACCCAGCCATGGGCAACCTCATGCACGATAATGGCGAACAGCATGGGCAGGGCCGCAACAGCAACAAGCTGTGGAATGCTAAGATTTAGTAAGGACATCGGTTCCAGGCCAGGTTTCAGACTACAGTAAAAAAGCGATCATAACAGATTCAGGTAAGGAAACATAAAACCGGGCCGTTAATAAAAGTACCCTATTCCAATATAAAAATCGTATTCAGCATGGTAAATCCATATTTTAAAAAACTGGTTGCCCACCGAGGATATCCTCAGGCTTACCCGGAAAATTCTCTGGCTGGCATTGAAGCGGCCGCACAGGCTGGAGCCGTTTTTATCGAGGTAGATATCCAGTTAACCAGGAACAGTATTCCGGTGTTATTCCATGATCGGGATTTAAAACGGTTATGTCATCATGACGGTGCGATGCATGACTATGAATGGAAGCAGGTAAAAGGTTTCAGACTTTATAGTCCTGACAGCCAAATACAGACAACAGCACCCGTCGCATCATTAGAGCAGCTGGTTGAACTAATAAGCCGTTACCCAGAAATTACATTTTTTATAGAACTCAAGCGGATTAGCCTGACCAATTTTGGCGAAGAGGTCATGATCGAGTGTATTCGACATATGCTCAAGCCTGTACAGGAACAGTGTGTATTAATTTCCTATTCACTCCCTGCATTAGAGTATATTCGAATCAATAGTCGCTTTAGTATTGGCGTGGTAATGGATCAGTGGAAGGACATTACCCTGAACAGGTTAAACAAGGAGATGTTAAAAAAATTAAAACCAGAATATGTTTTCTGTGATATTGACTCCTTACCTGAAGACGGAGACCTGGCATTTAATAACACCCGATTAGCGGTTTACGAGTGTGTTGATCCCGAGCGTGCGATTCATGTTTTAAAGCGCGGAGTCGAACTGGTTGAAACTTTTGCTGTTGTCGAGATGGCTAAGGGCTTAAACCGGCATGAGTAATGCTATGTATGACATTGTTATCATTGGCGGTGGCATTCAGGGAGCCGGCGTTGCACAGGCTGCAGCGGCTGCGGGTTATAACGTTGCCTTACTGGAAAAGAAGGGGGTTGGTTTAGAGACCTCCAGTCGTTCCAGTAAACTTATTCATGGGGGACTGCGATACCTGGAGAGTGGTCAGTTTGCTTTAGTTAGAAAGGCACTAAAGGAACGCAAAATTCTTTTGAATATAGCTCCGCATTTAGTCAGGCCTGTTCCATTTTATATTCCCATCTATAAACATGCCCAACGTAAAGCCTGGCAAATACGACTCGGCCTGAGCCTGTATGCACTCCTGGCAGGATTTGAGCGACTCGCAAGATTTAAAAAACTGTCATCCAGAAAAGCGGAAACTATGATTGCTGAAGGCTTACGACAGGATAATTTAACGAGTGTATTTCAATACTGGGATGCACAAACGGATGATGTGGATTTAACGCAGGCGGTGATGCAATCGGCTGTAGATTTAAGTGCAGAATTAATTTTTCCTTCTGAGTTTATTTCTGCTGAGTATGTGAGTAATCAGTATCAACTTCAGTATCAAACTAATAATGAAACTACGCAACTAAGTACTCGTGCTATTGTTAATGCCAGTGGTCCCTGGGTGAATGACGTACTGAAAAGAATTACCCCTGCTCCATCGTTACTTGATATGGAGCTGGTGCAGGGGACACATATTATCATTGATACGCCTGCTCTGGATGGTGTGTATTATCTGGAAGCACCACAGGATAAACGTGCTGTTTTCGTGATGCCCTGGAAAGATAAAACTATGATCGGTACAACAGAAACGCATTTTACCGGAAGCCCAGATCAGGTTCAGGCAACTGCTGGTGAGATTGAATATTTACAAAGCGTGTATCAACACTATTTCCCTGATAACGATTTTAATGTGATGGATAGTTTTGCTGGCTTGCGTGTATTACCAAAATCTGAACATAGTTACTTTCATCGACCTCGAGATACAGTGTTGCACATGAGTCTGCCAGGATTGTTAACACTCTATGGAGGAAAGTTAACGGGGTATCGGGCAACTGCGCAACAGGTGATGGTTAGGTTAAGTCCATTTTTACCAAAGAAAACTATTTTAGTTAAGACGGAAGAAATAATGCTGGGATGATGTATAAACGAATGATGAGTATTATTTTGTTGAAACAGCTGTCTTCATTTCTTTTCGCCATTCCACATAACGTTTATTAAGTGCCATATTTGATTGGGGTTCAAACCAGGTTCCGGCTTCAGCTTCCGGCCAGTATTCAGGGCAGCCTGCCAGGAGGAAGGCACTGCCTCTTGCGGTGGCTTCACAGTCAGCCGGACGATATACAGGAAGTTGTGAGATATCTGCCAGTCGCTGGCAGATACCGTCTATTTGAGATATTCCACCCGTGATCTGAATTTGTTCTGGTGGGGAAGACAGATGTCGCATGGCTTCCAGGTTTTCATTAAGTAAAAATACAATACTTTCTACAACAGCAACGGCCTGTTCCTGTAGTGTACCTTCACCAATAAATCGGCAAGGGAAATCAGCTATCCAGTATGGTGAGCCTAAACCAGAAATACCGTTAAGAAATAAAGGCACCTCTTTTGCCTCATTCAGCCAGGCAGGCAAAGAATCAAATATATCTTTAACCCCCGTCTCATGGGCGAACCATTTAATCGCAGAAGCACCACCATTAACGGTGCCTTCAAGCACATATTCACGCTGTTTGTTTTTTTGCAGAATAATGCTGGTTAACAGGTGAGGACTCAGAACACGTACTGGCCCAAGTGGTCGAGAAACAAAAGCACCGGTGCCGATGTTGATATAGGCGGTATCCGGTTGCACTCGACCATAGGCATACATGGCGGCGGATTGATCACCGGTTAGCAAACGAAGCGGAATATGTTTTTCGGCAATATGCATCCGACCATAGTCAAACAGATTGGGGACACACTGTGGCAGTGAGCTGGCCGGCAGGCCAAATAGTTCTATGAGATCACTATCCCACTGGCTATTTTTAATATTCAGTAATTGAGTCCGTGAGGCATTCACTGGATCGGTTAACAGAGGTCGTTCTTCCAGCAGGTTGTAAATGATGAAACTGGCCATCGGACCCATCGCCAGATGGTTTTCCTGCTGTATCTTATCTATCCTAGGAATATGATCGAGGTACCAGCGAAGTTTACTGGCTCCACAATGGGCAGACATAAACAGGCCGGTCTTTTTATGCACAGATTCTGCATGTTGCTGAAGTGACTGTAGCCACTCATGCATGCGACGGTCTTGCCAGCTAAGTACAGGGCCAAGAGCATGGCCGGTTTCAGTATCCCAGCAGGCAACATTAGAACGTTGTGTAGCCAGTCCCGCCGCTTTGATATTATTCGCACGGCTGCCAAGTTGCTGTAATACGTCGTCTATAGATTGTGTAATCGAGTCCAGCAAACCTAGTGGTTCATATTCAACCTTGTCAGGGCCGGGGCGGTGTGCGGTAAGAGGCTGGTGAGCTTTTGCAACGACCTGACCCTGGTGGTCAAATACGATCGCGCGGCTGGATTGTCCTCCCTGATCGATGCAGAGGTACAAATCATCATGAGTAAAGAAAGCAGTCATTATTATTGGTTGTTCTTGTTATTGTGTTTCACAGATATCGGCATCTGGGTAAAAATATTCAGGTTTGTCCTGTGGTTTTTCGAACCGGTATACCCGGTTTCGTATAATTTTACAGAAAACGTGCGAGCAGGGCGTTGTCATACTGGCCTGAGGGCAATGGAATTTTAACGTGATAGCCGCCACCGGGCACTTCCTGCATCGTTTTACCGTGCTGGTCTTCAATTTCAGAGAGTACAATCGTTTGATTACCGGAAGGTGAAATCACTTCGATTTTGTCCCCGACGGCAAATTTATTTTTAACAGTAATATCGGCAACACCCTTGTCAGTATCATAAGCACTGACTTCCCCAACAAATTGCTGCGCCTTGCTAATAGAGTAACCCGTCAGGTAATTCTGATATTCATGTTCCGCATGACGTTGGTAAAAGCCTTCGGTATAACCACGATTAGCCAGTCCATCCAGCTCTTCCAGTAAATGCAGATCAAATTCTTTGCCAGCCAGAACATCATCAATAGCGCGACGGTAAATCTGGGCTGTGCGTGCAACATAATAATGAGATTTGGTCCTGCCTTCGATTTTAAAAGAGTCAATTCCAATTTTTGTCAGTCGTTCGATATGACGAATGGCGCGCAGATCCCGTGAGTTCATAATGTAGGTACCATGCTCATCTTCTGAAATGGGCATAAACTCATTCGGTCGATTTTTCTCTTCAATCAAGTAAGTGTGCCTGGCCAGTGGATGTTGTTCTTTAATCGGTTCAGGAAACGCTTCAGATTCCTGCATCGCTTTCATACCATCGAACTCAATTTTTTGCATGGCACCATCGTCATTTTCATCAGAACTATGCACATTGTATTCCCAGCGACAGGAGTTGGTGCAGGTGCCCTGGTTGGGATCACGATGATTGAAATAACCGGATAACAGACAACGGCCGGAATAGGCAATACACAGGGCACCATGAACAAAAACTTCCAGCTCAATGTCCGGGCATTGTTGACGGATTTCTTCAATCTCATCGAGCGACAGTTCACGTGAGAGAATAATGCGTTCCAGGCCCAGTTTTTTCCAGAACTGTACCGCGGCATAGTTTACCGTATTGGCCTGTACGGAAAGATGCACGGGAACTTCTGGCCAGCGTTCACGTACCATCATGATTAAACCAGGATCGGCCATAATCAGGGCGTCAGGCTTCATGGCGATAACTGGCTCCAGATCGGCCATAAAGGTTTTTAACTTACTGTTATGCGGCATGAGGTTACTGGTAACAAAAAACTTTTTACCCGCCTGGTGAGCTTCCTTTATTCCAGTATCGAGGTTGTTGAGATCAAAATCATTATTGCGCACACGCAGGCTGTAACGTGGTTGTCCGGCATAGACAGCGTCGGCCCCATAGGCAAATGCATAACGCATGTTTTTCAGTGTTCCGGCCGGAAGTAGAAGTTCGGGTGTGCTTGGCATGGTGTTCAATACTCAGGTAATACGAAAGGATGTCATCTGATAACAAGGCGCATATTATACGCTATTAACGAAAAAAATATTGCTTGCTGTCTATACCCACTGGAGTGATCCGGGAATACACAACAGGTTCCAATCTAATAACATTCAGCAATGAGGCTGATTATTCGGTAATATTCTCGTTATGAGTACCTTCGCCAAAGAATTCAAAGCGCCTGAATACCATGTTCGTATTAGTCGACGTAGTCAACGAGTCTATCTTCGCCTGAACCCACTTGGTCGACTCGAAGTGGTCATACCAACAGGATTTGATCAGGCTCGAATCCCGGAGATTTTATATCAACGCCGAGAATGGATTACTCGTACACAGGAAAAGCAACAGGCAATCTGGGCTCGCTCACCAGAACAATATTCACTTACACCAGATGCCATCAATTTACAGGCGCTCAGTGAAGTCTGGCAGGTTGAATATGTAAAGCAGGATCGCCAGCGCATCAGGCTTGAAGTCAGGCCTGATCAATTAAGTTTGCATGTGACGATACCCTTGAGCTGCGATGATGAAGAAAAGGCGATTAGTCTGCGATTACAGAAATGGTTAAGCCAGTATGCAAAACAGAGGTTGTTACCCTGGTTAGAAAAAGTCAGTACTGATACGGGGTTCATGTATAACAAAGCCTGTATTCGCGCACAAAAGACACGTTGGGGAAGTTGTTCTTCCAGTAAGGATATCAACCTGAATCGTAACTTGCTTTTTCTATCACCAGAGTTAGTGCGTTATCTGTTTGTTCATGAGTTATGCCATACCCGACAAATGGATCATTCCCCGCGTTTCTGGCATCAGGTTGCTGAATTTGAGCCGGAATACAGGAAATTTGATCGAGCACTGGGGCTTGCGAGTGGGCAGTTACCTCTCTGGGTGCATGTATGATTTTGATTAAACAATAAAAATCTTAAAAATGGCTTGAGTTAGGTAGCAACTCAGGGCATATTTGAGTTACTTGCAAAAAAAAACATAGGGGGAATTATGCAAGCGGAAGCTGTAATGGAACGCCGTTCAGATTCACACAGTAAACTGCACACTTTATTGGAAACTCGTACGGAGACGTTGTCGACACTTAATCAGTTGGCATCTATGCGTCCTTTTAAGGTTGATGAAGATTTACAGAGTTTACTTCAGGAGTTTTGTGAATCACTGGTAGATTATACCGCCAGTGCACATTTCCAGTTGTACAGTTACATTGAGTCAGGCAAGGAAAGGCGTGCGACAGTCATGGAACTTGCTGACTCTGTCTACCCCAAAATTGCCCGAGCAACCCAGTTTATTCTGGATTTCAATGAGAAATACGACTGTGGTGATCACTGCAATAATCTGGCAAACCTGGATTCAGATTTGTCTCAGTTAGGTGAAATTCTAGCTGAACGGATACAGGATGAGGATCAGATTATTGAGTTACTGACTCGAGATCGAAAATAATAAAAATAGAATTATATAAAAGCTTTTACAAAAATAATAATTAGATAGTACCTGGTATTTTTACTGGGGTCAGCAGTTTGAACAGTGCTGACCCCAGATGACTTACTCACCATTTCTAGTTCTCAGGTTTAATTTTCACGAGTTTTAATTATCCCGTATTCTAAATTTTTAGGCCGCATACATCTGTAAAAAACGGGCAGAGGCTTCCTGATATTCTGTCTGAAATTTTTCCTGTTCGGTGGCCAGACCCAGGATCACTTCTTCCAAACTTAATTCTTTGACCTCATAAAGTGGCAAAACATTGCTGTTGTTCATATTTTTTCCTCCCAAACACTACATTATTTATAGAGCACTTAATGTAGAATATCAAGAGAAAGGTATAACTTGTTGATTGGTATAGCCTAAAGCGAGTTGTTGGGGACTGTGCTCTCGCGTTTTTTAGTCACTTTGCTGTTTTCGTGCCTCAGCAAGGTGGTTACGGATAGATTCAGTACGGCCCATTTGGTTACCGAAATAATAGCCGGCATAAAAAGTAGCAAAACTGCCGATGACAACAAATGCGAGGATCAAATTCATTTCTTAACGTCCTATATATTTTTGTACACGTTATTAAGCATATCGGCTGTGTGTGACGGGGCTTGATTCAAAAGTGAATTATGTGAGTGTTTTCACATATTTTATTAGAGTTGTGGGGGGGAAATAAGTATCAGGAAGGGCGGGCTTTTTTTTCAGGCTGAAGCGCGGGGGAAACAGAGATTTTCGCCGGTGTGGAGGTAGCAGGAATAAAAGACATCCGATCCAGCAAAGGTGTTGGTGACATGCCGAGGCGTTGTTCATAAATAGCGGTATACGTCAGAACTCGCTTCATGTACTTGCGGGTTTCATTAAAAGGAACCAGTTCAATCCAGATATCGGCGGGCAGAGTAGTTTGTTCTGGTAGCCAGCGTTTTACATTTCGGCCTCCAGCGTTATAGGCGGCAGTGGCCAATACGGGATGGCCGTCATAAACATCATTCACCTTACGTAAATATTTAACACCCAGTTTGATATTGGTATTTGAGTTCAGGATAGTGTGGCGTCCACGAATCGGGATACGCAGCGATTGGGCCATACGTTTGGCGGTACGGGGCATGAGTTGCATCAGACCCAGGGCTCCGGCATGGGAGCGAGCATCACTGGTAAATGCACTTTCCTGGCGAATAACGGCAAAAGCCCAGGCTGGATTAATTTCCTGTTTTTTGGCTTGAGCGAGGATCTGTTTTTGATAGGCCAGGGGGAAGCGCATTTCCAAATCGTCCCAGTACTCTGCTCGGGCCAGGGTTGAGATCGTGCGATCATGCCAGCCCCATTGTTCAGCCAGTTTGGCGGCTTTCAATAACTGAGCCTTGTCCATACGGGCAATCGTGTGGTTCCATTCGCGCCGGGCATCGGCTTCGCGTTTTAAGGCATACAATTCACCAGCACGCAGAACACCGGGATTAGTTTTCAGGCTGCTTAATTCAGATTTGCTGAATTCCAGCGGGCGATGGTCAAAACGGTAGTCATTGCCAATACGATCCGCCGCGAGGAAGCTGTAATAGCCTCGGTTATTGGCGTTCAGCAGATAGATGCTGCGTGATTCTTCCAGGCGTCCCTGCGACTCAAGAATACGACCGCGCCAGTAACGCCATTGTTCGGAATGTAATTGTTCCGGCGGGAGTCGGTTTAGCCACTCCATTGCCGTGTCCCAGTCCTGATCGCGGATGGCGGTCAGGGTATAGGCGCTAATGACATTTTCATCCATGCGTGAGAATTTCAGCTTCTGTAGCCAGTCTCGTGCTTCGTCCGAATTTTTCTGAACCAGGTTGAGTACCAGGCGACGTTCAATTTGGGCCTGTTCTGAACGGGTAAAGGGGAACTGTTGCTGTAGTTGCTCCCGATATTCTGCCGCAAGAATGGGATCTTTTGAGGCCAGCCGCCGTAAGCCATACACCGCGACCCAGCGCATGATTTCACGATTTTGTTCGGCAAAATGCTCACTCACATCCATGAGATAATCTGGATGACGACGGACTTTTTCCCAGATGCCGATCCAGAAACGTTCTTTTTCGGGTAACATTTTTCCAAGATAACGGGTCAGAGGGACATTCCCGCCCTGCATGGCGAGCTTGATCCGCTGCCAGAGTAAATCATTACTGAGTTGGCCAGCTTTACGCCAGAGATCAATTGGCTTGTCACAACTTTTGGGGAGTGAACGTTTGGTCAGCCAGAGGTTTTCGGTGACCACATGGGCACTATCGGTTTGACCAGTTTTGTACAGGGCAAGGGCATACTGACATTGTAGTTTACGGCTGTTATTGGTGAAATAATTATCCACCAGGCCCTGCCAGTCTTCTTTACGTGCCCGTGTTTTTAACCAGCGAAGTAACAGCTTTGTCGCCAGTGGGGTATCACCATACTGGGTTACAAATTTTTGAATACTTTCGGCAGGCTGCTGACTGAGTCGGCGCTTCAGGTATTTATATTCGAGATAGGGTAATAGCGGGTAATCAGTTAACCGGGATTTCAGTTTTTTATAATAGGTTAGCTGGCCTTTTTTTATGGCAAGCTCAGCCTGTTGGAACAGGTGGCGTTGTTTTTCATAGCCGGTAGGAATGGCTGCCTGGATTTGAGTAGACAGGCTGCCGATCAGGGTCAGACCAATAAGCCATTTCTGTAAAGACCATTTCCTGAGTTCCATGTGTCGTATAGTCTCTTCCACTCAAGTTAATTTAAATTATAAACTTTCAATGCTAACTTTTTGTTATAGCAGATTGAATAAAATATAGCAGCCGTTAATCGGGGATTTCATCCTTATTTTGTCCCAGTTTTTATAGGGACGTATACAAAGGTGTAGTGCCTTGATGTCTTATCGGATGTTTGGGGGAAAAGTTAACCTGAATATCTATTTTTCTGCCGGAGATCATGAACCATTATTGCAATGAATTTAGTAATTTAGTCTCGAATACTGGTCAGTTTGTTTTATACTACCCAATTTGTCGGGAACCAGGGAAATAGACGCCCCTGTTACCCCTTGTATTTAGTCTACGACCGAAGTTTTCGATCTCATTGGAGAGTCTCAATGTCAGGCAAAATTAATAAATTTAGTTCAAGAATCACTCAGCCCAAATCTCAGGGGGCATCTCAGGCCATGTTGTATGGGACAGGCATGAGTCGGGAAGATATGGATAAGGCTGAGGTGGGCATTTCCAGTGTCTGGTGGGAAGGTAATACCTGCAATATGCATTTGAACGATCTGGCCGCGATGGTTAAAGAAGGCGTAGAAGCCGCGAACCTGGTGAGCATGCGTTTTAACACTATCGGTGTTTCAGATGGTATTTCCATGGGCACGGACGGCATGAGCTATTCCCTGCAATCCCGCGATATTATTGCTGACTCTGTCGAAACCGTGATGTGTGCACAATGGTATGACGCGAATATTTCCATTCCTGGCTGTGACAAAAATATGCCTGGAGTCATGATTGCGATGGGACGCGTGAATCGTCCGTCACTTATGATTTACGGTGGCACCATTAAACCCGGTAGCTGGAAAGATCAGCCTCTGGATGTAGTCTCTGCATTCCAGAGCTATGGGCAATTTATTGCTAACAAGATCAGTGAAGAAGAACGTGAAGAGATTGTGGAAAACTCCTGCCCAGGACCAGGTGCCTGTGGCGGTATGTACACGGCTAATACGATGGCCTCTGCGATTGAAGCATTGGGCATGAGTTTGCCTTACAGCTCATCTATTCCAGCGGTCGATCCTGGTAAACGTGAAGAGTGTTTAAAAGCCGGTAAAGCAATTCGTTATTTGCTGGAAAATGATATCAAACCACGGGACATCATGACCCGTGATGCGTTTGAAAATGCGCTGGTGATGGTGATTGCTCTGGGTGGTTCCACCAATGCTGTGTTGCACTTGATCGCCATGGCACGAGCGGTGGATGTATCTCTGACGATTGATGATGTTCAGGCCGTGAGTGACCGGATACCGTTTTTAGCCGATCTCAAGCCTAGCGGACGCTATGTCATGGAGGATCTTCATAATGTGGGAGGAACACCCGCGGTAATGAAATACCTGCTAGAACAGGGTCTAATCAACGGTGATTGCCTGACGGTAACGGGTAAAACATTGGCCGAAAATCTGGCTGAATTACCCGGTTTAAAGGAAGGACAGGATGTATTTATGCCGTTGGACAAACCCATCAAAGAAACAGGCCATATCCAGATTTTAAAAGGAAATCTGGCACCGGGTGGCTCAGTGGCAAAAATTACAGGTAAGGAAGGACTCACTTTCACGGGACCTGCGCGGGTATATGATCGTGAAGAAGCCATGTTGGCTGGCCTGGAACAGGGAGAAATCCAGAAGGGTGACGTCGTGGTTATTCGCTACGAAGGCCCTAAAGGTGGCCCGGGTATGCCAGAAATGTTGACTCCCACTTCGGCCATTATGGGAGCGGGATTGGGACAGGATGTGGCATTGATTACAGATGGCCGCTTCTCAGGTGGTTCTCATGGCTTCATCATTGGTCATGTGGTGCCTGAAGCACAGGAAGGTGGTCCTATTGGTCTGATTCGAAACGGTGATGTGATTCGCATTGATGCTAATAAGCGTATTCTGGATGTGGATGTCAGTGATGATGAAATGGCCAAACGTAAGCAGGAATGGGAAATGCCAGCCTATAAGGCCACACGTGGCACGTTGTATAAATACATCAAGAACGTTAAGAACGCTTCAGAAGGTTGTGTGACAGACGAGTAAGCTCTTAAAAATAATAAAACTTATCTGCAGAAACTGTCATTCGTGTCTTATTGTAAGCTGTTGTATTAAAAAGAGAATATTAAAAATACCTTAGTGTTTTTAACGGACTTCTATATACAATTAGGTAAGTACATTGGATGGGGGTTTCTGCTAAAATTTATTATACAAGGCACCCATATAAAACCTAAAAATAGAGTTGTAGTGGTGCGCAGGGGAATTGAAGATGTTTATGAAACAAGAGCCACTGGTAGGTGCCTGGTACGTTAATCGTACTGGCAAACTGATGAAAGTGAAATTGATGGCTTTCCATCATGAAAGACCTGAGTCGATCATGATCGAATACCTGGATGGCAAACGTCATGTGGTATCCATGGAAGCCTGGAATTGCCTTGAATTAAGTCGTAACCTGCAGCAGGCAGCAAAGTCACTGTTACAGCAGTAACCGCTGAATAATAAACAATAATAAATAGAGTACCAGTGAAGCCGGTATTCTGTTTGTGTTTTATCGAACGAGTTGTATTATATCGTTCGAACCTCTAATATCTTCCCCATGTCCTGGGAAACACTTTCTGAACTTCAAACCGAACTCAAACAGTTTGCTCATGAGCGAGACTGGGAACAATTTCATGCCCCTAAAAATCTGAGTATGGCCCTGATGGTCGAGGCTGCGGAGCTTGCGGAACATTTTCAGTGGTTAACAGAAGAACAGAGCCAGTCACTGGCCGCAGATAAAAAACAGCTGGTGGCTTTTGAGATGGCTGATGTGATGATTTATTTACTACGACTGGCAACGGAGCTTGATGTCGATCTGTTACAGGTAGTTGAAGAGAAAATTAAAAATAATCATGAACGTTATCCTGTAGATAAAGTTCGTGGTAGTAGTAAAAAGTACAGCGAGTACAAGCAGGAAGAATAAATCGGCTGTTTAATTGACGTTAGTGTTGAGTATGTAATAACTGAGTGATTTTTTCAGCAGTGAGTGCCTGGCTAAAGATATTTCCCTGTATGTAGTGACAGTCTCGCGCTTTGAGTAGATTGAGTTGCTCATCCGTTTCTACCCCTTCCGCAATCACATTTAATGACAGACTCTGTGCCATACCTATAATTGCTGAACAGATCGCACGATCATCAGAGTCAGTTGTGATATCGCGAATAAATGATCGATCAATTTTAATAGTGTCAATTGGGAAGCGACGTAAATAATTCAGTGATGAGTAGCCAGTACCGAAATCATCAATGGCAAAACGTACGCCCAGGTCGGTTAAACCTTTAAGAGCATTAATCGTACTGCTGGCATTTCGCATTAGCATACTTTCGGTAAGTTCAAGCTCAAGAAATTCTGGGTTAACTTCAGTATCTTTAATGATCGTTTGTAATGAAGATATAAAAGAAGCGTTATTAAACTGTCTGCTAGACAGGTTAACCGACATATGCAGATGTTCAAGCCCGGCGGCATGCCATTGGCGTGACTGCTGACAGGCGGTTTCAAAAATCCAGATACCAACTGGTTCAATCAATCCGGTTTCTTCCAGCAAGGGAATAAAGTGTGCCGGTGTGATCGTACCCAGCTCAGGGTGTTGCCAGCGTAGTAAGGCTTCAACTCCGAATATTTGACCCGTGCGGGCATCAAATTGTGGCTGATAATAGAGTCGGAACTCATTGCGTTCGAGGGCATGGCGAAGGCTGTTTTCAAGAGAAATACGCTCGAAAACACGGGCTGTCATGGACTCGGAGAAAAACTGAAAGTTATTTTTCCCAGATTCCTTGGCACGGTATAGTGCAATATCGGCATTATGAAGCAGGGTCTCGGCATCGTCACTATCATTGGGGTAAATACTGATACCAATACTGGCTGTAATATGGATTTCGTGATCATTAATATTAAAAGGTACAGACAGGCTGCTTAGTACTTTTTGCGCAATGGCTGACAGGCTATTATCGGAATCAAAGTCATCCAGTAAGATCGCAAATACATCTCCACCAATACGGGAGATTGTGTCCCCTTCACGGATACTTGTCGTGAAGCGTTGAGCAAGTTGTTTTAACAGGTTGTCACCAATCTGTTGTCCAAGACTGTCATTCACATTACGGAATAGATCAATATCTATATAGATAACCGCCACCAGACGTTGGTGGTAATGTGCTTTTGAGATAGCCTGTTCCAGTCGATCCAGGAATAAGGTTCGGTTTGGCAGGTTGGTGAGCACGTCATGATTCACCGCATACTGTATTTCCAACTCATCCTGAATATGCTCGGCTACGTTTTTTATCATGGCCACAAAATGTGAGACTTCATTACGCTGATCAATGAGAGGGATAACAGTAATATCAGCCTGATATAACGCACCATCCCTGGAAGTACTTGAGATCTTGTTATGATATACCTTGCCTTCAAGCAGACAGGTCTGCATGTTGACAAAGAATTCTTTGTCATAACTACTTTTTAAAAACTCAACGAGGTTTTTTCCCAATGCTTCAGCAGGGGGGTGCCCTGAAATATATTCACAGGCTGGATTTACATACTCGATAATGGCCTGGGTATCGGTTACCAGAATAATATCAGCCGTATCTGCAAGGATAGCTCCGAGCCGTCCAAGTGCCGGATGAGATGGGATACAGTGAGTATCAGAATGTTTGTCTTTCGAATGCATAGGTGTGTTAACGTAAAATCAATACAGTGTAGCTTGAACCTGTTTGTAACTTACTTGTTATGAACGAGTTCTTCCGAGCTATTTCTTTCCAATTAGCTCAATCTGGTAGCTATCAGGATCTTCAACGAATGCAATAATCGTTGTTCCAGCATTCATAGGACCTGCATCACGGATAATTTTTCCACCGCATTTTCGGATTGCATCACAGGCTGAATAGACATCATCGACTTCAATTGCAATATGGCCAAAGGCATTACCCATGTCATATGAAGAAGTGTCCCAGTTATGAGTAAGCTCAATGACTGTGGAACTGGATTCATCATCATAACCCAGGAAGGCCAGAGTAAATTTACCATCAGGATAATCTTTCTGGCGCAATAGCTTCATACCTAAAACTTGAGTATAAAAATCAATTGAGCGTTGAAGCTCAGTAACACGGAGCATGGTGTGAAGAATACGCATAGGCCATTATTTAATGCAGGACTGAAATAATAAAGTAACTATATCACACTACCAAGTTTGGTATGATAGGCCTTTTGTATTACTGGGAACGGTGTCAATGTTTGAAACAATCTTACAAATGATTGCCTTGATAGGTTGTGGGGTTGTTTGGAATCTAGTCAAACCGGGCAGTCTAAGTCCTGAGCAAGTCAGGCGTGGCATTACCGAGTCAGTCTATTATCTTTTTTTACCCGCATTAGTATTGGTTGTGTTATGGCAGGCCCCACTTGGGATAGATTCTATCCAGATCAGTGTGCTGGCCAGTATAGGAATTTTGTTTGCGCTGGTACTTAGTGGGCTTTTTTGTCGTGTTTGTGGTGCGCCAGGGAAAGTGACAGGGGCCATTATGCTGGCGGCCGCGTTTCCCAATGCGACCTATCTGGGGCTGCCGGTTCTGCAGGCCACTTTTGGTGACTGGTCCAGAAGTATAGCAATTCAGTATGATTTATTTGCAGGGACACCACTATTATTTACAGTTGGCATTCTTGTTGCGCAGTACTATGGAAGAGGACAATCTGATCCAGGGTTGTTAAAGCGTTTATTACGTATCCCTCCATTATGGGCTGCGATTGCTGGCGTCCTGCTAAATGTATTTTCTGTTCCATTGAATACAAATCTTGAACAGGCGTTGAACATGTTGGGGAATACGGTAATTCCACTCATGCTGGTATCCTTAGGTTTGAGTCTACAATGGCGGAGTATTAGTAAGGACCAGATCCCAGGTTTATTTGCCGTTATAATTATTCAGTTATTATTGACACCACTATTGGTATGGCAGCTAGGTCTGTTTACCAGTTTACAGGGGGAAGTGCTGACCGCCGTTGTACTTGAAGCCGCTATGCCGAGTATGGTTTTAGGTATTGTCCTCTGTGATCGCTATGAACTGGATACGGCATTATATGCAGTGGCAGTGACAGTAACGACACTGGTATGTCTGATTACATTACCGTTGTGGTTTTCCTGGGTATAGAATCAGGTTGAAGTTGGAGGAATATTTTCAGCAACGATTTTATCGTCTGCAATAAAACCTAAATAGAATGAAGAGAGTAGCCCCAGTAACACAGCATACCAAAGAGTAGACATGCGGTTGATTAGAGGGATAATCAGAGCCAGTGTTGAATCAACACCGACCTGTGTTAATAGTAAATACATTACCGCTTCCGTTGCGCCAATACCTCCAGGTATAAATGACAATGCACCTGCCAGTAAACTAATGGCATAGATGGCCATTGCCGTTGCAAAGACAGGTGAAGTATCAAGTACCGTCAGAAGGTAATAAAAGGCTGCTCCCTGTATGCTCCAGGCAAGCAATCCTATCATTAAACCTGAATAAAGTGGCTTAGGTAATAACAGGTTGTGAGCCTGTTTCAGCAGTGTGCCTGCATAGTGGAATATTCGTTTTAAGAATAAAAAGGGTGCTTTGACTGCAAGGTAGTGAACTAGCTTAAGAAGCTGTTTACTTTTTAATAAAGGCAGCATCAATAATAAAACAGCACTGGCAATTAACACATAATATTGGTATTGCTCAAAATTAAGAATAACAAGGAGCGCTATTAATGTGACGACAATCACATCCAGTAGGCGTTCACAAAAAAAACTGGCCAGACTGTGGCTGATATTTATACCATGTGATTTCAAATACAGCGAACGAATTGTTTCCCCCGCCTTTGCCGGTGTCGTGGTCAGGGCAAAACCGGCCATGTAATAATTTAGATGCAACCAGTTTGGAAGCATATGTCCCTGGATTTTTATAAAATATCGCCAGCGAATAAATCGCAGCAAGTAATTTCCTGTTGAGCACAGAAGTAAAAACAACACTCCACTTATGCCCAATGAAGAAAGGGCTGCAAGCAGGTTGTCATAGCCTGCCAGAATGGCATAGGACAGATAAAACCCGGCGGCCAGTAGCAAAGAGAGCGAAAGGATTCGCTTTTGTCTATTATTAAGGTGAAACCGGTTTGTCACAGATTTTCCAATTTTAAGTAGAGGGACTGATAGTGTGCATATTATCTTCTAATTGGCGTAGTTTATGCCGCTTTTATTCTACGTCAAATAAAAGATGGAGGTGAATGATGAGAAAGTATATCCGTCATCCAGCACAGATACCTATCGAAATTGTTCGTGAGTTTAAACACAAAAGTTGTCTGGAACACTTAAATGATATTAGTTATGGTGGACTTCGTTTTGATAGCAAGGTCTACCTGCCAAAAGGCAACAATATTGCGGTTAGGATCACGATTGCTAAAAAGTCCTATGAGATAAATGGGCAGATTGTATGGTGCAAAAAGAAAGCAGAAGGCTATGAAATAGGTGTAGAGTTTAGTGGTGAGAATGAGGCTTTTCGTGTACGCATGGTTGAGCAGGTCTGTCATATTGAAGAATACCGACAGCAGGTTTTGCAGGATGAGGGTCGCGAACTAAGCAGTCAGGAAGCCGCATTCGAGTGGATAAGCAAATATGCCCAGAAATTCCCTGAACTTTGCTGAATTTTCCTGGACTTGGCCTGTTTGCTATCAGTAATTGGTATATTGGTATTATGATCAGTATAATTGCGAAAAATTTTATTTCGTAGAATATTGAGGAGGTGATTAATGGCAACTGATATTGAAGAACTAACTGTAGATTATACGGAAGATGGTGTGCTGGTATCCAAGCAGCTAGATAAGGTCGTTCTGACGAAAGGTGCCTGGTCCACAATTCTTTATCGCTTTCAGGATTGGGATAGAAAAAAAGAAGAGTATGGCCCGGAGAAATATAGTATTCGCCGATATCAGAAGCGTAATGGCGAATACCAGCAAAAATCTAAATTTAATATTTCCAGCCGTGATCAAGCCACTAAAATTATTAATGCCTTGCAGGGCTGGATTGGCGAAGAAGAATAATTCTCTGTAGTTGCTTAGTCGTCATCTTGAATTACTAAGAAGGCTCTAATTAATTCCACCGTTCGTGGTGAGCCTGTCGAACCATGAACACTAAACCAAATAAAATCAGTATGTTAAAAACTACACCCTTCGACAAGCTCAGGGCGAACGGAATTAATAAGAGCTTCCCTAATGTATCACCTGGCAATTTAGGTGACGATTAATCAGCTACCTTCTATAGGGTAACTTCTATATTGAGTTTCTGGTAAGCCATGTGCTGAGAAAAATGCTTCAGCGATGTCCACTTCTTTTTGGCTGCCGGCTATATAAATCTCAAATATCTCCAGTTCTGGATAATCCTGCTGAATTCTTTCTAGTTGCTGGTTTATATTTTTGCTAGTTGATTCATTAAAACTAAGCGATGTAAATCGGAAGTCATCGAATGCATCGTCCCAGGCCCGACAAAGATTTTTCATATAATGCTGTTCCGGGATAGAAGCCAGCCAATAAAGATGGGCCTTTTCTGTGTTCCCTAATATAAGTGCATGCTCAACCAGTCCTTTAATGGGTGCAAATCCGGTATTAAATGCAACAAAAAGAATGGGGCGTAAACTGTCAGAATCAAGCAGGAAGTTTCCCTCTGGACCGGAAATCTTTACTTCTTCACCTTTCTGTAGTTCATCCAGTAAATAGGACGATATGTCAGTTTTCTGAGAACGGTATATATGAAACTGGATATTACGATCATCACAGGGACAACTGGCAATAGGAAGGCTTGTTTGAGGTATATTATTAGCTGAGACCAGGGCCGATTGCCCGGATAAAAAACGTAGACGATGAGTCTTAGCTGTCGCTAGGGTTACAATGGCCAGGTTTTCTGAAATGGCTTTTATATTTTTAACAATGGTCGTGATCTCCTGGTAAGGTATGTCTTCGTCATCAAGCGCTTCCTGAGCTTGCAAAACAATGTCGGTTACTGCCGTGTTTGAACAGGCCAGAATATATCCCTGTTTTGTCTCAGTTTCCGAGAGAATATATTCATGGTTTCGTGTTAATTGAACTTCACCAGAGATCAGTCGTGCGCGACATTTCCCACACTCACCATTACTACAACCATAATTCATACCATAACCAGCACTTAGTGCAGCTTCAAGAATTGAAGTATTTCCTTCAATAAGATATTCGTGGCCGCTGGGCATGAGATGAACCTGAGCGGCCACTAGTCGTAACATGGTGTCCCGAATTAATAACTGTGTATCTGTCGTACTGGCTGATATTGGCATTCCAAGATTTTGCTGTAACCAGTCTGAAAGCTGCGTTACTTCAGTTGCCATTCCGGCTGTTGCGGCAAGATCCTTTAACTTCTCGGCAACCTGTTGTAGCAAGTCTGCTTCATAAGCAGCTTGAGCTCGATTGCTTGCCAGTTCTTTGCTCAGGGCATGAACTCGAGCGGCCAGGGTACCAAGATCGGGACTCAATAATTTTTGTAATTTAATTCCACGAGCTCGATGTAACGCGCCTTCAATAATTTCATCAATTTTCTCCAGCTGTGAATTATCTTCAATCTCTATATGTGGAAAGTGGTGGGATAAATCACTTAGCTTCAGTTTTCCTTCAAAGCTGATTAGTTCGCCATCCTGAAGCATTTTCTGGATAGTTCCACGGGAAATGCCCACAAGTTTTGCGGCTCGAGAAACGCTGAGTAGTCTTTCCATTAAAAAGATCCCTGTAATACTAATGGTTACGCTGCAATCATTTCTTATGCGACTAATTTCTGATGTAAGTATGGTTCATGAATGTTATTTTTAAAATTATTTTTACTTATTGTGCCAGACAATAACAACTAGAAATAAAGAAGGGGCAGGAAACTAAATGCATAAATATCACAGGATCTTTATTCATAGGCAAAAAATATGGGTTTTAAATGAATAACATGCTATATATTCATCATAGTCACAGAACTGGACAAAATATTGCATATATAGCAAGAGTGACAAATTTTCGTCCCGAGTTACTGGAGAGAAATGGCGTAGATGATCAAACGTAGGCAGTTTTTAATCTCGATGGGCCTGTTATCAGTAACGGGGGTAAGCTATTCCTTGTTGAAAGCAATGACAACTAAATCATTAACAGATGCTCCACTACTGACCTCTGAGACCATGGATGTATTTTCAGGAGAGCTTGTTGAAGGTGATATCAAGGATCATATCTATAAAATTAGCCATTTTGATCATGCCTTTTCCGAAGATATTTTTTTACCCGAAACAGATAATAAGATTCTGATTGAAGCCGTAGATCGAATGGCCCGGTTGCAACAACTGGTAGGGCATGGCAATTTTTCTATCCTTAGTTATGATGAAATGCTGAAGTATGCAAAAAATTATTCACAAATTGGGGAGTTTACTCCGACTGAACTAAATTTGTTTGAGCGTATTTTTTCTGAAGATGCCCAGATTTATGGCTTTATGGGCAGTAAGGTTGTTGACTCAATAACTGCGATGATCGATAAAAATACAGGAGTTAAAATTGCTGGATCTGGCAACTATCTATTTAAGGGTGACTCGCATGATATGTATATTCGTCTGAAAAAAGATATTGGCGATAGTTTGATCCTGACCTCAGGAATTCGAAGTATTGTAAAACAGATGTATTTATTTCTGGCGAAAGTAAAAGAATCAAATGGGAACCTTTCTATGGCTTCACGCTCCCTGGCTCCACCGGGGCATTCCTATCATGCCATTGGTGATTTTGATGTTGGGAATGCGGCATTAGGAAGTATGAATTTCACAAAAAAATTTGCTGATACGGATGAATTTAAAAAACTTGTGCAACTTGGATATATATCAATACGCTATACCGAGGACAACCAGTTAGGTGTACGTTATGAACCATGGCATATTAAAGTGGTTTGAATCATGACTAAGTCAGGATTACTATTTATATTTTTAACACTATCTCTTTTGCCACTTGAGGCAAAAGAAAATCGCCTGGACTTTAGTTTACACAAGCTAGAGTCAGGCCGTCCCGGCCCCACTATACTTGTTGTTGGAGGAATCCAGGGTGATGAACCCGGGGGTTTCAATGCCGCAGCTCTACTTGTAACAGATTATAAAATTAGTACAGGTAATGTCTGGGTTGTCCCAAACCTGAATTTCGAAAGTATTATTAAGCGTTCTCGTGGCGTACACGGTGATATGAACCGTAAATTCCTGCATTTAAATCAGAATGATCCTGAGTATAATGCAGTACAGAAAATCAAATCGATCATTCTTGAGAAGCAGGTTGATCTGATATTGAATTTACATGATGGCAGTGGCTTTTATAACGAGAAATATATTGACCGATTACGTAACCCTAATCGTTGGGGGCAAAGTATTATTATTGACCAGGCTAAACTGTCTTCAGAAAAATATGGAAAGCTAATGGAGTTGGCTAAAGAGGCCGCAGAGTCTGCTAATCAGGAAATTAACAATACAAAGCATCTCTACCGTGTAAAAAATACCCATACCCGAGAAGGTAATAAGGAGATGGAAAAAACGCTAACCTATTTTGCGGTACAAAATAACAAGCCGGCTTTTGGAATTGAAGCGAGTAAACAATTTTTAACCCATGAACGTGTTTATTATCATTTGTTATTGGTAGAAGCATTTTTTAATAAAACCGGTATAAAGTTCGAGCGGAATTTTAATTTTGCAAAGCAGGGTATTAAGGATAAAATTGATAACAATATTAAACTCTCTCTCTATGATAGTAAGATATATCTGGACATGGCCGACGCAAGAAACAGACTGCGATATGTCCCATTAAGAAAAGATTCTCCTATCGAGTTTGAAGCCAGTAATCCATTGGTTACAATAGTTAATGATAAAAAGTCGTATAAGGTTAGGTATGGAAACCGCCATGTTTCCTTGTTGCTACCAGAATATTTTGATTATGACTCGAGTCTAAGTACGGTATCCTTAGAGGTGGATGGTGAACAGGTGAATGCTGAGTTGGGCACTATTATTCCAGTACGAGAAACAATAAAGGTTAAATCCATACCCGGTTATAGAGCTAACATTATTGGATACAAAAAATCAGGTGTAAGTAATGAAACGGACCTGCTGATTTCAAAGAATGAAATTCTGAGCCGGTTTTCTGTAGATAAAATGGCGAAACTCTTTCGTCTGGAATTTTATCGGGAAGATAAGTTCTGCGGAATGGTTTTGCTTAATTTTAAAAAACAAGAGATTTCAAATCTGTCTTTAAGTGCAGTAGTCAACTGATTCTGAAAAACTATTTTCAGTCGCAGACTAATAGCCTGAAGTACTCCTGTAGCGAGATTAATATAATTACTTTTTAGTATGTCAATAAATTATAAAACTCCTGAGTATTTTCGTGACTTTCAATGTCTGGGTGCTGATTGTATAGATACCTGTTGTCAGCAATGGGAAGTAAAGCTTGATCGTGCGCACTATAAGCTGCTCAAGGATAAAATGAGCCAGGATGAAGCAGAACAGTCGCTATTTGAAAATTATATCCACATAAACGAACAACCTGTCACCGGTGATCATGACTATGCCATGATTTCAATGGCTTCAACTGGAATGTGTGCCATGCTGGATCAGTCAGGTCTTTGCACTTTGCATGCAAAGTACGGCGTTGAGCCGTTAGGTGATGTTTGCGCTTTTTATCCCCGTGTGATTTCTCGTTGTGACCATGATATGGAATTAAGTGGGGCACTTTCCTGTCCTGAGGTGGCACGACTATGTTTGTTAACAGACAATCCATTTAAATTTTCCAGGTTTAATGTTTCATGTCTTCCCAGGGCGAAAGATTACCCTATACAAAGAGAGCTACCCAGTAATCCATTTAATTACTATGCGCAACATTTTAAATCGGTTAGAAATACAATGTTGAAATTGTTGTCACAGGAATCCTATTCCCTGTCTACGAGACTGTATGCGTTAGCTGGCCTGGCAAATCGGATTTCATCTTATTATCACCGAGATTGTGTCACGCAAGAAATGAAATCGCTGGATGATGATTTGAAGCAGTCATTGCATGAGGATAATTTAAAAGGTATTACTGAATTCTTAAACCAGGACAGTTCTGTCAATAGTATCGCTCTAATTGTGATACGTGCAATTCTTGAAATTAAAACGACACAGTTTCCGGATGAAAAACTCAGTCAGCTAGCTAGAAGTATTTATAAGGATTATCAGCAAGACGTTAGTGTTGATAATAGTATTTCATCTGCCCCGATTGAAGAGATACAAAGCCAATATGAATTATGGCGCAGCCAATTACCTGAAGTCGTAGTTAATAAGATTGAACAGTATTTTACTCGTTACCTGGCCAATTGTTTTTTCAGAGAATGGTTTTTTACCATGCCGGATGTTTTTACCTATGTGCAGATGTTAATTATTCGTCTGGCCATTATGCGTTTTCTATTCATCAGTCACCCCGATCTGCGTCTGTTGGTTGGGAAGTTAGAAAGTGCAGATGAGCCGGAACAGACGAAACTGATGAATGAACTGGATTCGATGGCTGTTCATTTAGTCTATAATTTTGCTCGTTCAGTCGATCAAAATCTGTCTTTTTTGCAAATTATCTATACGGCTGTGAGTGAACAGCAGATGATCAGTTTTGATTATTCTTTACCTTTTGTGCGTCTATAGTTAACTGAATACACAAAATTCATGAAAATGTTCTATGAAATTAGTCATAGGATAGCTTGGACCTGGCTTAAAATACCTCACCTGTTTCATGCAGGGAAAACCAAAAATCTCCTTTTATTTCTTAAAACTTATTTCTAAACAATGAGTTATTGTTTCTTCTTGTGAGCCAGGGTGTCTATTAATACTTTATTTTAAATGATCTGGTTATTTTTCTGTTTTTACCGGTTTCTGGAAATTTTACCGGCTTAATTGGTACACTTAAGTATATAGATACGTAACATTTTTGCCTGACAGTGGTGAGGTGATGATCCTGCCACAGAGATAGAAGCTAATTTCATGTACTACGATTTTTTCAATCTTTCTGAACATCCATTTCGCTTAACCACGGATCCAAAATATCTGTACCTGAGCAGTGGGCATTCTCAGGCCCGTGCTTATCTGGAATATGCGATACGCAATAATGATCGGCTGTTTATTCTCTCCGGTGAAATTGGTGCAGGTAAGACCCTCGTTATTCAGGATATGATTAATGGGTTGGATGATTCCATCCTGGCTTATAAAATTCATCACACCATGCTGAATGGTCTTGAATTCCTGCAGATGATTCTACGGGAGTTTGGCATCAAGTCATTCCATGATCGTAAAGTTGAAATTATTGATCAACTTAATAATTTCCTGATCAAGCAATACAGAAAAAATAAACAGGTCATGGTTATTATTGATGAAGCGCAAAATCTGGCACCGGAAGTGCTGGAAGAACTTCGTTTGTTGCTTGAAATGGAATATCAGGGTGAAAGGCTAATTAGCTTGTTCCTGGTGGGCCAACCTGAGTTGAACCATATTATTGATCAACCAGAAATGGAACAGCTCCGACAACGGGCTCGTTTACGTTTTCATATTCAGGCTCTGGATCTTGATGATATTGAAAAATATATTATTCATCGTTTAAGTGTGGCTGGAGAAAATCATACGGTTTCTATTCGTAAGGATACCTATCCACTTATAGAAAAATACACAGGTGGTCGACCACGTTTGATTAATGTATTGATGGATCATGCTTTGACATGTGCCTTTGTCGACTCTCAGAAAGAAATCACACCAGAATATATCCAGACTTCAGTCGATGAGCTTAACTGGATGCCCTATGGTGAACCTGTGGAAGATATTCATTCAGCACAGGAAAATACATTAAATGATATTAGTATTACTAAAAAAATCGTGGTGAGCAAAAATGGCAACTGGATTGCCACTTACCCTATCAATAAAACACGTTTAAATATCGGTCGGCATGGTGACAATGATATTGTTTTGGGTGAACCACGTATTAGCCGGCAACATGCACAAATTATTGTGAAGGATAACGAAATCTTTATTCAGGATATGAATAGTAAGAACGGTACTTTCACTGGTTCAAAGCGGATTGACTTACATTCTATGTCAATTGGTGATGTGGTCACGATTTCAAAGTTTGAACTGGAGCTGGTTGATTCTGCGGATGACAAACATGAAGACATCACAGATACTTTGAATATTGTACATTTCCGCCATTCATAATATGTAATATTGTTCTACTGTGTTTGCAGTAGAACACGCATCCCTCTCCTTCTTTTATAATATTCCAGTTAATAGATTACTTGCATCCGTTACGTTATCCATGGATACGTTGGCGTGAATGAATACGCGTAAATTCTAAGTGAATAAGACTAAATTCTGATTTGAATGGTGACAATTCAGGACTAGAGTCGTGTATGATCAATTCTGCATTAAAATATTGGACAAATAATGATGAAGAATTTATCTGAAAATGAAAAAGGCACATTGTCTCGATCTATTATGACTATCCTGGAAAGATGGGGTTTGAATACAGAGCAGCAAATGACAATCCTGGATTTACCTGAAAAAACCCCGACACGTGCGCTGCGCAAATATCGAGATGGTCAGCCTTTTCCTGATGACAACAATGTTTATCGACGTCTGGAACATATCATTGGTATTGCGGATGCGCTACGTACCAGTTATCCACATAACCCTGGTATGGGTGCTCTCTGGATGAAACAGAAAAGTAAACACTTTCGTGAACGTGTGCCTTTGAAGATAATGGTTGAAGATGGTCTGGATGGTTTAATGCGAGTACGATCACACCTGGATTGCGCCTTCGACTGGTTTGATGCCAAATAAAAGATACCGGGCTACTTACGTGATTGTCGACGCTGGCGTCCTTTGTAACGGCTAATGGATTTGATGATTTCAGGATAGGGAAAGTTTTCTATCTGGCCAAAAGTACTTTCGGCTTTTTGAATTAAGCCATCTATATCCATGATAGCCTTGCTTTCCACATCCTGGCCTAGTGCCACTTGCAGACCTTGCAAGCCTCCTACCTGAACTTTAATTTCCCTGGCATGAGGCAGTGGGCCTTCCACTTTCTGCATCTGTAATGAAAAGCTGGCATTACTGCGCATGAGCACAAGTAACTGAACGCATTTTTCATGCCTTACTGGGGTCTGGCAGGCCACACCTTCACGATCGGCCAGATTAAAACGTTGTGACTGGCTACAGGCACATTGGCGTGAGTTAATGGCTTTTTCAAAAACACACTTAAGCTGGTTGATTTCGCCGTAAGTCTTGCGGTATTGATCCTCTTCCATAATTTCTACAGTACGGCGGTGAGTCTATACGTTTATTTTTCCCATTCTTGTATGATCGGGGCATCGCGTTTTTCCATCAATTGTTCTTCAGCCTGTAGAGGATTTTCTGCAAAAATAATTTTTAATATACTTCCATCTTCTGATGCAACTTCTGGTCGCTTATCTTTAGCGAAATTTTTAGCCTCTTTAAAAGATTCGAAGTCTGCTTGTAATTCAATATTTTTCACCAGCGCGGTGACGCCAGCAGTAACTTTGTATACGTAATATGGCATATCGTTTTCCCGGTTAAATGTGTCGTTATCAATATCGGAAGTATGTATATTATACAATGCTATAGCGGGTTCTGCGTTATCACTAATGGGGGATTATGAATACCACAGAGAAAATCACAGCTACTCCACGGACATTAATGTCCATTATAGAATTGGGGGGCTATCCGGATTTTTCAAGTCTCTATCGACAATCCGGTTTCGAGCCACAGCTTGTCCGTACGATGCGAAAGGCTATACGCCAGTTAAAAAGTACAACTCCCGATGTGATTGTAGCGGAATTTAACTACCAGTCTGACTTTCGAGATCGTACCAGTAGCCTGGAATCACTCATGGCCGTATTACAGCGCATGCCGGATACTCGTGTGATTATATTTTACGAAGAAGAATTCAGGCCACATTTGCAGAAAGTGCTGGATCGTTTCCAGGTGGAAGCAATTTTTGCATTCCCAGTTGATGAGCAAAAGTTGCAAACTGGCTTAGCTGAGATCAAGTTTTAGCTATACAGCTGCCTGTGTTACCAGATCACGTTTATGTGAAGCTGGCATTTTCTTAATTTCCCGCTCACGTTTTAGCGCACTGGAATGATCGGTGACAGATTCCTGATAGACCAGTTTTACCGGACGGCGGGCACGTGTATATTTTGCGGCTTCTCGACCCGTGTTATGTTCTTCAAGCCGACGGCTAATATCTTTAGTAATACCCGTGTAGAGGCTATTGTCACTGCATTGCAGTATGTAGACAACCCAGTTTTTTGCTGAATCCATACTAATTTATCAGACCTGGCTGGCCTTAAGTGATTCCTGAATTGATTCCAGGCCTTCGGCGGCAATTTCACGAATATCCTCAAAATCATCGTTTAAACGCTGTTTTAAGAACGGGATGGCATCAGCGTGCTGAGTTAGTGACAGGTAATGAGTGATATCACCACGAATCCGGGTGTTATCAATTTCAGACAGGCGGCCTAATTCGGGAAGTAGAGTCTGAAGTATGTCACTGCCACTGAGTGATTCCATGACGACATCCAGTCCGATCCGGATCTGCATCTCGGTGTCTTCATTCTCCAGCAGGGGAATAATGGCTTGCAGGAGGTCAGGATACTGGCGAAAAAACTGTTCTGTTTTCTCAAGCTGCCCCTGTTTCAGTTGCTCACTGATGTAGCTGCCAATACCTTCAAGACTAGTGGCGGCCTGTGCCCATTTACGTAGCTCGGCAGGAGTATGCTGGCCTTCCAGCACAAAGGGACCAACCTGTGTCCAGGGCACACTACGGACATTCAGTTCCTGTGCACGCTCAGGTTGTACTGCAATATTAATGACTTCCAGCCTGCCAATTACACCCTCTTTGACCAGTTGATTCAGTCCTTCCAGGACGGCCGAGCAATGGGCACAACCCGTGGCGATGAGTAGCAGGGTATCGGGAGCATCATTAAGGTGGGGATTCATTAAGGCGGGCCTGAAAGGACTCATGCTTCAATATCTGGGATCAGTTTACTGCGGATACGAATGATCATATCTTTAAGCTGCAGTTTGCGTTTTTTCAGACGGCGCAAGCGGATTTGATCCACGGTCGGGTCATCAGCCAGGCGTCTGATGACGTCATCCAGATCACTGTGTTCCAGCACCAGGTGATGAAGTTTATCCTGTAATTCCTTCACGGTTTCGTCATCAAGCATGAATAGTATCCTGGCCGCTAAAAGGGCGGTGTGGTCACAGAGGATCCTCTGTGGGATCCTTATGGGATTAAGGATTTAATTTTAACCTAATCCATTGGGTAGGCAAAGAAAGGCGTTATAATCCCCCATCCTGAATTTACCGAATAGAAGTATTTATGCCTCCCATTGTTAGTCTAAAACAGGTCTCGCTGGCCTTTGGTGTTGCTCCCCTGCTGGAACAGGTCGATCTGAATATTGAACGAGGGGAGCGTATTTGTCTGGTGGGTCGCAATGGAGCCGGTAAATCGACCCTGCTGCAGATCCTGCTGGGGAACATAAAGCCGGATGATGGCAATGTCTGGTATCAGGATGGACTCAAGGTGGCTGTGCTGGGGCAGGATATACCGGTGGAGGATGATCGCAGTGTCTTTGATGTGGTCGCCAGTGGACTGGATGAACTGGGTGACGTGCTGAGTGAATACCACCATCTGATACAGGAAGAGTCGCATACTCCCGCTAGCATGGAAAAGCTGGCCGATCTGCAACATCGGCTTGAAGCGGCCGATGGCTGGCGTTTCGAACAACGGGTTGCGTCCGCAATTTCTCGTCTGGACTTAAAAGAAGATAAAAACATGAACGAGCTTTCCGGTGGCATGAAGCGACGAGTGCTACTGGCGCGGGCGTTGGTGCAGGAACCGGAGCTATTGTTACTGGATGAGCCGACTAACCATCTGGATATCGAAGGCATTACCTGGCTGGAAGAATTCATGCTCGGGTTCAATGGTGCGCTGTTATTTATTACCCATGATCGTGCCTTCCTGCAACGTCTTGCGACCCGTATTATTGAACTGGATCGAGGAGAGCTGAGCTCCTGGCCTGGCGACTACGCAAATTACTTGCAGAAAAAAGAAGAGCGGCTGGCTGTTGAGGCTGATCACAATGCCAAGTTTGATAAAAGACTGGCACAGGAAGAAGTCTGGATCCGTCAGGGAATTAAAGCTCGGCGTACTCGTAACGAAGGCCGGGTGCGAGCACTTGAAAGCCTGCGAAAAGAACGAAGTGCCCGTCGTGAGCAAATGGGCAAGGCCAGACTTAACCTGGAAAAAGCAAAGGATTCCGGCAAGCTGGTAGTAGAAGTTGAAGACGCAAGTCTGAGCCTGGGTGGAAAATGCCTGTTCAAAGATTTTTCCACCCGAATTCTACGCGGGGATCGAATAGGTATTATCGGCCCTAATGGTGTAGGAAAATCCAGCTTGATTAAAATGTTACTGGGCGAATATAAGCCAGATAGTGGCAACGTAAATTTAGGTACCAGGCTGGAAGTCGCCTATTTTGATCAAACTCGAGCTACTCTGGATCCGGAAAAGTCGGTCATGGATAATCTCAATCTGGGTAAAGATAGCGTGACCATTAATGGCAAGGAACGGCATGTCATGTCGTACTTACAGGATTTTCTATTCGCACCACAACGAGTCCGCTCACCGGTTAAATCACTCTCTGGTGGTGAACGTAATCGATTACTACTTGCTCAGGTCTTTACCAAACCCGCCAATCTCCTGATCATGGACGAACCCACCAATGATCTGGATGTGGAAACACTGGAGCTACTGGAAGAACTGTTGACTGAATTTGATGGCACGCTGTTACTGGTCAGCCATGACCGTACTTTTCTCGATAACGTGGTTACCAGTACGTTGGTGTTTGAGGGTGAAGGACAACTGAATGAATATGTCGGTGGCTATCAGGACTGGCTACGACAGCGTAAAAAAACATTAAAGAAAATAGCTTCGGAAAATAAAACAGAGACACAAAAACCGGAAACAGCTGAAGTTAGTCAATCAGAAGCAGAAAAACCAAAACGAAAACTCAGTTACAAGGAACAACGCGAGCTGGAGTTATTGCCAGAAAGAATTGAAGTGTTAGAAACTGAACAGGAAACATTGCACCAAAAAATGAGTGATACAAACTTCTACAAACAGGATCAGGATAAAATTGCCGAAGTTACGCAAAGAATAGAAACTGTACAGCAGGAACTGGAGCAGGCTTTTCAGCGTTGGGAAGAGCTGGAATAAATTACACAGAATTTAACTTGATACGGACGTTGAGTATTTATTGTGGATGGTGCTAACTGGTTAGTAATAGTTGTTCAAGGATATCTGGTAACAGTCGGTATCCGATCCAAGTTTGTTGTACTGGGTCAGGATATCTGACATTAGCCATGAGCTAACCTTGCACAGTTTTTGGTTAAACTTAAGGTAAAGTTCCAAACCTGACTTTCACTGTACTTGAATGACGGGTCTGAATAGCATGATGCTTTAAACGCTTTCTATTTTATTCAGCTCAATAATCGATGAGTCCCGCAACCAGGATGTGGCGGGACGTATTCTTCCAACGGTAAGGCCTCTTGAGCTTTCTACCGTTGGAGAGATATGCGTCTGAAGTTTATGTTTCACTTCATCTGTTAAAGCACCCAGATGATCAAGGATAGCCAACAATGCGACTGAGCGTGCGCGGGCACTACCATCGGCTATTTTCACTGCAATCCCCAGACCTTGTTCTGGTAAGGCTGCGGTGACGATACCCTCGGCACCGGTTTTAGCCAGCACAGCGCCTTTGGTGATTTCATTCAATTCACTGACCACCGTTCCATGTCCGGCAATATAGAGAGGCTCATTGGTAATCGCTTCGTGAAGACGGTAAATGGCCTGTGCTCGAGTGTCTGACAAATCGACAGGTTTGGCGAAGCGAGCGGTGGCATGTGCAAGTTGTAGTAAAGGCATCGTGGGTGCAGGTAATCCACAGCCATCA
>JAPHRJ010000067.1 GCA_026196045.1 Gammaproteobacteria bacterium
ACCGCACTCGCGAATACACGTTTGATGTTGTAGTCAGCGGTAAATGAGGTTGTTAAAGCAGAAGTTTGCAGATTAGTTGGCGTTTTATGGCAAACAGCCTGGAAAACTTTTTTCACCTGGCAGCTTGCAAAAGCATCACTGTGGGCAAGTTCTCTTCCCATTGATTTTGCACCAGTGCCACTGCCGGGAAGCGTACTATCCCAACCTAACAGGGAGTTAATACCTTCTCGCCAGTAATTATCCCAACTGTCATCCGGCGTAGAATATCCATATTTAAAATTGTTTTCATTGAACTGGTATTTGGCCTGTACACGAGTACCGGTATCCGGATCAGTTGTGCCGACATCGTTGTAGACAAGCTGGGTATTGGTTTCATCCCAGTTGTAATAGGCATAAGCCTGGGTCAGTGGTTCCATGCCGGTATGGCAACCACTACAGGTATTGAGATAAATGCGACTATCACCACCAGGACTGCGGGTGACATCCTGACGAATACGATCAGTCGATAGTGTGTTGTCCTTGATTTGTTCAAGATCAACACAAAGATGGTTCATCATAGTGAAGCGATACATAGCACGGTTAGTCCCCGCACTAAAGAAAGCTTCAGCCGCTGCACGGGTTGTCATTACGCCAGCCGTTGCATTGGATGGCAAGCTGGTTTCAGCTGACTGTGTTGTGCGAACCAGTGCCGCTTTTAAGTCAACACCCTGGTTTTCCATTGTTTCGTAAAGCGTGTTGTTTGACATGGAATAGTCGGGGAGACCATAAGAAGAGTCAGCAACATAAAGAATGTCATCATACAGAATGCTACGAAAATCAATATTGTCCGTATCACTGTCGCGTACGATGCCAATCACCGTAGCGGTATAATCATTTAAAGGTGCAAACTTGGTCTGGGCTTCGTTCGTCCAGGGAGTGACAAAATTCTTTAATGTAACGTTGTAGAAACTACTATTTTCCATTGCCCGGTTAGCTGCATTTTCATAGGCATTAGCACCACCAGCATTAATATCATCAACCATTTGTTGTAAAACGGTCTGGCTCGGAGGGACACCAGCAAGCCGATCATGGATACGTCTGGCCTGTTCATAAGGGCCAGCCATACTCAGTGAAAATGCGTTAAAATACAGAAAGGCTATCGCCGCTAAGCGGGTTGCCGATCGTGCTTTATGAGTAAGAGCATTTTTTGTTATTTGAATATCAGACATATCCATAGTTCCTGTTTTCTACAGGACTAATAATAATCTGCTATGGATTTATGTTTCGTGACCACCTCCACAGAACATTAAACCCATTCTAAGTCATAATCTAATTTGTGAAGTAACGCATAATACTTTCGTAATAGATGGTCTGTAATGAAGGCGTTATATGGAAAGTTACGAGTTATTCGCGTTATTTGTTGAAAGTGAATAAAGAGTAGTGACTACCTGACAATAAGTGTTTTATTCATTTGGAATATTATCTGGCTGGCATAACATTATGTTATCAACCTCTTATAAGCATCTATTGATGTTATTTAATCGATACACTGTTGTTATTATTGCAACGGCGCTCGTACAGGGCTGTGGTGGTGGCAGTGGTGAAGAAAGCAGTGAAACACCGGATCCTTCCGTTGAAGATTTTGGTGTCGCTTATGTTAAACGGGCGATTCCTGTTGATGAAAATGGTGACATGGTCGATGAGGATGTCCGTGATCCTTTGCCATATCGTGCGGGTGGCGATCTGTATTATCGCAAGTATGCACTACCCAGTGCCATTGAACGATCGATTACGAATGGTGTAACTAATGGTCTTGGTGATGTAAAAGATGTAGAAGTCTCCTGGGATGGTAGTAAATTAGTCTTTGCGTTGCGCCTGGGTGATGTTGAAGGTTTGCAGGATGATGAGCAGCCAACCTGGAATATATGGGAATATAATATTACAGCCCAGTCATTACGCCGCATCATGAGTTCTGATTTACGTGCTGAAGAAGGCCAGGATGTAGCGCCGCACTACTTACCAGATGGTCGTATTGTTTTCTCATCAACTCGTCAACGTCGCAGCAAAGCGATTCAGCTCGATGAAAATAAGCCCCAGTTTACCCAGTTAAATGAAGATAACTCAGGTCCTGCATTTAATATTCACGTAATGAATGCAGATGGTACTGATATTCAACAGCTGACATTTAATCGTAGCAATGATCTGGATCCGGTTGTTTTGAACGATGGCAAAATCCTGTTTAGCCGCTGGGATAATGCGGGAAGCAATGATCAAATAAGCCTTTATAAAATGAATCCTGATGGTAGTAACCTTTATTTGCACTACGGCATCAATAGTGGGAATACGGGCACGGATGGAGACAATGTTCAGTTTATACAACCGCGAGAGATGCCTGATGGCCGAATTCTGACTTTGTTACGTCCTCAAACCGGTACGTTTAAAGGAAGTGATATTATTGTTATCGATACTGATAACTTCGTTGATAACACTCAAACAGTGTATAGCAGTTCAAGTACAGGACAGGCACAGGAATCGATAACTCCGGATAACGTTAGAACCGATACCGCAGTTTCTCCGGGTGGGCGCTATCGTGCCGCTTACCCCCTGGCTGATGGGACACAACGTTTGCTGGTCAGCTGGACAGCTTGCCGATTAATGCAAACCGATGGTAGTTACTGGCCCTGTACCGCTGATCGACTTGCAGATACGACGTTAGTAGAAGCGCCACCTTTGTATAGTCTGTACCTCTATGATATTTCTAATAATACCAAAACCCCGGTGCTTCTTCCGGTAGAAGGAATCATCTATGAAGACGTTGTTGCGGCCCATAAACGAGTAACGCCTTCAGTCAGCAACTGGCGCAATGACCGTGACTTTGATGCTACGCTCGTTGATGAAGGAGCCGGTATCTTAAATATACGCAGTGTTTATGATTTTGACGGTGTATTTAATAACCTGGGTTCATCGTCTTCTGCGGTGACGCCAACCCAGATGGGCGATCAAACCATTACGACAGCCGCACAGCGTCCTGCACGTTTTCTTCGAGTATTAAAGCCGGCCTCGATTCCAGAAGGTGTTGCTGTAACCACTTTTGGTCGAACTCGTGCACAGGGGATGTGGGAAATTCTGGCCTATGCACCGATTGAACCCGATGGTTCGGTTAAACTTAAAGTGCCGGCTGATGTGCCCTTGCGCATCAGTGTTCTGGATGATGCAGGACGTCGTATTGGAGAGATCAGTAATACCGGAAGGCGTGTGGGTGAGCTTCGTCATCAAAACTGGATTCAACTTCGCCCTGGTGACGTGATCAACTGTAATGGTTGCCATGATCCAGATTCTACCAGTGCGCATGGTCGACCTGATGCTGTAGCTTCATTGGTAGTTGGTGATACGATGGCAGAGCAGCGACATCAGAGTGATCCAACCTCGATTAATTCCAGTGTTGATCTGGTCTATACCGACACCTGGTATTCAACAGCTCCTGATATCAACTATCTCTATAGTGACCTGTCAACAACTGCACCAGCGAGTGCCACCTGCATTACTGAATGGACTAGCCGTTGTCGGACTATTATTAATTATGAAACACATATTCATCCTATCTGGGGAGTAAACCGACAGGTACTGGATACGGACGGAGTGACGGTACTGGATGATAACACCTGCACCAACTGTCACAGCCCCAGTTTCAATAATGTTGCCCAGGTTCCAGCAGGCCAGCTTGATTTAACGGATGGTGCATCCAATGATCAGCCGCTTCATTATAATTCCTACCGAGAACTGTTTTTTGGTGACACCGAGTTGGAACTGGATAATGGTGTCTTACAGGAACGTTTGGTACGTCGGGAAGATCCACCGGGTACACCCGTACTGGATATCGATGGTAATGAAATTTTTGATACGGTGTCTGTTTCTCCATCCATGTCAATAAACTCGGCGCGAGTGAGTTATTTCATGGAAAAAATGAATGAACAGGAATTGAATGCCGGCCGAGGATTAACAACAACAGAAAATCATGCCGGTATGCTAACAGCGGCTGAACTACGCCTAATTGCCGAGTGGCTGGATATAGGTGGTCAGTATTACAATAACAGTTACGATCTGCCTTAGTTTTATCGGCATCAGCATTATATTTTATAACCGGCATTAGTTTGAATCGCAGCTGCTGTCAGAAGAAGGTTTAATACGAGTTCATGATTGTTCGTTTATTTTTTTTAAATATACTGATCACACTATTGGCGGGTATCAGTATGAGTGCCTATGCTGAGACTGAAAATCAGCGGGTACAGGTAGCGGATCCCTATATTGAGCTACAGACCGGAGCCGGTAGTGGCTATCCAGTGTTTCATGTGGTCGATCGAGGCGAATGGATTGAGATCATTAAACGCAAGACAGAGTGGTTTAAAATCCGCACCGATAACGGTAAGGTCGGTTGGGCCAGTCGAGATCAAATGGAACAAACGTTAACTCCTTCGGGGGAGCGAATGAAAATCCGTGATGCGTCATTACAGGAATTTTCTCGTCGACGTTGGGAATTAGGTTTAAGTAGCGGTGATTATAATGGCGCGACCATCATTACCGCTTATTCAGGTTATGCGCTGAGTCGGAATTTATCAACAGAACTCTCTTTGTCCCATGTACTAGGGACATACTCCAGCAGTATTCTGCCTAATATTGATTTGGTCGCTCACCCTTTTCCAGAATGGAGAGTCTCACCCTATTTTGCTTTGGGAGCCGGACAAATTAAAACCAGGCCAAAGACTGCTCTGGCACAGGTGGCCGATCAAACTGATACCACCTCACATGTTGGCCTGGGTGTTAGAGTTTATTTAACCAAACGTTATATTCTCCGTGTTGATTACAAAAATTTTGTTGTATTCAGAAGCCGGGATGACAATCAGGAAAATGACACATGGCAAATTGGTTTCGCAGCATTTTATTAAAGTCAGTTGTTCTAGCAGGACTTACGTGGTTGCCTGGTTATGTATTGGCCGCTGAGGATACTGAAACCAGTGGTTTGCTGGAGGAAAATCCAGTTATTGAACCCAGGGTGGCTCGGCCAGAGGTAGACGAGTCAAAGATAGATACCGAAAATTTTGAGCTTACTGCGTTTACTGGATTTATCAGTGTTGAAGATTTTGGTACCAGTAATGTTGTAGGTGCACGGTTGGCCTTTCATGTTTCAGAACTTTTTTATTTTGAAGCAAGTGCGGGGCAAACAACCGTTGGTAAAACCAGTTATGAACGACTTAGTGGATCGGTTAACTTACTGACAGAGGATGAACGTGATCTGAGTTATTACAATGTCGCCATAGGATTTAATGTATTACCTGGTGAAGCATTCGTGACTAAAAATATGGCATTTAATACCGCCTTCTATCTCATTGCCGGCATGGGTAGTACAGAATTTGCGGGTGATGAACGTCGCACGATTAACTATGGATTTGGTTATCGACTTTTAGCAACTGACTGGTTAGCGATACATGCTGATATGCGTGACCATGTTTTCGATATGGAATTGCTGGGTGAAAAGAAAAGTACACACAATATTGAAATGTCAGTAGGAATATCCATGTTCTTCTAGGAGATTAAAATATGAATAAAAAAACTTCCATTAGTATTTCATATTTGTTTTTGGTTCTGTGTTTATCGTTGGGTATCACAGCTGTTGGCCATGCGGCAGGTAAGAACAAGCTGGCTGAAAATTTCACCCTGAAAAGTAAGTCCGGAAAAAACCTGAAACTTAGTGAGTATCGTGGTCAGGTCGTATTAATTAACTTCTGGGCCTCATGGTGTGGTCCCTGTCGAGCTGAAATGCCTGTCTTGGAAAAGCTGTATAAAAAATATAAGGCATTGGGTTTTGTTGTGTTGGGTGTGAATGTTGATGATAAAAAGGCCAGGGCCGATGCCTTGTTAAAGAAAATTCCCGTTAGTTTCCCCATTCTTTATGATACCGAGAAAAAGGTAACCGAACTTTATAATGTTACGGCTATGCCAAGTAGCTATTTCATTGATAGGGATGGAAAAGTACGACAACTACATAAGGGCTATCGGCCAGAGTATGATGCGTTGTACAAAAAAGAAATCAAAGCATTAATTAAAGAGTAAGCTTAAGCTGGAAATTTAAAATGTCAGGTCGCTGGATTAAAAATATAGTACTGAGCATCTTTATGGTTGTGCTGACCGCGTGCAGTGGACTAGAGCCCTGGGTGTTACCTTATGAACGTTCTAACCTGGCTGATCCAATTATGAGCTTAAGTCGTGACCCGGTTTCGAGTAGTTATAGTAACCATGTCTATCAGGCTCGTGAGGGTGCGCGTGGTGCAGAAAATGGTCAGGGCGGTGGTTGTGGCTGTAACTAATCAAAAAAGATTAGCGATAGTTTTTTATGGACTAAGCCTGTCATTACAGGCCGCAGTGTTACCTGAAGATCGTGCTGATGCCCTATATCATTCTTATGATGGTGGCGGTGTTGAAGTAACCGGCCCCTCGGTACTGGTACGAAAAGGGTTTGGTGAAAATGTTTCAGTCAGCGCCAATTATTATGTTGATAGCATTTCCAGTGCTTCGATTGATGTAGTGACGACAGCTAGTCGTTATTCAGAAGAACGCACTGAACATAGTGTAGGTATTGATTATTTACATGCCGACACTATTATGAGTCTGGGGATGACACGTAGTACGGAAAATGATTATGAAGCAAACACCACTTCATTCAATCTGACACAGGAAGTGTTTGGCAATATGACAACGGTATCGATGGGGTATAGTATTGGCAGTGATACCGTAGGTAAACGTGATGATGCCAGTTTCTCCAAAGATGTTAAGCGTCACCATTTTCGTGTAGGTCTCTCCCAGATTATGACCAAAAATACTCTGCTTGGTCTGAGCTTTGAAACTATTTCGGATGAAGGTTATTTGAATAACCCCTATCGAAGTGTCCGTTACATTGATAGTGGTAGTGCCATTGGTTATAGTTATGAATCTGAGGTCTATCCGCGTACTCGTACCAGTAATGCGGCCGCATTACGTGGATTGTATTATTTACCCTATCGGGCATCACTTCATGCTGAATACCGAGCATTTCAGGATAGTTGGGGCATTGCCGCAAACCATATTCAGTTAGGTTATACCCACCCATACCAATCTGACTGGATTTTTGATCTTAAATATCGACTTTATTCTCAGACTCGAGCTGATTTTTATAGTGACCTGTTTGCCTTTAGTCAGGCGCAGAATTTTCTTGCTAGAGATAAAGAGCTAAGCACATTCGATAGTTCGACTATCAGTCTTGGTGTGAGTTATGAAATTACGCCAGACTGGTCACTGATTGATCGAGCCAGCATTAACTTTAAGTATGATCGTATCGTATTTGACTATAAAGATTTTCGTGATCTAAGTCAGTCAGGTGCTGTGGGTAGTGAACCACTCTATAATTTTTCTGCCGACGTCATTCAGCTCTATTTTTCTGCCTGGTATTAATCGTTAGTATTAGCCGTTGTAAAATAAGAAAGACTCTATTCTAATTTAAGTCAGTTAAGCCAATTTTTCGGGCTTTGCTATACTTTTATTATATGAAACTATTTGGTAACTATTCATTTCGTCTGACTCTTGCCCTGGTGATGATTTTTACTGTCATTGGCGGAATAACCTATCAGGTTATTCAGGAATCCTTCCAGAAGAAACTGGAAAGCGACGCACTATTACTTGCCGATCTGGCGGTAAAACAGGCTGACGTCTTTCGTCGAGTTTATGTGCGTGATGTTATCGGTAAATTAAAATCGGATGGTTTTGGGGCGGATCCTCACTTTCTAAATAAACCCGGTTATATCCCTATCTCGGCACAATTGGTTCGCATGATGGCACAGGAGGCTAAAGAATCATTAGCTGAATATGAATATAAACCAGTCAGCAAATGGAATATTGGTCCTTATAGTATTGAGAATGATGATTTCCTGAGTCGAGGTTGGGAAGAACTGGAAACCCAACAGTTAAATTCACAAAAAAATAATAGTTTTGAATGGCAGCCAATATGGGAAATTACCCAGTACAGGGGAACCTCTTATTTACGCTATATGTCAGCAATAACCGCATCAAGTAATAAGTGCATTAGCTGCCATTTAAATTTTGAACAAACAGACACTATTATTGAGCGACGTAAACTCCAGGGTATCCCTCCATTAACAGAGATTAAGCCAGGCCAATTACTGGGAGCGATGTCAGTTGATGTTCCATTGGAAAATGTAAAGGCATTTACTCAACATGAGACCAACAGGATTATTACCTGGTTGATTGTCATGTTCTTTGTCACGCTGGTATCGATGATTTTCTATACTCAGTATGTCATCAGGCAAAGGCAGCATTTACAAACTATGGCCTGGAAGGCGGGGCACGATAAATTAACTAACCTGCTAAATCGTCGTGGCTTTGAACGTATGCTCATGCGGAGTATGGAGGATGTTGCGCTAGGGAATAGTCCGTTTTCTATTTGTTATATCGATCTGGATGGGTTTAAACAGGTAAATGATATTCATGGCCATGAAGCAGGTGACTATGTCCTAAAGGAGATAGCTACGATATTAAATTCATCGGTTCGAAGTACGGACATCACATCCAGATTAGGTGGTGATGAGTTTATTATTTTATATACGCAATGTAGTCATGATATTGCTATTAAACTTGCGAACCAGTTGTTGGAGAAAATCGACGCTGCTGAGTTGAACTGGAATGGTAAACCGCTAAGTGTTAGTGCAAGTATGGGTGTGGTTGAGTATGATTCAGTTAAACATGATGAAAAATCTTTGATGGCTCAGGCCGATTCATTATGCTACCAGTCCAAAGCGAAAGGAAAGCATCAGGTAACCTGATTTAGGTATAATTAAAATCGTCGCCTGAAAAAAATACTAACACCATTCTGGGTGCCACCTTCCCAAAGCAAAGTGATATTACCGCCTGGATCAGTAGCAAAATCAAAACCAGCGTAATAGCCGCCTCTCTCTTTTTCAGAAAATGAAATAACCTGCGTCGTATTTCCTGTGGTACGTTCTTCCCCATCAACCCAGAAAAGTTTACCTCCTAGTATTAACGTTAACCGTGATACAAGATTAAGATCCAGTTGGGTTGTCAGGACAGTATTGTGCCAGATGAATTCAACGGTTTGATCCGTTGTAACGCTCTCTGCTGAGTTATATATATAGTCAAGATTGAACTGTAGTCGAAATTGTTCAATATCAATTGGGATTGTATTTAGATTGATCCCGACATAATGTCCATCAAGAACTTTTCCAGTTTCAACAGGATTACTGGCCTGGCTAATATCCAGGTAACCGACCTGGATACCACCACTCAGATAGGGAGCAAGTTGCTCTGCCCAGCCAATACCGAGACGACTGACTTTTGTTTCCCGTATTATTCCCTGACTATAGCCCCAGTTAATTTTGTGGCTGACAGCATGGCCATTAAAGGCTATGCCAGAACGAGGCTGGGCTGTAACCACAGGCATGGAACTGGCAAATAGTAAAATTATTGCACTGAGAATAGTTGTTAGTCTTGGCACAGAGAAAGTCATTAATCCAGGCTATGTTTATAAGGTATTGGTGTCTATCATAATAGCATGAATATACAGAAGGCTATATGGACTGATTTATGAAAGGTAATATGACTTTAGCGAAACCACGTTGGCTTTTAGTGGTAACATTTGTGACTGGTGTATTTATGCAGGCATGTAGTTCTGATGATGACATGACCTTGCTCCAGTCTTCTCTATCTGGCCTTATTCAGGCGGTGGAAGAAAAAGAACCGCGAACAGTACGTCGTTATCTCTCCAGGGATTTTTTGGCGCAACGCAATCAGGGCCGCACGGATGTTGAACGAATCATGCTGGTGTATTTCAGACAGAACCAGAATATTTCTATTTATACACTGGAAGAAGATATCCAGATTAAAGAGGATCGTGCTGAACTGAGTTTAATAGCCGTTGTAACGGGTGCAAGCAATTTTCTACCAGAGCGAGGTGGCAAATACCTGGTAGATATGTTGTGGCAAAAGGAAGAAGGAGACTGGTTACTTAGACGATTGAACTGGGAACGACAGGAATTACTGGCTGAGTAGTTTGAATTTTCCTATTTATTATCAGTCGACTTTCCGTTTCGCCCAATAATAGTATGAGTATGAATTGGAAAAAGGTTTTCCTTACGATCACGAAAATAATTTTCCAGGGTAAAGTTAATGGTATGAAAAGCCAGTTGATTCCAGGGTATATCTTTTTCCCTGAATAACGCCACCTCAAGGCTTTCGATCCCGGGAGAAAAGTCCAGATCCAGTAACTGGGCACGGTACATAATATAAACCTGGTTCACATGAGGCAGGCTGATCATGGTGTAGAGCTCCAGCTTATCTACATCAACACTGGCGTTGGCTTCTTCTACAGATTCTCGATTAGCAGCCTGTTCAACCGTTTCTTCGTTTTCCATAAAACCTGCGGGTAGAGTCCAAAGTCCATAACGGGGTTCAATGGCGCGACGACACAGTAAGACCTGATCTTCCCAGGCAGGTAAGCAGCCAGCTACGATAACTGGATTTTGATAGTGAATGGTTTGACAATGTTCACAAACAAAACGGGGGCGGTTATCACCATCTGGAACCTGCATAACGACAGGATGGCCACATTCACTACAAAATTTCATTGGTCTTCCTGATTTAGTATCGGTGGGAAGAAAATAGAATGACTAACAACAGTTCAGCGATAAACGGCTAAATAAATTACTTCGGAAACAGGAAGTCTTTCATTTGTTGTTCAATTAAATCCAGGTGACGTGGATCAGCGGTGCTTAAACGGTTTTCGTTAATAACCATAGTTAACTGGTTTAACCATTGCGTCCAGGCTTCATTCGAAATGTTCTCAAAAATTTGTTGACCCAGTTCGCCAGGGTAGGGCGGGCTGTCCAGACCGGCCGCGTCTTTTTTTAATAACTGGCAAAAAACCATGCGTGACATATGTGTTTACTCCTGCTGAAAGAATTCGATGCTTAATATATAGATATGCTAGTATTTGTTCACGGCTGGCATTATCTGGAATATTGATATCAGGTTCAAGTGCTGGCGGTGAAACACTGTTGATTGAGGAGAAATTTACATGAGCCAGACAGAATTTGGTACACATATCCAGGATAATGAGATTAAAGTAAGCCCGACCGCTGCAAGTCAAATGGCTGGGTTAGTAAAAAGTGCAGATGATGATATTGAGGGTATTCGTGTCTATGTAACCGGGGGTGGTTGCAGCGGTATGACCTACGGCATGACTTACGCAGAACGTGTTGGCCAGCTTGATAAAGTTCTTGAAGCGGATGGTTTCAAACTGGTTGTGGATGCGGTAGCTCTCGGTTACCTGAAAGGCTGTGATATCGATTATGTAGAAGATGGCCTGAATGCATCATTTGTATTCAATAACGTCTTCAAAAGTGTGGGTGGTTCCGGATCCTGTGGAGGATGTGGCGGTCACTAAATTATAGTCACTAAGTTATAAAAGTTGTTTGAAAGGGATTTCCCTCGCGTGAGCAATACCATCCACTCATCTGCTGTTATTTCACCAAAGGCACGGCTTGGTCAGGGCAATACTATTGCTCCTTTTGTTGTGATCGAGGATGACGTTATTCTCGGTGACAACAATGACTTACACACAGGTGTCGTACTAAAAGACGGTTGTCGCCTGGGTAGTAACAATAGTTTGCATGAATACACGGTGCTGGGTGGAATACCGCAGGATCTGGGTTATACCGATATGCAGTCTTTTGTCGAGATAGGTAATGACAATGTACTGCGTGAATATGTAACCATTAATCGAGCCAGTAAAGCAGAAAAATCGACCCGAATAGGTGATCATAATTTTTTGATGACCCAGACCCATCTTGGGCATGATTGCCAGTTAGGCGATCGGGTTATTACGGCACCAGGTGCTGGACTGGGTGGACATGTCAAAGTTGCCGATCGTGCCTTTATTTCCGGTGGTGTCATGGTGCACCAGTTTGTACAAATTGGAACCCTGGCCATGATAGGCGGTAATACCAAAATCACACAGGATGTGCTGCCGTTCATGATCACAGACGGTGTTCCAGGTCGGGTGCATGGCCTGAATTTAGTTGGTCTTAGGCGAGCTGGTTTTTCACGCGAAGATATTCGGAACCTGAAACAGGCTTATACACTGCTATTTCGTTCTGGCCAGTCCCTGGCCGACATACTTGGCCAACTGGCCGATTTTGAGTCAGAATATATTGCTCAACTGGCTGATTTTATTCGTGATTCCGGGCGAGGCTTCCATCGAGAATAATTCGAATCTATAGGCCTATAGCCGGGAAGGCTTTGTTTTCTCATACAGAGAAAGGTACAATAATGGGCTATGTACGAAGACATCTACCGAGATTATCTTTGATCTGAAACGGGATCTGAACCGAACCGTTATAAAATAACGGTCTATCGACTCCTCAAAATTTTTTACTTCCAGGGCTTTATAACTATGGATTCAGCAAAAAACACTCACTCTATCGAAAATAAAAAGAACAGTTATAGCAAGGAAGAGTTGCTGCAATGTGGTCGGGGTGAGTTATTTGGTCCGGGTAATGCGCAGTTACCATTGCCGCCTATGTTGATGTTTGATCGGATTACAAAAATCACTGAGGATGGCGGTACCCATGGTAAGGGTGAGATTATTGCTGAGCTGGATATTAACCCTGATCTCTGGTTTTTCGAATGTCATTTCCAGGGTGATCCGGTGATGCCTGGCTGTCTGGGCCTGGATGCCATGTGGCAACTGGTTGGTTTTCACCTTGGCTGGCTGGGTGGCCCCGGTCATGGCCGTGCATTAGGTGCAGGCGAGGTCAAGTTTACGGGCCAGGTCGTTCCTACGGGCAAAAAAGTAACTTATCATATTGATTTGAAACGAGTTATTATGCGTAAATTGGTAATGGGAATAGCGGATGCCCGAATGGAAGTTGATGGTAGGGAAATCTATACAGCCAAGGATTTAAGGGTTGGTTTGTTTACATCTACTGAGAGTTTCTAAAGAATCATGTCACAAAGACGCGTCGTAGTTACCGGGCTGGGCATTGTTTCCAGCATTGGCAATAATAAGCAGGAAGTACTTGAGTCACTGCAGACTGGTCGTTCAGGTATTGAATTTAGTCAGGAATATGCCGACATGGGCTTTCGATCTCATGTGCATGGTGAAATCCATCTGGATACAGATGCCCTGATCGATCGCAAATTACGGCGTTTTATGGGCCGTGGAGCCGCTTTTAATTACATCGCTATGCAACAGGCGATTGAAGATGCTGGTCTTGAAGACTCAGATATTTCCAATCCTCGTTCTGGGCTGGTGGTGGGGTCTGGTGGTCCTTCAACAGAATTTATTGTGCAGGCCGCTGACATTATGCGCGAGAAAGGCATTCGTCGTGTTGGCCCTTATATGGTCACTCGTACCATGTCGAGCACCAACTCCGCCTGTCTGGCGACGCCATTTAAGATTAAGGGTGTGAATTATTCTATTAGCTCTGCCTGTTCAACCAGTGCCCATTGCATTGGTAATGGCATGGAGCTGATCCAGATGGGCAAGCAGGATATTGTTTTTGCCGGTGGTGGCGAAGATGTTCACTGGACGATGAGTGTCCTGTTTGATGCCATGGGAGCACTTTCTTCCAAATATAATGAAGCTCCGGAAACCGCATCACGTACCTACGACGCGAATCGTGATGGCTTTGTTATCTCCGGTGGTGCTGGTGTTCTGGTACTGGAAGAACTGGAACATGCCAAAGCACGTGGTGCAAAAATTTATGCTGAGTTATCTGGCTACGGTGCCACTTCGGATGGTTTTGACATGGTTCAACCTTCAGGTGAAGGTGCCGAGCGTTGCATGCAACAAGCTTTGGCAACCGTAGATTTACCTGTTGATTATATTAATGCTCATGGAACAAGCACACCAGCAGGCGACCCGCCAGAGTTAAGAGCCATAGCAAAAGTCTTTGGTGAAAAAATCCCACCGATTGCTTCAACCAAGTCTCTGACTGGCCATGCGCTGGGTGCTGCGGGCGTGAATGAAGCGATTTATTCCATACTTATGATGGAAAATAATTTCATTGCTGCGTCGGCAAATATCTCTGAGTTGGATCCAGAAGCGGAAGGTTTTCCAATCGTTCGTGAACGACTGGACAATCAAACATTAAATTGCGTGATGTCCAATAGCTTTGGCTTTGGTGGAACGAACGCTACTCTGATATTCCAGCGAAGTTAGTTTTATTTCTAATTTGTAGTTTAGTAAGGCCTGAAGTCAGGAACCTTACTAAACTATGATTTCTCTGAACTGATCTTTTCAGCATCAATTTCAAGTTGTTGTTTAATTACTTTCAACGGCTCCCGGATTTCATCACTGGCATGATCACCTAAAAATTCAAGTAAAGGTAATAATTGCTGGCTTAGAGTATGAGTGTGTGTGGTTAGGAATTCTGTATCACCTTTTTTAAGCAGTAAGAGTGCAGTCGTAATATCAATTGATTGCCGTACATAATCTTTTCTTAGTGATTTAACAACAATCTGATTACCGCCCTGCTCAACGGCTTTAAGCATATATTTTTCAGTTTCAGCCACTAGCTCTTCAAATATTGAATCTTCCTGAACATGGGGTTCTAATAAACCGATACTGGTTGTAATTCTCAGGATATGTTCTTTGCTCTTGAATTCAAGAGCATTGAGTTCCTCGGAAATGCGTTCAGCCAGTCGTGTGGCACTGAGCATGTCCGTGTCTTTTAATAGCAGGGCAAATTTGGCAAGCCCAACTCGAGCCGCTGCATCTTCCTGGCGACAAAGTTTTAACAGTGTCTTGCCTACATTTTGTAATATGTTGTCGGCAAAACTTTTGCCGTTGGCAATGAATATGGCATTAAAGTCATCAATGTCCAGTCGCATTGAGATAAACTGGCCTCCACGACGTTTTACATAAGCCAGATTTTCATTGCCCACTTTACAGAAGTAACGTCGACCACCTAAACCAGTAAGCTCGTCAACAGCCGATTGTTTTTCAAGTTTAGTTTTGGTTTCAGAAAGCTTCTTCGACGTTTTTTCCAGAGTAATGTGTGTTTGAGCTCGAGCTTTGAGTTGAGCCGAATCGAAAGGTTTTGTGATGAAGTCACTGGCACCCATTTCAAGTACTTTATGTTTAGTATTATCATCATCTTCTTTGCCAGTGATAATCACTACCGGCATGTTTGTAAAACGTTCTTCTTCAGATTCACGAATACGTTTGAGCAGGCCAAAGCCATCCAGATAAGGCATGGATAAATCGGTAAAGACAACTTCAATATCTTTATCATGCAAGAGTATGGTCCAGGCATCTTCACCATGCTCAGCTTCGATAACATCATATTCTTTTCCCAATACCTTGCTCATAGCCTTACGCATGACTCGGGAGTCATCCACGGCAAGGATCCTGGGTTTAGTCACTTCTTTATCTGTCATTTATTCTTTTCCGTTCTGACATTTGTCATGCTTTAGTGGTGTTAAAATCTAACTCGTTTGGTTATATCCCTATCCTGAGGTAGAGATTTCTTTAGATAAATATGAAAAGACGCTAATATTATCGATATCGGCACAAAATTTACTAACATTAGAGCCTTACGTCATCTGGTGTTTACTTAATTTTATATTAATGGGGTAGAACGTATGCGCATTTTCCTGATCTGTTTAATAACTCTGGGCTTGTCTGCCCCAGCCTGTGCGGATTCAAACCGTGAAGATTACATGCGCCTTTACTCTGTGGAAGGAAACTTTGAGGACGTTCGTGAGGATCTGGAACTGGCCATTACTGCTCGTGGCATGATTATCAACAATGTTTCCCATATTGGGAATATGCTGGCTCGAACCCGGAAAGATGTCGGCTCAGGTAAGCAGATTTTTGTTCAGGCTGAAGCACTGGAATTTTGTAGCTCGGTAATATCACGAAAAATGATGGAGGCTGATCCACATAACATCATATTTTGTCCTTATATTATTTCTGTTTATTCTTTGCCTGCAGAAAAGGATAAGGTCTATCTGGCTTATCGACGACCTTTAGCTGTCGGTAGTGCGGCCTCTAAAAAAGCCCTTCAGGCTGTTGAGGATCTATTGGCCAGTATCGTCGCGGATGTTGTTGAATAGGCTGGTTTAATTCTTCCTAAAGTCGGTTATCACTTTTCCTTTTCTTTAAGGATAAGCACTTCAATTTCATTGAAAAAACCTAAAGCTGGCCGGTTGTGAGTCGTTATAGAGATTAATAACGAACAAGCAACAGTGGAAATGTTTTTTCATGACTCCAGAAGATTTAGTTAGTGGTGTAATCAGGCTGGTTTCATTACCCGAGGTCTGCATTCGGGTGAATGAGATGCTGGAAGATCAGAGGACAACAGCCCAGGAACTGGGAACGGTCATTAGCCGGGATACGGGTCTTACCGCTCGCTTGCTGAAAATTGTAAATAGCTCTTTTTATGGTTTCCCCTCAAAAATTGAAACCGTGTCACGTGCCGTAACCGTCATTGGATTACGTGAATTGCGCGGTCTTGTTCTGGCCGCTTCCGCGGTGGAAACCTTCTCCAAAATTCCCAGTGATGTTCTGAATCGTATTCTATTCTGGCGACATAGTGTGTATACCGGTGTCGTGGGACAGTTAGTGGCTCAGGAATGTAATATTCTGCATGGCGAACGTTTATTTGTGGCTGGCTTATTACATGATATTGGTAAGTTGCTGATTTCTTACCGTATGCCAGAGCAGTCACTAAAAGTTAAGGAAACTCTCAAACAGGAAAAACTGTTTGATTATGAGGCTGAACGTGAAGAGTTTGGTTTCGATCATGCCGATGTTGGTGGCCTGTTATTAAAAGAATGGCGCATGCCCCCTTCTTTATGTGACGCAGTTAAATATCACCACACTCCTCAATTAGCAGAAGATAATCGAATTGAAGCAGCTATTGTGCATGTCGCCAATAGTATTACCGGAATGGCGGAAAAGGGACTGGATGTCGACCTGGAAATCATGGTGCAACCGGTGGAAAATGAGGCATGGGAAATTCTGGGACTGGATGAGTCTATTATTGAACCCATCTACCAGAGGGCTGGGCCTGTATTTGCTGATGCTCTGGATATCGTTCTGCCGAAGACCTACCCTGCTTTCTAAGCTGAAATAGAACAATTAAATATGCTATGGTTTCGGGACATTTATAACCCGAACCGTGCATTCATTGACCTCTCCAATCGAACAACTCCTTGATGTAATGCGTGCCCTGCGCGATCCCGAAAAGGGTTGTCCCTGGGATCTTGAGCAAAACTGGCGCAGCCTGATCCCCCATACCCTTGAAGAAGCTTATGAAGTAGCTGAAGCCATTGAGCAGGGCGATGCAGATGAGGTTGCCGATGAACTGGGAGACCTGCTTTTCCAGATCGTATTTTATGCACAAATTGCCGAAGAAAATGATGACTTCGATTTTGATACGGTATGCAACAAAATCAGCGACAAGCTAATCCGCCGTCACCCTCATGTATTTGCGGATGCCAGTGTAAATTCTTCTGCTGAGCAAACGGAAGCCTGGGAAAAACAGAAAGCCAAAGAACGGGCGGAGAAAGTAGGTCAATCAGGCCAATCCGGTAAATCAGACAATAATGAAGTGGTGGGTGTTCTCAGTGGAGTAAGCACGGCTCTACCTGCACTTACCCGTTCGATGAAATTACAACGTCGAGCAGCTCGGGTTGGTTTTGACTGGCCGGATATTAGTGGGGTCATGGAAAAATTCAGGGAAGAGCTTGAAGAGGTCGAGGAAGAGCTGGCTGCCGGTGGCAATCCAAAGCGGATGGAGCATGAGATTGGTGATGTGTTGTTTGCGGCAGTGAACCTTGCTCGTCACGCAGACATTGATCCGGAAACCGCATTGCGAATGGCTAATCGCCGATTTGAGTCCCGTTTTTCACATGTAGAAAACCAGATGGCAGCACAGGGAGGGTTCAGTGAAGCTACTCTGGATGAGATGGAAGCCGCCTGGCAACAGGCCAAGATAAAAGAGCAAAACAGGGAATAGAAGGGACGCTGTGTTATCGCACTAGAATGGCACAATACTTGCTCCAAAGTGAAACAATTGTGCAATCAAAGTGACTGTGTATATTAATCAAATACTTAACTGATTCATTTTCAAGTGCGCGCATTATTTCAGTGCATGTGCGCGCTAAAAGTGTGCGTTCTGGTGGTTGGTTGTGCAGTCATACTAGTCGTTATAAAACAGTTTTTAAATCGGGGAAATTATGGAAAACATAAATACCGCTTCTGATGTGTTGTTCATCCTGCTGGGTGCCATCATGGTGTTGG
>JAPHRJ010000079.1 GCA_026196045.1 Gammaproteobacteria bacterium
TACTACCCAGTGCACAGAAATTTACTGAAATGGGTATAAGCAGTAAAAGTAAGATAGAAGCCAGCGATCAAATTGAAACCGGCATCCGCTCTATCACCACGGAAGTTGATGAAGATTAATATGCTGTCTCTCGATTATTCCAGCGATTCACGTAAGGCTCGTTTAGTATCTTCTAATACCTCGCCAGCTTTACGTTTGGCTTTATCCTGCATAGTTTGTTCAAATGGATTGCTGTAAAACGGCTTACCTTTACCCATATTAACCCCAAACCATAAACCCAGTAACAGGCCAACAACCAAACCGGTAATGAGCATTTTTATACTTTTCATTAAGACAAACCTGGTTGAAAATAAGACCCCAACCATAGCACAAAGCCATGGCTGATCCCAAACCTGTAAAAAACTCTACGGATGAGCTTCGACTGGAACAGGCTTATCAGTTCTGCCTGAATTTGGCAGCACAGCATTATGAAAACTTTCCCGTGGCCTCCCGTTTTTTACCCGTTCGCCTACGCCGTCCTATTGCTGTGATTTATAGCTTTGCACGCTCCGCCGATGACCTGGCTGATGAAGGTGATATGGACGCTCAGGAACGAATACGCCAGTTAGACGAATACTCTGCCAAATTAACTCAGATTGAATCAGGTTCAACTGACGAACAGGATCCCATATTTATCGCACTTGCCGAGGTCATCAAGCAACACCAGTTACCTGTTAGCCTGTTTCATGATTTATTACATGCATTTAAAATGGATGTCGAGAAGAATCGTTTTGCCACTTTTGATGAAATCTTACATTACTGCCACTATTCAGCTAATCCAGTTGGTCGCCTGCTGTTAACCCTATATAATCAGGCAAGTGATGAAAACCTGCAGTATTCTGATGCTATTTGTACGGCCTTACAGTTGATTAATTTTTATCAGGATCTCAGTCAGGACTATCTTGAAAATAATCGAGTTTATTTACCGCAGGACGAGATGCAACAATTTTCTATTAGTGAGTCCCATATTCAGCAAAGTACGACTGACCCATCTATGTTGGCATTAATGCAAAAACAGTATCAACGTAGCAGTGATTATCTAAATATGGGGAAACCCCTGGGCAAAATTCTCAAGGGAAGATTTGGGTTCGAGCTACGAATGATTATTTCTGCTGGCGAACGCATCCTTAAAAAACTGATGAACAATCAACATAATGTATTTGCCCGGCCTCGACTGGGACGTTTCGATGGGTTGCTAATTGTGCTTACCGCATTATTAACACGCTAATTGATCTTGCGATTTTCAATATGACGCCAGAAGAATACTGCCAGGATAAGACTGCAAAAAGCGGATCTAGTTTCTACTATAGTTTTCTATTGCTTCCTGAGAATAAACGTAAAGCAATTATGGCGGTTTATGCATTCTGCCGTGAAGTCGATGATGTTGTTGATAATAAAGGTGAGCCTCACATTAAACAGATCAAGCTCCAATGGTGGCGCGATGAAATAAAACAACTGTTTAGTGGACAGGCTCAACACCCTGTAACACGCGCACTGACCCCTGTCGTTTCTGAATTCAATTTGCCTGAAGAATATTTTCAGGAAATTATTGACGGTATGGAAATGGATCTGGTCAATACCAGCTACGACACATTCAAGTCTTTGTCATTATATTGTTACCGTGCCGCCGGAGTTGTTGGACTAATGGCCGCTGAAATTTTTGGTTACCAGGATCGTAAAACCCTCTCTTATGCCACCACTCTGGGAACGGCTTTTCAATTGACCAATATAATTCGAGATATCAAGGAAGATGCTCAACGTGGACGTATTTATATTCCACAGGAAGATATGGAAAAATTCTCAGTAAAAAAAGAGGAACTCCTTTCAGATATAACATCAGACAACCTGAAGCAGTTAATTAACTATGAAGTTCAGCGTGCCCGCGACTATTATCAACAGGCCTATGCACAATTACCCAGGTGTGACCGTTACTCACAAAGTAGTGGCCTGATTATGTCATCAATCTACTCAACCATACTGGACAAGATAGAGACTGATGTTTCTTCGGTGATGCACTCACGAATACGACTGGGTAAGTTACACAAAATATGGCTTGCACTCAGCACTCTCTATCGCGAACACCGCCAACATAAACACTATTTAAAGCAATCTCATGCCAGATAAAAAACCAGTTACCATTATTGGTGCCGGATGGGCCGGACTTGCTGCAGGGATTAAACTGTCTAAACTGGGTTTCCCGGTCACGCTCATTGAATCTGCGCGACAAATTGGAGGTCGTGCACGTAGTATTCCATTTAATCAGTCTACGGTTGATAATGGCCAGCATCTGATGATCGGTGCATATAAGTCGATACTTGATATTCTAAATGAACTTGGTATTGATGAAAACGAGGTACTCACTCGTGAAAAAATGATCCTGGATATTCATAGTTTGAAGGGAAATGACATCCGACTTAAAGCTCCAAAGTTACCTGCACCATTACATCTGCTTGTTGCCCTGATAACGGCCAAAGGCTTCAATGTTCATGACCGACTAAGCGCTATGCGATTTGGCACCGTTCTGTTTTTTCGTCAGATCAAACTCAAACAGGATATCAGTGTTGAACAATTACTACGCAAGTATAAACAAACCAATAAACTGATTCATAGTTTATGGGAACCGCTTTGCCTTGCAACATTGAATACTCCCTTAGATACAGCCTCAGCTGAAATATTCTTACGTGTTTTACAGAATGCTTTTCTAAAGCATCAGCAAGATGCTGACCTGCTTATTCCTCGCCAGGATCTTGGTAAACTTTTTCCTGAACCCGCCATGGATTTTATTGAAAAAAATCATGGTCAAATAAAACTGGGACAACGTGTTACCCAACTCAAGATTGAAGCAGGTCAAATTAAAGGTTATTCCATTGGTGATGAAGACTTTAACTGTGAGAATATTATTCTAGCCATTGCACCGCAGTCATTACCTTCTCTCCTTGATGGTCATTCATCGTTGACGCCCATTCATTCCGCTATAAACCAGTTCGCTTATGAACCTGTTACCACTATTTATATACAGTACCCCGAATCGGTTAAACTCAAACAACCCATGCTGGGCCTCATTGACAGCTTCAGCCAGTGGATCTTTGACCGCCGCGTCTGTGGCCAACCAGGGCTGATGGCGATTGTGATCAGCAGTCGTGGCGCGCACATGCAGGAAGATAAAGACAGGCTGGCGGATATTGTAAAAGAGGAACTGGCTCAATTCTTCCCAAACTGGCCAGAAGCGATTGAACATCTGGTAATTAGAGAAAAGCGGGCAACGTTTTCCAGTAGCATCAATATCAATCGCTTACGTCCCGCCAATCAAACCAATATCAAGGGATTGTGGCTGGCTGGCGACTATACCCACACCGGATATCCCGCAACACTCGAAGGCGCAGTACGAAGTGGGTTACAATGCGCCGAACAGATTATTAACGAAACCTACACGTAATTATTATCATGCAAACTATTCCTCAAGATTATCAGCCCGCAAAAGACCTTTTAAAAAACCGGACGATTCTCGTCACTGGTGCCACTGACGGAATTGGTGAGGCGGCCGCTCATACCTTTGCCGCACATGGTGCCACCGTTATCCTGCTGGGACGTAATGTTAAAAAGCTTGAATATGTGTATGACCAAATGGTGGAAGCAGGTTATCCACAACCTGCCATTTACCCCATGGATCTTGAAGGTGCCACAGATGCAGATTATGCCGAAATGGCCACAATGATTGAGAATGAGTTCCAAACTCTGGACGGCCTGTTACATAATGCCGCACGGTTAGATGCTCTCATGCCACTTGAACAATATGATCTGAAAATGTGGGCACGTTTGTTACAGGTTAATCTTACGGCGCCATTTTTAATGACTCGAGCCTGTCTACCATTATTGAGAAAATCAGCAGATGCCTCCGTTATATTCACTTCGTCTGGCGTTGCACATAAAGGTCGAGCCTACTGGGGTGCTTATGCCGTAACTAAAGCAGGTTGTGATAACTTAATGGAAACGCTGTCTGATGAAGTAGAAGCCAATACCGCCATTCGCGTAAACAGTATTGATCCTGGTCGTGTACGCACCAAGATGCGCAAGAAAGCATTCCCCGGTGAAGACCCAATGATACTACCTACTCCTGAAGAAATTATGCTGCCCTACCTTTATTTAATAGGACCAGATAGTAAAGGTCAGACGGGTAAAATATTTTCAGTATAAGAACATAACTCAGGTTGAGTACAACTTGAGCTAGTCCCAGATATCAACATGGATACCCTGCGCTTCCAGCTTATCTGCCCGTTCTGATATATAACGCTGAAACTCCGGTTGTGTTTTATATGCACCGGAAGCTACATAGTCCATCACTGACTGAGTATGGAAAGATTTTATATAAGCCTCAGCACGAAATATTTCCGTACCCTGTTGATTCATAAAAATCATACTGGGGGCATACTGAATATTCATATCTGCCGCCAATTGTTTAATTGAAATTTCTTCTCCTGAAGAATTAATAATTTTCTCATTGGACCACATATCCAGTTGCACCACATTAAAACGCTGTAACTGTTCCTGTGTTTTCTTACGTTTAAAAATATCACCATGCAATTCATCGCAGGCCGGACATTGTTTCTGTTCAAACAGAAGTAATAATGGTTTGCTGTCTTTGATTAATTGTGACAAATTCAGCGGCGCTTTCACATAGAATGGCTCCTGGTGTAGCTTGCCTGAGGCCTTTACTGGTGACTGTTGTTTAAAATACTCACGAAAGCTGAGTTGAGTTTCCATATGCTGCCCGACATAGTCCAGTGCCGCTTCAAACTTATGTGGCGCATAGTAACCATTAATACGAAGCGCAATCTGCCCTTTTTCATTAAGCAACAGTAAAGTCGGGGTATACATCACTCGAGCAGATCGTGAAAATGCCTTTTCTGTTATCAGGTTTCCATTTAGATCGGTGACCTCACGATCACCCCACATGTTTATCGCAATGACATCAAAATACTTTTTACTTTTCTTAACAATACTGTGTTGAGAAAAATTATCCTGAATCAGCCTGGCACAATAAGGACAACCATCCTGATGGAAATACAGCATCACACGTTTGTTGTCACTTGCAGCCTCAGCAATATCTTCACGAATATCCAGAAATGAGTTCTTGAACCAGGCTGGCTTTTCAACATAGCCCGGATTTACCAGATCAGCACCTATCGATTCTTCCGCATGAACGGTTGATCCCAGCGTGAATAGAAGGGAATTTAAAACCACGAATAATCTGATGAACTTACTTTGCATATCTGGCTCCACTAAATCTAATACATATCATTCTTTTATATAGTTTCTGTCAGTATATAAAAGTTGAACTGTATGTCTGACAAAAATTCATAGCAAATTGCTATGAGTTTCTTGAGAAATTGACATATTTTTGACGTTCTACTCTATTAAAAACAATAAAACTTGCAAGTTGTTGATTTTACTCTATTCTTAAAACTAATCTAGTTTGGCACAACTTTCGCATAGTTTGTATAGTCGTTAAACAAATAAGGGTTTTTGGCTATGGCCATATATACATATCCTAATAACAGAGAACAACAGATCACTGCGCCAGCTACCACAGCGGAACAATTGGGTGTTGCACCTGCAGAACTCCAACATACGCTGAGAGTCGCGGGATTACTGCAAACATCACTTGAACTTGATACGATTTTGAATCTTTTTCTTGGTGCATCTGAAGAAAAAGTTGAATTTGATGGAGCACATTTTGACTTTGCTCCACTCTCCTATGAGTACAAATTCGGAAAGAAAAAACGGCATACCTGTTCCTACCGGCTAAAACTTGCCGGTGAATTCCTGGGTGAGCTGGAGTTCAGCCGTGCAAAACGTTTTGCACAACAGGAGCTGGAGCTACTGGAAAATATATTGTGTCAGCTTATCTATCCTTTGCGAAATGCCATCTGGTATCAACACGCCATCATGGCTTCACAAACCGATCCATTAACGGGCATCCAGAATCGCGCGGCCATGGACACTATGCTCCAACGTGAAGTTGAGCTGGCTCATCGAAACAATACCCCTTTATCGCTCATCGTTGCTGACATTGATCACTTCAAGAAAGTTAATGACCAGTTCGGTCATAGCGTGGGTGATGATGTTTTGAAAGCCTTTGCTCAATGCATCAGCAATAATTTACGCGGCAGTGATGTGGTTTTCCGCTACGGTGGAGAGGAATTTGTCATTCTTCTGACAGGTTCAGATGGACGCAGTGCTCGGGCTGTGGCTAACCGAGTCCGTAAGGCCATCGAAAACTGCGAATATTGCATCGATGTGCCAATGACGGCTAGTTTAGGTACCGCCAGTCTGACAAATAAAGATTCCACCGAATCCCTTTTCAAAAAAGCTGACCAGGCTTTGTACTGTGCCAAAGAGTCAGGCCGTAATCAGGTCGTCAGTTTTCAGTCACTCATCAAAACCAGCTAATTTTATTGGACTCCTGGTGTATTTTGGGCTCTCTGCCATTCAGAGAGCCCATTTTTTTTGTTAATCTTTGAACAACTTCACAGCCTATTTTCAAGGATTTAAACTGAAAACCGCTATAATTGAAACTGCACAATGATTAATTTGACTTAATATGACAGGCTAATTCCCCATGGAATACCTTACTCAGCTGGAAAAAATACTCGATTCTAAATATCGACTCGTCACGATCGAAACTTATGACACCGATCGGGTCGTGGATCTGTTTACACAGCTAAGCCGCTTCAGTAATAAAGCCTTTTATATGGCCCTTCCTGAAGAGGGAATGCATCGCCTCGGTGCCGCCCATATCACAATACCCCGTACTCAGGCGGCCAA
>JAPHRJ010000074.1 GCA_026196045.1 Gammaproteobacteria bacterium
TCATCGACGAGAACACCGATGTTACCCTCGACAAGTGAGAGCGAAACCCAGCAAATATCCTAATAAAAAACGCCAGTCAGCTTAACTGACTGGCATTAGACATTTAGTCGCCTTTTTTGTTTTTGGTATGTGCTAGTTTTGTACTTTAATACGATTTTTAATCTTCCAAATATATGAACACGTGATATATTGGAATCAGTGAGATAGTAGGGTGTGCATGGTGTTTATGCACACGCGGCTGACATAGTTATGTGTTTGATGCTTTCCATTATTATTCTGCGTGGGCACAAAAAACATGCCCACCCTACTTGGCTTGCTAATTTCAATATTCACAGGGATTGTGTCATTTCTTAGAAAATCAATCCTTGAGAGTTTTTTAAAAAGTTTACTAATATAGCTATGTTGACCTGTGATGTCCGTATAGTAAAAGTTAAGGCTAATAATTCAGATTCAATGAAGATAGTGTTTACATTAATTTCTATTTTAGTTTTAGGTTCATGTGCATCTACTGAGAACCAAGAGCACACCTATCTATATAGGGGAGAGAATTGCAGTAAAGATAATTACCCAACAAATGTGAATCTACGGTTTGAATCAATCCCGTTGCTCGCATCACTGCAACTTCTTGCGGGTTTCTCCTGTAACAAGATGCGCTACAGAGATGTAAAGGATAAGAATATCACCACAGATTATACTGAAACCCCATGGGAGCAAGTTGTTACAGAGATATGCATTAAAAACAATTTGCAGTGCTGGACTAAAAACGGATTCTTAAATGTTATTTCTGTTAAATAGCCTTAATAAAGCATGCCACCAGACGCTTCACGCTAGTGCGCTTAAACGTTAAATGAGTCCGGTCGCACCTAAGAACCCACTTCGCAGTTTCATTGGCACTTCCTACAGTGTATCTCCGTTACACTTGCGGTCGCACTTTAGAACCACGTTCGTAGAACGTGGTTCATTAAGTACTTCCTACGGCGTAACTACGTTACGCCTCCGGTCGCATATGCGGAAATAGAAGGACGTCGCGGATTGAGGGAGCGTCGGTAAACAGCATCACGAGTCGGTCAATACCAATACCCTCGCCTGCTGTTGGTGGCATTCCGTGTTCCAGTGCCGTGATGTAATCCTGATCAAAAAACATGGCTTCTTCATCACCCGCATCCTTGTCCTGTACCTGTTGCTGGAAACGTTCAGCCTGATCTTCGGCATCATTTAATTCTGAGAAGCCATTGGCGATCTCACGGCCACCGACAAACAACTCAAAACGATCTGTCACAAAAGGATCGTCATCATTGCGGCGAGCCAGTGGTGACACTTCGGTTGGATAGGCGGTAATAAAAGTTGGGTCCATTAAACGATGCTCGACCGTTTTTTCAAAAATTTCAATTTGCACCTTACCCAGGCCATAACTGTCTTTTAAGGGAATGCCCAGACGTGTGGCGATGGCACGGGCTTGTTCCATATCATCTAACTCTGCAGCTTTGATATCAGAATTAAAATGCAGGATGGATTCTTTCACTGTCATGCGGGTAAACGGTTTGCCAAAATCATACTCATCACCCTGATACTGAATCAAAGTTTTGCCAATCACATTTTCAGCAATCGAACGTAACATTTCTTCTGTGATATCCATAAGGTCATGATAAGTGGCATAGGCCTCATAAAACTCAATCATGGTGAATTCAGGATTATGACGTGTCGATAACCCTTCGTTACGGAAGTTACGGTTGATTTCAAACACACGTTCAAAACCACCGACAACCAGACGTTTTAAATATAGCTCTGGTGCGATACGTAAATACAGGTCCATATCCAGCGCATTGTGATATGTGGTAAAAGGTCGTGCGGCTGCACCACCTGGAATCACCTGCATCATGGGAGTTTCCACTTCGAGAAAATCCTTATGCGTTAAAAATTCTCGGATATGTGTAATGATTTTAGAACGCATTTGAAAAGTGTCCCGCGATTCCTGATTCATGATCAAATCAAGATAGCGTTGACGATAACGCGTTTCCTGATCCGTCACACCTTTGAATTTTTCTGGTAATGGGCGTAAGGCTTTGGTTAACAGACGTATTGAATCGACCTTGACGGATAACTCACCTTTATTGGTTTTCATCAGGATACCTTCGCCACCGATGATGTCACCCAGATCCCATTTTTTAAACTGTTCGTTATAAACACCTTCAGGCAAATCATCACGTGCAACATATAACTGAATCTTGCCTGACATATCCTGTACAGTCGCAAAACTGGCTTTACCCATGACACGCTTTAGCATCATGCGACCGGCAATACTGACACGCAAACCTAGCTCATCCAGTTCTTCTTTAGTCTTTTCACCGTATTCAGCATGCAGCTCGCCAGCCATCACGTTACGACGAAAATCGTTAGGGAAAGCAATGCCCTCTTCGCGCAGGCCTGCCAGCTTTTCTCGGCGCTGGGCAATCAGTTTGTTTTCGTCCAGTTCTACTTCAGGTTGCTGTGGTTTCTTGTCTGCCATTACTTATCTCAATTTTGATATTTATATTCTGTACGGTTTATTCATGTAAACAACTAAAAATTACAAACCCATCTTTAAACTGGCTTCGATAAACTTATCAATGTCTCCATCCAGTACTTGCTGGGTATTGCTGCTTTCAACATTGGTGCGTAAATCTTTAATTCGTGACTGATCCAGTACATAGGATCGAATCTGGCTGCCCCAGCCAATATCGGACTTGGTTTCTTCCAGTGCCATTTTGTCTGCATTTTGCTTTTGCAGTTCCATCTCATAGAGCTTTGCCTTCAACTGCTTCATGGCGTTATCTCTGTTCTGGTGCTGTGAACGTCCACTTTGACACTGTACCACGATACCTGATGGTTCATGGGTAAGACGAATCGCGGAATCAGTTTTGTTAACATGCTGACCACCGGCACCACTGGCACGGTAAGTATCAACACGCAGGTCGGCAGGATTGATCTCAATTTCAATATTGTCGTCTACTTCCGGTGACACAAATACGGAAGCAAAAGAAGTGTGGCGTCGGTTGCCGGAGTCAAAAGGGGATTTGCGTACAAGGCGGTGAACTCCAGTTTCAGTACGAAGCCAGCCATAAGCATAATCACCGGTATACTGGATGGTGGCACTTTTAATACCCGCGACATCCCCATCAGAAACTTCAATCAGTTCGGTTTTAAAACCACGACGCTCACCCCAGCGTAAATACATGCGCAAAAGAATATTAGCCCAGTCCTGAGCTTCGGTGCCTCCAGAGCCGGATTGAATATTCAGAAAAGCGTTATTGGCATCCATCTCGCCATTGAACATACGCTGGAATTCCAGCTTGGCGAGATTAGTTTCCTGATCATTTAATTCATCAACAATGGCGTTGACGGTATCTTCATCCTGCTCTTCCGCCGCGAGTTCAAGCAGTTCCTGTGACTCGCTCAGGCTTTGTTCAAGTTCAGAAATCGTGTTTACTACCAGTTCAAGCTTGACCCGTTCTCTTCCCAGCTCCTGCGCCCTGGTGGGGTTATCCCATACAGTCGGTTCTTCTAGCTCACGCACTACTTCATCAAGTTGTTCGCACTTGAGATCGTAGTCAAAGATACCCCCTAAGCGCATCAACGCGCCCTTGCATGTCCTTGATCTGAGTCTGCATTGGATTAAGCTCTAACATCTTGAAAAATCACCTGGAAATCGGAAAAAAAGGGATTATACGCCAGACTGGGCAGGCGGGTGTAGTCTGTTTTTCTGCCAATCTCAAACTGGCTCAATATGCTGCACAATACACTGCAAATTCCGCCGCTGCCGGAATTCATTCACATCCAGTCGATAGACCAGCCTGACCTGTTCAGGCACGCTCGACCAGTGCTCATCGGTTGTATTAAAGGCAATCGCATCAATGGCATCCAACTGGTCAGTGGCCTGTACCTGAAGTTTGAGATGCTTCTCACCCACAATACGATAGTTAAGCAAACGAAATACACCATCAAAGACTGGTTCTTCAAAAGCCTGCCCCCAGGGGCCAGACTGTCGTAGTAATTCGGCAAACTCCAGATTCAGATATTCATCCTCCAGCTCACCATCGGTTTCAATCACACCTTCGACAGATTCGGCCGGTAAAATACGCTGTACTTCCTTATCAAAAGCCTCAGTAAAAGCTGGGTAATCGGCTTCAGCCAGGGTTAGCCCAGCCGCCATTGCATGGCCGCCAAAACGTTGTAACAGTTCTGGATGACGTGCTGCCACGGCATCCAGCACATTCCGGATATGCACCCCTTTCACTGAGCGAGCAGAACCCTTAATGGAATTGTCTCCCGTACGGGCAAAAGCAATCACTGGACGATGCAGTCGTTCTTTAATTCTGGACGCAAGGATGCCAACAACACCTTCATGCCAGTCCGGCTGGAAGAGACATAGCCCTACAGGTAGATCTGATTCATCCAGTTGCATGTTATCTAACAAATTTAAAGCCTGTTGTTTCATACCTTCTTCAATATATCGACGTTCTTTGTTTAAGGAATCCAGTTGTTGCGCCAGTTGTCTTGCTTTGTTGTAATTATCACAAAGCAAACATTCTATACCCAGGCTCATATCATCGAGTCTTCCCGCTGCATTCAGACGAGGGCCGATGATGAATCCTATATCGACAGAACTGAGTGAGTGAAAATCTCGGCCGGCAATTTCGGTCAAGGCGCGAATACCGGCACAGGTCTGACCAGACTGTATGCGAGCCAGCCCCTGTGAAACCAGTATGCGATTGTTATGATCCAGTGGAACCACATCGGCAATGGTACCCAGAGCAACCAGGTCCAGCCACTGTGCTAGATTAGGTTCGATTAACTTATTATTCTCAAACCAGCCTGTCTCGCGAAGATGAGAACGTAAGGCCATTAACAAATAAAATACAACACCAACACCCGCCAGATTTTTACTGCCGAACGAATCACCCGGCTGGTTAGGATTTATAATGGCATCAGCTTCGGGCAATACTTTTCCAGCAAGATGATGGTCGGTTACCAGTACGTTAATACCATGGGATTTTGCAACGGCCACACCCTGAATACTGGAAATACCATTATCTACAGTAATAATCAGATCTGGTTTATATTCAAGAGCAACATCAACAATTTCAGGAGTCAAACCATAACCGTATTCAAACCGGTTTGGCACAAGATAATCAACATATTGAAAACCGAATGCCCGCAAACCACGAATTCCTAGAGCCGTACTGGTTGCGCCATCCGCATCAAAGTCACCAACTATTAATACTCTCTGTTGTGACTTTAAAGTTTCTTCCAGTAATACAACCGCCTGCTGAATTCCCATTAGACCGTTAGAAGGCAATAACTTTGATAAACTGTAATCCAGTTCATCTTTGTTACCCACATGGCGTGCCGCGTAAATGCGTTGTAATAATGGCGATACTGAATCAATCCCCAACTCAATATCAGAGTCAGCATTGAGTTCCCGTCGTTTTATCGAGACATTCATTGAACTAAATCACACCTGATGTAATATAAGCTACTGTATTGCATTAATATAAATAAGTGTTCCCGTTTTTGTTCACTACAAAGTTTTACGTTCGTGGTGAGCTTGTCGAACCATAAACGTAAAGTCTGTTATACCAACATTTAAAACTATTCACCCTTCGACAAGCTCAGGGCGAACGGTTTTGTCTTGACAATAATTCGAAACAATTATTTATTACCATAATGGCTTTTTGAATTTCAACCAGTTTCGCAACCTCTTCATATTTAGGCTATAGCTACATCCATCCCCTGCGTACAACTTGACTGAACTAATAGTTCCAGACTTCAGACTTTTAATTATAAAATTGACCAGAACATCATCCAGCATTTCTAATTTTTCAATCCAGGCAGACATATCCATATCCTGCAACAGATTCATAAATGACTGGTCAACATATAAAACAGGTCCATTTTTTTTATCCAGTATCTCTTTGAGTAAACCTGTACTCTCAGTTTCAATCGAATGGAAAGGACATTCTGAAAAATAGGACAAAGCTTTCATCAATGAACTATTACCAAACACATCACTCCATTCACATGACTGAGAAAACCTGGCCGGTAAAGAGCCTTCCCCCCAGAACCACAAACTGTTGACAGGTAATTTACCTTCCTGTTGACGTTGCTGATTCAATGGCAGTGCATGCAACAGCATCTGAATTTCATTAAAAATACTTTTCCAATATCCACTGTCTTTACCCTTGGGCAAATAATCAAAAACATACTGACCCATTACATTTTCGAGAGGCTTTAGTTCTAACTGGTATGACTGTGTCGATTTAATAACCCATTGCTGGGACTGGAGTACTTCCAGTTGCCAGGGTTCATTAGCATAAAACTGGTTTATTTTAGTGGCAATCGTTCTGGCTTCATCCATACTGAGTTGCAGTTGTTCATGAGCAAGTAAAACCGCACTATCACGATCAGGCTGGATATAAACGGGATCGGCACACATATACCAGTCATCATCAGACGTTCGCGTACATGCACTGTCCTTCAAACCATGAAGCAAAGCAGCTACTGGTAACTCTGTCAGACCAAATAATTGTGCTAACTGCATTAACTCATCGACAGGATCGGCATTGATCTTTTTAGCACGAGCCAGAAAAGTCTCCAGTGCGCTTAAACGTGGGACTGTATATTCGGGGTATTGAGAAAGAAATTTCCCCGGTTCAAATAAACCGGGGATAAACAGCGTCAGCGAAGTCTGCGCCATTGGTGAGTATAAATCGTAGGTAGTAGTAACGATATTTTAGGACATGTTGTCTAAAATGGCTTTTTTAACCTGCTCCAATGTTGCATCCACGGTAATAAGTGGAGAACTACTTTGTTTAATCGCAGTATCTGGATCTTTCAGACCATGACCCGTTAAGGTACAAACGATTTTACTACCAGCAGGAATTTTGCCCGATTTAATATCTTTTATTGCACCGGCGAGTGAAGTGGCTGATGCCGGCTCACAGAATACACCTTCTTTTTCAGCCAGCAGTTTTTGTGCTGCCAGGATTTCTTCATCAGTACATTCATCAAACCAGCCATTAGATTCTTTCTGTACCTTCCAGGCTTTGTCCCAGCTTTGTGGATGCCCAATACGAATCGCAGTCGCTACAGTCTCAGGATCATCGACCATTTTACCACGCATGAATGGCGCAGAACCCGCAGCCTGATAACCCGCCATACGAGGACGACTGTTAACAATGCCATTCTCATGGTATTCACTATAACCCATCCAGTGTGCGGTGATGTTTCCAGCATTACCCACAGGTATACAATGAAAGTCTGGAGCCGCACCCAGTTCTTCCAGGATTTCAAATGCCGCTGTTTTCTGACCTTGCAGACGGTATGGATTGATTGAGTTAACAATGGTGACTGGTGCTTCGGCACCCACTTCTTTCACCAGTTGCATACCCTCATCAAAGTTTCCTTTAATTTGAATAACAACCGCACCATGCATCATCGCCTGCGCCAGTTTACCCAATGCGATCTTGCCATCAGGAATTAGAACAAACGCTGTAATACCTGCACGTGCCGCATACGCGGCAGCCGCTGCAGAAGTATTACCTGTTGAAGCACAGATGATCGCTTTACTACCCTCTTCCACGGCTTTAGTCACCGCCATAGTCATGCCACGATCTTTAAATGAACCCGTAGGATTCAAACCTTCATACTTCACATAGATATCCACATCGGTACCCAGGTGATCGGGAATATTATGTAAACGTATCAATGGGGTATTACCTTCGCCCAGACTGATAATGCGAGTATCATCATGAACTGGGAGACGATCTCGATACTTGTCAATGAGACCGGTATAACGGCTACGAAATGGCATGGGTAAACTCCTGAAATTTAAAATTCTTTTTTTGACGCAAACTATTCAGTACGATATAAAAATAATATTTCACTCATATCTTGCATTAAATGATAACTAGTCTGCATCAAGACTTTCCACACGGATGCGGGTAAGCTTATTATGGATAGCAGGTAAAGCTTCAATAGATGCAATGGCTTTATCCATCTGCTGCTCTTCAACACGATGCGTTAACATGATGATATTGGCGTTGTCTGAATCAGGCAGTGGTTCTTTCTGAATAATCGCTTCAATACTAATACCCGCATCACCCAGGATACGTGTCACATCAGCCAGTACACCAGGACGATCATCCGCCTGCATACGCAGGTAATAAGCTGTCGTTACTTCAGCCATAGGTAAAATCGGTATATCTGATAAAGCATCAGGCTGGAATGCCAGGTGCGGTACACGATTTTCCGGGTCACTGGTTAACACACGAACCATATCGACCAGATCTGCAACGACGGCTGAAGCTGTTGGTTCATCACCAGCACCCGCACCATAATATAATGTTGGACCAACGGCATCACCATTGACCAGTACCGCATTCATAACACCATCAACGTTTGCGAGTAAACGACGCTCTGGAATCAGTGTTGGATGAACACGCAGTTCAACACCTTTTTCAGTACAACGGGATACACCAAGATGTTTGATTCGATAACCTAGTTCTTCAGCATAGTTAACATCTTCACGAGTAATTTTTGTTATACCTTCGGTATAGGCTGCATCAAACTGTAAAGGAATACCAAATGCGATCGAGGCTAAAATAGTCAGTTTATGGGCGGCATCAATACCTTCAACATCAAAGGTTGGATCGGCTTCGGCATAACCCAGTTCCTGCGCTTCTTTCAGTACATCGTCAAAGTCACGACCTTTGTCGCGCATTTCAGTCAGGATGAAGTTACCGGTACCATTAATAATACCAGCCAACCACTGGATCTTATTGCCCGCTAAACCTTCGCGAATGGCTTTAATAATTGGGATACCACCGGCGACTGCTGCTTCAAATGCCACCATGACATTTTTTTTCTGAGCTGCAGCAAAAATTTCATTACCATGTTTAGCAATCAGGGCTTTGTTAGCCGTCACAACATGTTTGCCCTGCTCAATCGCCGCCATAACTAAATCTTTAGCCAGACCATCACCACCAATTAACTCGATAACAATCTGTATATCAGGATCATTAACGACACTCATTGGATCAGTCGTTAAGGTAATTCCATCGGTATCACAAATTCTTGGCTTATTCAGATCACGTGCAGCCGCATGGGTCACCTGAATACCGCGTCCGGCACGACGGCTAATTTCTTCTGCATTACGTTTCAGAACATTGACCGTACCGCCACCGACAGTACCCAGTCCCAGTAATCCGACTTTTACAGCTTCCACTAATGCATTCCCCTCAATCTTTTTTAAACATATCCCGAATGCCACGGATGGCCTGACGGGTACGGTGTTCATTCTCAATTAGTCCAAAGCGAACATAGTCATCACCATATTCACCAAAGCCAATACCGGGTGATACTGCTACCCTGGCTTCTTTTAATAACAGTTTGGAAAATTCTAAAGACCCCATTTCTTTATAACGTTCTGGAATGGGTGCCCAGACAAACATGGTGGCCTGTGGTTTTTCCACTTCCCAACCCAGGGCATTTAATCCATCACAAAGCACATCTCGACGACTCTTGTACATGTCGCAGATTTCCTGCACACATTCCTGTGGCCCTTCAAGGGCAGCAATCGCAGCCACCTGGATTGGGGTAAACATGCCGTAATCCAGATAGGATTTCATACGCGCTAAGGCGGCCACCAATGTCTCGTTTCCACACATAAAGCCAACGCGCCAGCCGGGCATATTGTAGCTCTTGGAGAGTGAGTAAAACTCAACAGCAATATCTTTGGCTCCAGGAATTTGCAGAATAGATGGAGCTTTGTAACCATCAAATACGATATCCGCATAAGCAATATCGTGAACCACCCAGATTTCATGTTCACGGGCGATGTTGACTACTTTCTCGAAGAAATCCAGTTCAACACACTGTGTCGTTGGATTGCCCGGGAAATTCAGTACCAGCATCTTGGGTTTGGGCCAGGAATCCTTGATCGCTTTTTCCAGTTCCTCGAAAAAATCAATACCGGGAACCAGCGGTACATGGCGAATATCGGCACCGGCAATAATAAAACCATAGGGATGAATTGGATACGCTGGATTCGGCACCAGTACCGCATCACCCGGACCCAATGTGGCCAGCGCCAGATGGGCCAGTCCTTCTTTAGAACCGATTGTGACAATGGCTTCTGAATCAGGATCAAGGTCGACATCAAAACGAGACTTGTACCAGTTACAGATGGCTCTTCGTAGTCGAGGGATACCGCGCGACAGTGAATACCGATGAGTATCCGGGCGCTGCGCAACTTCGACTAATTTATCCACGATATGCTGTGGCGTGGCCTGGTCCGGATTTCCCATTCCAAAATCAATAATATCTTCGCCCCGGGCGCGTGCGGCGGCCTTGAGTTCATTCACAATATTGAACACATAGGGAGGTAGACGTTTAATTCGCTGGAAATCTTCGTTCAAGGGAAATCCACTTCTATTTCATTAGGTTAATCACACGGGAGTCATCCCCCGACAAAGCTGGTAACATTAACGTTTGAAGCTGCCGACTGTCAATAAATCTGAGGCTTTGAGACCCATTTGCTGAGAACTAGTGATGAAATTTGTTGTTGAAAGCCACAAAGGCTTGCTCGTACACGGATACGACTCGGGATATATCAATCTGTCCATTCCCGGACATATTCAGACCCGCCTGCCCTATGATTCAGAAACCGGCCTCTATCAGGCCCGTCAGAGTCTGATTATATCAGCCCATGCCCTGATCAGTGACTGGGGGCCCAGTCAGATCGATGATATCTGCGCCGATCATGTCGAAGCCATTTCCAGGCTGGATCCGGAACTGGTGCTTCTGGGGAGTGGCTGTAAAATTTGCTTTCCCAGAGCTGAACTGACGGCCCCCCTGCAAGAGGCTGGCATTGGTGTCGAGGTGATGGATACGGCGGCGGCCTGTCGGACATTTAATATCCTGGCCAGTGAAGGGCGACACGTGGTCGCCGCGCTGATGATGATTTGAATAAGATTTGCTAGAGCAGGAAGCTCTAGCTATTTGTACAATTTTTGGTTATTTAAACAGGGCATCTACAGAAAAGCCTTCTTTCTCCAGAATATCACGTAATTTCTTAAGTGCTTCCAGCTGGATCTGGCGAACCCGCTCACGAGTCACACCGATGGTATTCCCCACTTCTTCCAGGGTAGACACATCATAGCCGTGCAAACCAAAACGACGTTCAACGACCTCGCGTTGCTTGTCGCTCAACTGCGCTAACCATTGTTCAATGTTGCCTTTGACATCATTGTCCTGCAGTAAGACGACAGGGTCGACGTTATTCTCATCCGGGATGGCGTCCAGCAAAGAACTCTCCGCATCATGGCCCATGGGGCTATCGACCGAAGCAATACGCTCATTCAGGCCCAGCATGCGTTTCACATCTTCAATGGGCTTATCCAGTTTTTCTGCAATTTCTTCCGCACTGGGTTCATGATCGAGAGTCTGGGACAAATGCCGTGCAGCGCGTAAGTAAATATTAATTTCTTTTACGACATGAATGGGTAAACGGATAGTGCGGGTCTGGTTCATGATCGCCCGTTCAATGGTCTGACGTATCCACCAGGTGGCATAAGTCGAAAAACGAAAACCACGTTCAGGATCAAATTTTTCTACCGCTCGAATCAGACCAAGGTTGCCTTCTTCAATCAGATCCAGTAGTGCCAGTCCACGATTAAGATAGCGTCGCGCAATTTTTACGACCAGACGAAGGTTGGACTCGATCATTTTCTTGCGTCCAGACTCATCTCCTGAGAGAGCCTGACGAGAATAATGTTTTTCTTCATCCGCAGTTAACAACGGAGTGAAGCCAATTTCACTTAGATAAAGCCTGGTGGCGTCCAGCTGGCCATCGGGAATATTGCCAGCAGTATATTTGACTTCCTTTTCTTTCTCTTTCTCTTTTTCTTCCTCTTCATCCTCTACATCATCATTGTCGAGTAACTCGCTATCCTCAACAATCTCATCTGCAGGCTCTACTCTGTCTGTTACCCCATCCACCTTTGTTGACCCCTTTTTAATGTTATTGCTATTGTCCTTTTCGCCTTCTTCCATCATACGTATTCAGCCTTTATAACTGTTTTTTGGTAAGTACTTCATCGGATTTGAAGGTTTCCCATTCCGTCTGATTTCAAAATGTAACATTGGTTTATCCGTATCTGTACTACCCATATCGGCAATTTTTTGACCAAACTTAACCTTTTCGTTTTCTTTTACATGTATTTCCTGGTTATGTGCATAGGCACTAAAATAGGTCTCATTATGTTTGATGATGATTAAGTTTCCATAGCCGCGCAGGCCATTGCCACTATACACCACCACGCCACTGGCTGCGGCACGAACAGGCTGACCCATTTTGCCAGCAATATCCAGACCTTTTTTACCCGGATCGGTAGCCGAATAATGGCTAATGATTTTTCCCTTAGTTGGCCAGTGCCATTTTACTTTTTGTCGTATTGTTGTTTTAACCGCAGTTGCTTTGGTGTGACCCGCAACAGCTGATTTATTATTTATGCGTTTGCTCACATTAAATTGTGGAGCTGTTGCCTTTTTTTCTGTTTTTTCCTCTGACCATTCACCCTGTTTTTTATATAGCTTTATTCTTTGTTTAGGATAAATCGTATAGGGTGCCGGAATTTTATTCCACTGTGCCAGTTTTCTGAAATCATAACCATATTGCCATGCAATGGAATACAGGGTTTCACTTTTACGAACCACATGTACCACACTTTTATTGTTACTGGAATAGCGGCCCTCTCCATAAGCCACAAAGCGGCTACTACTGCAGGCTGAGAGAATTAACCCTGCAATCATCAAAAACGCAGCCAGTTGTAATCTGCTGCGTAAAGCCATTAATTCCTCAACGTAAAATAAGCAATAATCACAGCCACCACCATGATCCAGCCAATGCGATCAATATAGCGACGCAGTGCTTTTTCCATCTTTTCTCCACCCCAGACCATTAAACCCGAGACCAGATAAAAACGTGCCCCCCTACCAACTAATGACGCCAGTACAAAGGGAAAAAAACTCATGCTCATCACGCCAGCGGTGATGGTAAAAACTTTGTAAGGAATAGGAGAAAAGCCTGCCAGCAGTACAACCCAGATTCCCCATTCGTTAAACCAGGATTTGGCAAGGGTGAATTTCTCATCATAACCAGCGGATAGAATCAGGGGCTCAATAAGTTCAAAGGCAAACAGTCCAATCGCATAACCGGCCATTCCACCGACAACGGATGCCAGAGTCGTAATCGTTGCGTAGTACCAGGCACTTTTGGGTTTGGCCAGCGACATCGGTGCCAGCATGACATCGGGAGGAATAGGAAAGAATGAGGACTCAGCAAAACTTAACCCCACTAAATAATAAGGTGCCAGTCTGTGCTCCACCCAGCGCATAACCATATCAAACATACGAGAAAAGAGGTTCACTTTAGTTCTCCTTTGACCAGAGGGACAAAACTGACCCAATCCAGCATGGTTTCTTCAAAATTCTCTCCTCGTCGGACAATCAGACGTAAGCGCTGTTCACCACTGGGACCACTGGGGATTACCAGACGCCCTCCATCAGCCAGTTGCTGCAATAACTCTTCGGGAACCTGCTCCGGGGCAGCCGTTACAATAATTCCATCATAAGTACTGAACTGTTTCCAGCCCCAGTTCCCATCTCCACGACTGAAACTGACATTTCGCAGGTTCAATTCACGTAAACGTATGCGGGCTTTATCCTGCAACTCCGTGATTCGTTCAACCGTAAACACGGAATCAACCAGTTGCGCAAGAACAGCCGTCTGGTAGCCTGAGCCTGTGCCAATTTCCAGCACTTTCAGCCGCTCTCCTGCTGCCAGCAGCACTTCGGTCATTCGTGCCACGATATACGGTTGTGAAATTGTCTGGCCATAGCCAATCGGCAAGGCCGTGTCTTCATAAGCTCGGCTGGCCAGGGCTTCATCAACAAAAATATGGCGAGGTGTAGTACGCATCACTCCCAGGACCTGTTCATCCTGGATACCTTCCTGTTGCAAACGATAAACCAGTCGATCCCGTGTTCGTTGTGAAGTCATACCAATACCGGCGTGAGTCTGGCTCTGCATCTAAATATCCTCAAGCCAGCTCGTTAATTGGGCCACGCTGTTATGGCGGGTCAAATCCACCTGAATCGGTGTCACTGACACAAAGCCATTTCGGACGGCATAGAAGTCAGTGCCGGCACCGGCATCCTGTTCCGCACCCGCTGGCCCTACCCAGTAGATATCTCGACCACGGGGATCTTTGTCTTTAATAACCGACTCAGCTTTATGTCGATGTCCAAGGCGTGTGGCCTGAAAACCTTTCAGCTCATCCCAGGGTAAATCGGGGACATTAATATTAAGAATGGAATCATTTGCCAGCGGTTCCTGGCCCAGTCGTTCGACGAACTGTTTTGCCACCATCATGGCGGTATCAAAATGCTGAAAATCACTACCCGCAAGCGAAATGGCAATAGCGGGAAATCCTAAAAACCGCCCTTCCATCGCGGCGGCAACGGTACCTGAATACAGTACATCATCACCCATATTGGCACCGGCATTAATACCGGAGATCACCATATCCGGCTCTTTTTCAAGCAGGCCCGTGATCGCTAAATGGACACAGTCGGTTGGCGTGCCGTCTACTCGGATAAAACCATTAGAGGAAGTTCTTGCGCGAATGGGTAATTCCAGAGTCAGAGAGTTACTCGCTCCGCTCCGGTCGCGTTCAGGGGCCACAACAGTGACCTGCGCTAATTCACATATGCCACGAGCCAGTGCAATTATGCCTGGAGCCTCGTAACCATCGTCATTACTTATTAGTATGTGCATACCGTATTGAATTGCCTGGAAACATTCTGCTTACATTTTATTTAATAATCAAAGCAGGCAAGGATATTACTATACTCGAAAATATGGAACAGGCACACTGTTTAATGCAGATTCAACGCAATTCATTTTTGCTTCCGAATAACAAGTCAGTCATGATAAGCCACTGAGTTCATTCACTTAAAAGCGCCATGGGCAAAGACAGAAAAATCTCTGATGATGATAAGGCACTGTTTAGAAATAGTGTTGCTGACGCTCGTCGCCTGAAGCCTGAACCACGCATTCAGAAAGAAAAAAAACGTCCTCCTCCACGCCCGCTGCAACGGGAAAAAGACGAGCAGCAGGTACTCGAAGATATGTTTTCTGATCCGGTAGATATGGCTGATGTCGAAACGGGAGAAGAATTACTTTTTGTACGCACAGGCATTCAGCAACGTGTAATGCGGAAACTCCGACGCGGTGAGTTCGCACTGGAAGCCGAACTGGACTTACACGGTCAGACCAAACTGGAAGCACGACAGGCAATTATTGATTTTGCTCACTTCTGCCGCCAGCACAATCTGCGTTGTGTACGAATTATTCATGGAAAGGGACATGGCTCAATAGGAAAGCAGCCCGTCCTGAAACAGTATGTTAATCACTGGTTGAGACAACGGGATGATATTCTGGCCTTTTGTTCAGCCCGCCAGGTTGATGGTGGTACCGGCGCTATTTATGTATTACTGAAAACAGGCAACTACTGAAATAATATTACTGAAGTTTTTCCGTTGCTAGAAATCAATACCGGGGTAATAAAATTACCCCGGTATTTTTTAGGTTTATTTTTTGCAATTCGACAGAAATACTGCGGTTGGACCATTACAGGGATTTGACGAAAAACCATCATCTTTACCCTGTGACATTCCTGGTTTTGAGTTGGACTCAGCCTGAGTATCAGCTGATTTTACAATCTGCAGTTTTACTGGGGCTTGTTGTTCAGCTTCCGCTATAACCTGACTGCTTTTTCCCTCTTTCAGGTGAGTCACATATTGAGCCTGCGCTTCAATCATTGCCACTTTTGAAGCCAGCTCTCTCTCAACGTCTTTTATCCTGGCCGAGGCTGCCATGGCATCCTGTTTAAACCGCGCAATACTTCGTGAAAGCGTATTAATTTGAGCCTGATGTTTGACGTTCAAAGCTTTCTCTTCAATAAGCTGTACACTTTGTATTTCAAGCCGAGTCTGTAATTCAACAGCCAGCAATTTTTCTTCTGCTTTTGCTGCCGCCAGTGTGGCAGTACGTTCACGTTGTAGAGCATTTAATTCTGCCAATGCCGTATCACGTTCACGCGTTAAAGCTTCGAGCTGTTCACGCGTACTGGCTTCCAGCATCTGTATTCGTTGTTCAAGCTCAGTAGCAGCGACCTGAGCCGGTTCATCTGTCCCACCGGAAAACACAGTAACACCCACGACCGCTATGGATAGTAATAGCCCCAGGGCAAAACCAGCTGCACCAATACGAACGTTTCCACGATGTTCAGTAACGGCTGAACCAGCCAGCAATTCTTCAGAAATGCTGAAATCTTCGAGTTCAAGAACAATCTCTTCTGCTTTTGTTTTTTTATTACCTTTTTCCTTTATAACAGCAGAATCCGCTGTCATTTCAACTTGCTCAGTTTCTTGCTCTTCCGTAGCAAAAACGATCTCATCTATCATTTCAATTTCAGCAGTGCTTTCTTGCCGAGTAGCTTCCTGCTTATCATTGGTAGTCGCCTGGTCAGGTTCAGCTATGACAGGCTCAACGACATTACCGGTACTTTCTGTTTCATCCTGAATGGATTCAGCAATTCCACTTTGATTCAAATCCATTGTATTTAATGATTCTGCTTTTTCATGAATAACATTAGCGCTAGCGCTACCACTTTCTATCTCTGGCTGTTTTTCTGGCTCTACATTTTCTGATACCACAGTACTGGAAACCAGTTGAATAGCTGGCTTTGCTGAACTGTGACTACCAGCAGCCACTGCTGTCTGACGTGCCTGTTGCGAATGTAAGGCTGCCATCACCTGTTTTTTATTTTCTTCCAGACTACTCAGGTTAACCGCTTTTGCTTCAATTTCTTCTTCTCGTAAAAGTTTATCAACATATTCAGATGTCGTTTCTTCATTTAGTTCTTCATACTTGGGTAACATCCCTTGAGTTTCGCGCTCTTTAATAACATCAATAATAATGCTGGCGTCAATGGTTTTTGTTTGTTCTGCATAACCATAAACCATCGCGGTGTCACACAACATATTTATGAGGCGTGGTATCCCTTTACTATGTTGATAAATCAGGCTGCATGCGGCTGTATTAAAAATGCCAGGGTTGGCACCCGCCACTTTTAAACGATGCTGAATATAGGCGCAGGTTTCTGTCGCATCAAGAGGTGCCAGACTGTAATCAACTGAAATGCGTTGAGCAAACTGTTTTAAATCTGGGCGATGCAGGTTTTCCAGTAACTTTGGTTGACCAACCAGGATAATTTGTAAGAGTTGATCTTTTTCAGAATTGATATTTGAAAGCATGCGCAATTCTTCTAATGTCTGAGGAGACATATTTTGCGCTTCATCAACAATCAGAACCGTATGTTTATTATTTGCATATTGTTCGATCAAAAAATCAGAAAAAGTCTGATATAACTCTGTTTTAGTTTTACCGGAAAACTCAAGATCATAGGCAAGAAGAATCCAGGTTAGCAGCTCATCAAAAGACTCATGAGTATTAGATAGCAAACCAACATTAATTTCATCTTCAAATAGATTAAGTATATACCGTATTAATGTCGTTTTACCCGCACCCGCCTGACCACTAACGACACAGAAACCTGCCTGGTTCAAAATGCCGTACTCCAGCAGCGTCAACGCCATTTTGTGCTTTCTACTCAGATAGAGATAATCTGGATCTGGTAATAATGAAAATGGTTTTTCTTTTAGTCCATAGAATGACTCATACATCTTCCTCTCCCAATCTTGCTTTTTTTTAATTCTCACTGCTGAATATGAACCCGTCATATCTCTTCCGGCAGTACTACAAGAATCCTGTAATGATTGCTTTGTATATTAATATTTAATTATATTTTTATATCGCTTTTGCAGCGTGAAAATACAGGATAGCATTTTTTAGGAAAAGTAAACGTGGTCAGTTCGTTTTAATTAGGCAAATTAGGTCGATAGTTATAGAATTTGACCTCAATACAGACTGATAAATAACACTATTCTTAAGGATTCAACAGGAAACGAAACATAATGAAAGCCGTATTCATACAGCAAGGTGGTGGCATTGAAGTGCTGAAAGTTGGGGATATGCCAGATCCAGCCATCAGTAATGATGACCAACTCCTGGTAAAAATCCATGCCGCCGGCATCAATCCAGTTGATACTAAAATCAGGATGGCCCCGGAATGCTTTCCAGTCCCCTTACCCTGCATTCTCGGTTGTGATGGTGCCGGCGTAGTCGAACAGGTTGGCAAGCATGTGCGCAATTTTAAAGTTGGAGATGAAATCTATTTTTCTCAACCCGGTTTTAACTCTCGTCAGGGTACGTATGCTGAATATGCTGTTGTAGATTCAAGTCTGGCTGCACACAAACCTCAGAGTATAAGCTTTGAAGAAGCCGCCGCCGCACCATTAGTACTCATCACGGCCTGGGAAGCCCTGAATGATCGTGCACATATAAAAGCTAATGACCACATTATGATCCATGCAGGTGCCGGTGGTGTTGGGCATGTTGCAATACAGTTAGCCAAATTAGTTGGAGCGAATGTCTGCACAAGCGTTAGCAATAAAAACAAAGCCGATTTTGTACAACAACTGGGGGCTGATAAAGCCATATTCTATAAAGATGAAGATGTTACCGAATCAGTTTTGAACTGGACACAGCAACAAGGTGTAGATATTGCCTTTGATACAATAGGTGGTGAGGTACTGGAAAGCTGTTTTAGCTATACACGGGTTTATGGCGATGTCGTCAGCATTCTACAACCAACGGCCGATACTAACTGGGGAGAGGCTCGTAAACGTAATCTTCGCTTTTCTCAGGAACTCATGCTTTCAGCCGTCATGCTAGAACTGGAAGAAGCAAAAACACACCAGGGCAATATTCTTAAACAAGGTAGTAAACTTTTTGATAAACAGAAACTTCAACTTCCCTCGGTGAAAGTCTTCCCCTGTTCCCAGGTACAGGAAGCCCATTCTTATCTGGAGACCCAACACCCGGCAGGAAAAGTTGTTCTCTCATTTAACTAGCATCATATAATTAAAGTGGACAATTTGACTAATCAGCTTCGACTACTTTATTTCGCCCGCCATTCTTGGCATTATACATCGCCTTATCCGCTGCATTAATCAGATGTTCTACAGATTCACCATTTTCTGGATAGCTTGCAATACCAATACTGATCGTTAAGCTAATTTTCTTTCCACCGGATATTTCTATATTCCTGAGTGAGACCTGCTGTCGAAAACGCTCAGCCAATTCCGTTGCCTTAGTTGCTGTGGTTTCAGGCAATACAACAGCGAACTCTTCCCCCCCATAACGTGCAGTAATATCATTTATTCTCAGCCTGTCCCTCAACATGGCTGCAAATTCTTTTAAGACCGTATCTCCAGCCTCATGGCCATGCGAATCATTCACTTCCTTAAAGTAATCAATATCTAATAAAAAAACAGCCAGCGTACTATCATATCGTTCTGAACGTTTTATCTCATCAGCCAGTCTTTCTTCAAATACCCTGCGATTATATAGCTTAGTTAGCTGGTCATGTGTTGCTAAATAGTTAAGGTGTTTCTCCAACATCTTTCTATCTGTAATATCCTGATGTGTCCCACAAAGTCGAAGTGCTTTATGCTCACTATCATATTCAACAACTGCACCCGAACCCTGAATCCAGACCCAATGACCATCCTTATGTTTCATTCTAAATTCTGATACGTAAGATTTACCAATACTTATATATTGATCGACAGTATCAAGTACCCTCTGCTTATCATCGGGATGAATACGACTACCCCAGTCATCGACATGATTTTTTATATCCGAACGTTCTAGTCCCAGAATCTCTAACCACCTATCATTAACACTATGTTCACCTGTTTGGTAATTCCAGTCCCAATAACCCAGATTAGCTCCATTAATGACATTTTGTAATTGATCTTGACTACGCTGATAAAGGTCAAGGCTTTTCCTTACGGTTTGTTCAGACTCAAGCTTGCGCTGGCGAAAGTATCTATAACCAAAAGCTGAAACCATTGAAAAAATGATAACTAATGAAATAATATAAACTCTTGCTGTTTGAAACTTTTTTATATTTTTAAAAAATTCTTTTGTAAGATCTACTTCAACCAACTTAATCTCACTGGCTATCACATTTAATAGCGCATTTACCTCTGGAATTAAAACGTCCTCTGAATCAGGAACATTATCGGGATGAGCACTTCTATTTTCCATTAACGTCATAAATTCAATAATATTAGTTTTTATCTTCTGGATTTTCTGACTTTGATGTTCATCATCTATTCTTAAAACCTGATATCCATTATCATCACCACCATCTAGCATGGTATTGGCGTACCTTAATGCCGACTTCAAATGACTCAATATTGGATTAGCTTTATCATCCTGATGTATTATATGGAGGGCATTCTGGGTATCACCGGCATACGACAACTCGAGACTAAGCTGCGTAGCTACATGAATCAGGGGGGCATAATAAACAGAAAGGTTAAGCGCATTCTTCGACGCGAAAAACATTATTGTTGCCAATAACAGGCCAGCAACTACAATAAATACTTCGCCCAATGGAAATCGCTTATTCAATTTTATAGTACTCACTAAACATCAAATATTTTTGAAGAAGACAAGTAGTTACAACTAAAACTGGAAATAAGTACATCTACCGTCCCTGCCAAAGATTCCTGACTGGCATTACACAGCTACATTGCGCAGCCAAAAACTAACTATAATTGTAGGTTATTCTGAGAAAATATATATCACACATTAACTATGTGTTTGCGCTAATTCCCGCAATAAGGATGTGGCATAAGCGCCTGATGGTAAACCAAATTCAAGTCCCATCTGTTTTTTAACCGAATCGATATCCCAGCTTAAATCTGTGACCATTAGCCGCATGGATCGCCGTGACAAATCGAGTCCTGCTTTTTCAAGTCCTTCACAAAATTCTGGGTATCCATTAAAAATTTGTTTTTCCAGTTCGAGCGCTTCAGCGTGTGCCGTTGACTGACCACGGCCCCATAGTATAGCGGCAGGGTGAAGATCAAATTGCTCAACTCTATGTTTAATCTCTTCATCCACAGCATCGATAGAAAAAAAACTATGAGTACCTGAAAGCATGACAACGTCACCCGGTATAGCCTTATTCCAGTTCTGGCTTGTTACTCTTTGAGAAAGGTAAAGATTAAATAGATAGGAGCGCGCCGCAGATAAATACATACTGCGTTTATGACGGGATTTAATACGTTTACCCGAGAACATCGCTTCAGCCTGTTCAAGATTGGAACCATCTATGCCAAAACGTTGCTCACCAAAGTAATTGGGTACACCATGTGTTCTGATTAAATTTAAACGTGATTCCAGACTACTGAGATCACCTTCTAACTCACGCACAGTAATTTTGAATCGATTACCTTCTAATGCACCACGACGTAATTTTCGTCGGTGCAGGTGGTGCTCTAATACGGTGTAGTCATCACAATTCAATTCTGACCAGTCTGGTTCTTCTTTACCGGCCAGGCGAACACTAAACCATTGTGTCGTGACTGCATTCCTGTCTTTTAAACCGGCATAACTCACATCCAGTTGTCGAACACCAACAAACTGGCTGATTTTTTTTGCCACCCAGTCTGTATTAGTATTGCGTTTCTGGATTTTCAATAAAACATGTTCACCTTCACCATCTGGCTCAAAGCCCAGGATCTCATCAACAATAAAGTCTTCAGGAACGGTACGAATCAGTCCCTGACAAACAGGCTCGCCATAAGCGTATGAGAATTTTTGAAGATACATAAAAGAGAGTTATTGTTATGAATTAAACAAGTAATACGACAGCCTGAACTGTAATGCCTTCGCCACGACCGGTGAAGCCCATTTTTTCGGTTGTGGTCGCTTTGATGCTGACATTAGCAATATCTGTTTTTAAATCTTCAGCCAGTATGCTTCGCATAGGTTCGATATAAGGTGCTAGTTTGGGAGCCTGGGCAATAACGGTAATATCCGTATTATTGATTTTGTACTCACGCTCTTCCATTAGTTCAACAACCTTCCTAAGAAGAATACGACTATCGATCCCTTTGTACATTTCACTGCTGTCTGGAAAATGTTTGCCTATATCACCCAAAGCCAGAGCACCCAAAATAGCATCACAAAGTGCATGTATAAGCACATCACCATCGGAGTGTGCTTCCATACCCTGTTCATAGGGAATATCAATCCCACCTAAAATTAGTCGACATCCACTTTTAAAACGATGAGCATCGAAACCCTGACCAATCCGCATTAGTCCTGTTCCTGTTGTTGTAGATAGAATTCCGCCAGGACCAAATCTTCAGGGCGGGTAATTTTAATATTATCAGCATGGCCTTCGATCAAGCGAGGTTGCAGTCCTGATAACTCAATAGCAGAAGCCTCATCCGTAACCAGATCATTGTTTTCAATAGCCCGTTCCAGGGCTTCACGCAGCATGCCCAGGCGAAACATCTGTGGAGTAAAAGCATGCCACATGTTGCTACGATCCACTGTATCAATAACAGAGTGATTTTCAGTGGCCCGTTTCATAGTGTCTTTAACTGGCATGGCCAGTAGGCCACCAACCACATCATCTTTTAATGAATCAATTAACCGATGAATATCTTCTGAACGGACACAGGGTCGAGCAGCATCGTGAACTAATACCCAGTCATTATCATCAGCATAGTTAGCTAAAGCACGTAATGCATTTAATACTGAATAACAACGCTCACTTCCACCCTGTGTTGAGTAGAGCGGTTTATCTAATTCAAAATCCAGTTCATCCCAGAATGTGTCATTCTCAGAGACCGCTACCATTAAACCAGATATAGCAGGATGTTTTGCCAGACGTTTGAGGGTATGTGAGATCACAGCCTCACCACACAAAGGCAGATATTGTTTTGGTAAACCCGCATTCATTCGAGAGCCAACACCGGCAGCGGGAACTATTGCCCAATAGTTCAGGGACGAGGAATGAGTTTCGAGTGACGAGGCCATGGTTCCACTAAATTGAAATAGATGTTAAACGCAGAGCACGCAAAGGCGCAGAGGCACTAAGAAAATCAATATTATTGTATTTATCTATCATGGAATTTTACGAAATCCTGAATATTTTCAGGATTATTGACTCATTATTTTCCTTTGCGTCCTGGCGTACTTTGCGTTATATACAATATATCTATATGTACTACGCTCACTCGTCACTCGTCACTCGTCCCTTATCTATCACCTGTATATAGGTTTCGCCATCCCTGACCATACCCAGCTCACTACGTGCACGTTCTTCAATAGCTTCCAGTCCCTGTTTGAGATCCTGGACTTCCGCTTCTAATGAGCTATTTCGTGCGCTGAGTTGCTGATTTCCCAGTTTTTGTTTTTCGATAGACTGCTGGAGTAAATGCACAGTTGCCAGACTGCCCTCTCCTACCCACAGGTCATATTGCAGGATGATAAGGAGAAGAAACAGTATGGCAGCAAGTATGCGCATTAATTATTTCAGGTTATAAAACGCATCCTTACCGGGGAAGACGGCTTCCTGTCCTAACCCTTCAGCAATGCGTAACAACTGGTTGTACTTGGCGATACGATCTGAACGTGACATGGAACCCGTTTTAATTTGGCCCGCTGCGGTTGCCACTGCCAGATCAGCGATAGTAGTATCTTCAGTCTCACCAGAACGATGTGAAATAACTGCGGTATAGCCTGCTTTCCTGGCCATGGCAATCGCATCCAGTGTTTCAGATAAAGTGCCTATCTGATTTACTTTGATCAGAATCGAGTTAGCAATACCTTTATCAATACCTTCTTTGAATATTTTTGTATTGGTTACGTAAAGATCATCACCGACTAACTGAACTTTTTTACCCAGACGTTCTGTTAATAATTTCCAGCCGTCCCAGTCCGCTTCATCAAGACCATCTTCAATACTGATGATCGGATATTTATCTACCCAGGATTCAAGTACATCAATAAATTCTGAGGCTGTCAGTTTTTTATCTTCCGAAGCCAGAACATATTTTCCATCTTTGTAGAATTCACTACTGGCCGCATCAATGGCGATAAAAACATCTTTACCGGCTTCATAACCCGCATTATCAATCGCTTCCAGAATAATCTGAATGGCAGATTCATTCGAAGGTAAATCAGGAGCAAAACCACCTTCGTCACCCACCGCCGTATTCATGCCTTTATCATGTAACACTTTCTTTAAGGCATGAAAAATTTCAGCGCCATAACGAATAGCTTCATTAATATTTGGAGCACCAACAGGCATTACCATAAATTCCTGTAGATCCACACTGTTATCAGCATGGGAACCACCATTGATGATATTCATCATAGGTACAGGCATTTGATAACCGTCACCGGTATACAAATACTGGTACAAAGGTACGCCCTGCGCTTTCGCTGCAGCCTTTGCACAGGCAAGTGAGACCGCCAATGTTGCATTCGCACCCAGCTTACTTTTGTTGTGCGTGCCATCCAGTTTCAACATGGCATTATCAATAGCACGTTGATCCGTACAGTTCATCCCTATTAAGACCTTACGAATAGGACCATTTACATTTTCAACCGCTTTTAAAACACCCTTGCCCAGAAAACGACTCATGTCACCATCACGCAGTTCTATCGCTTCACGAGCACCCGTTGATGCACCCGATGGCACAATGGCTCGTCCTTTTACACCTGAGGCCAAAATCACATCAGCTTCAACCGTTGGGTTACCGCGAGAGTCAATTACTTCACGGGCAATAATATTTTTAATTTCAATTCCACTTACTGACATTTATTATTTCTCACTCACTTTAAAGATTACAAAATCAAACGCAAAGACGCAGAGGCGCAAAGTTTATTAAAGATATTTCATGTATATATTTTCTTTTTCCATACACTATGAATATTTACCAAACTTGTTGGTTGTTATTCAGATATATCAAGATATTTTAAAATTCTACGTCCTTGCGTCTTAGCGCCTTTGCGTTAATAATATTTTTTGTATAAACAAAACGTTTATTTCAAACTATCCTCGATAAACGGCTGTTGTTTAACGACCGTATCAATCGACTTCAAAACTTCTAATAATTCTTTCATTCGCGGTAATGGCCAGGCATTAGGACCATCACTTAAAGCATCTTCTGGATTGGGATGAGTTTCCATAAATAAACCCGCGATACCACTGGCTACCGCCGCACGCGCTAATACTGGAACAAATTCTCGTTGTCCACCAGAACTGGTTCCCTGACCACCGGGTTGCTGCACTGAATGGGTTGCATCAAATACAACTGGGCAACCCGTTTCACGCATGATGGCCAGCCCTCTCATGTCTGATACCAGGGTGTTATATCCAAAGGACGCTCCACGTTCACAAACCATGATTTGATCGTTGCCTGCTTCACGGGCTTTGTCGACAACATTGCGCATGTCCCATGGTGCCTGAAACTGGCCTTTTTTAATATTGACCGGTATACCCTGTCTGGCAACGTTCTGAATAAAATTAGTCTGACGTACCAGGAAAGCTGGTGTTTGCATAACATCAACCACCGCCGCCACTTCATTCAAAGGGGTATCTTCATGAACATCTGTTAATACCGGCACACCAATTTCATCTTTTACCTGTTGCAGGATACGTAAACCTTCTTCCACGCCAAGGCCTCTGAAACTTTTAGAAGAAGTACGGTTGGCTTTATCAAAAGAAGATTTATAAATAAACGGAATACCTAACGCTTCCGTCAACTCTTTAAGCTGACCGGCAGTATCCAGCGCTAACTGTTCACTTTCAATCACACAGGGGCCGGCGATTAAAAAGAAAGGGTGCTCGATACCGACATTGAATCCACAAAGCTTCATGCGTTAACCGCCTTTGATTTATGTTGTTCAGATAGTTCACGCGCCGTTTTAACGAAGCCAATAAACAGTGGATGACCTTTACGTGGCGTAGATGTAAATTCCGGATGAAACTGACAGGCAATAAACCAGGGATGATCGGCAATTTCTACCACTTCAACCAGGCTGCCATCTTCTGAAGTACCCGTTAACTGTAAACCGGCTGATTCCAGACGTTCACGATAATTATTATTAAACTCATAACGATGACGATGGCGTTCAACAATCTGTTCTTTGCCATACATCTCACGCACTTTGGAACCTTCCTGCAAATTACAGGGCTGGCCACCCAGACGCATCGTGCCACCTAAGTGAGAATCTTCACTACGTGTTTCAACACGCCCATCAGCCTGTTTCCATTCGGTAATCAATCCAATCACCGGTACCTGTGTATCCGGCTTAAATTCTGTACTATGCGCAGCCGGCAGGCCAACCACATTGCGGGTAAATTCAATGACCGCCACCTGCATGCCTAAACAGATCCCTAAATAAGGTACCTTGTTTTCACGCGCATACCGTACCGTTTCAATCTTGCCTTCAACACCGCGCTCACCAAATCCACCAGGCACTAAAATAGCATCGACATTTTCCAGGCAACCTGTTCCTTTTTGTTCGATTTCTTCCGAATCAACATATTTGATTCTTACACTGGTATGGGTTTTTAGCCCGGCATGGATCAGGGATTCACTTAATGACTTATAAGCCTCGGTCAGATCCATGTACTTACCGACCATAGCAATGGTGATCTCACCCGTTGGATTTTCCAGTGCTTCGGTTACCGCGTGCCATTCACTCAGATCAGGAGCATGACAATCCAGGTGCAGTTTTTTAACCACAATGTCGTCCAGTCCTTCGTTATGCAGTAATTCTGGTATTTTATAAATACTATCTGCATCCAGAGCAGCAATAACGGCCTTTTCCTCAACATTGGTAAATAAGGCAATCTTGCGTTTTTCTTCGGCTGGAATATCACGGTCGGCACGACAAAGTAGTACGTCAGGCTGAATACCAATAGAACGTAATTCTTTAACCGAGTGCTGGGTTGGCTTGGTTTTGATTTCGCCTGCGGTAGGAATATAGGGCAACAGGGTCAGGTGGATATAAAGCACATTGTCATGGCCATGCTCGACACCCATCTGACGAATGGCTTCGAGGAACGGCAGGGATTCGATATCACCCACAGTACCGCCAATTTCGACCATCGCCACATCAGCATCACCGGCTCCCCTGACTACCGATTCCTTAATTTCATCGGTAATGTGCGGGATGACCTGTACCGTACCACCCAGGTAATCACCACGACGTTCTTTGCTGATCACATTGGCATAGATACGTCCAGTGGTGAAATTATTACTCTGTTTCATGGTTGTACTCACGAAACGTTCGTAATGACCCAGATCCAGATCGGTTTCAGCCCCATCTTCCGTCACATAGACTTCCCCATGCTGGAAAGGACTCATGGTGCCAGGATCAACATTAATATAAGGATCCAGCTTTAACAGGGTAACATTAAGCCCACGGGATTCGAGAATAGCAGCAAGAGACGCGGAGGCAATGCCTTTTCCTAAAGAAGAAACCACGCCACCTGTAATAAAAATATATTTCGTCATGCACTCGCCAGCAATCAGTTGAATGGTAGGAATTCCTGTCAGTTTAGTTTGCTTAAAGAAAACCAGGCAACCAAAACAGGAATGTTTGCTGGGGAGTTATTGTCGTCTTTTTTGCCTGTGGTTTCAATCTCCAGAGGGCCTATATTCTGGATTCTGTTACCAAAAACCCTTTCTCTCCTTCCGGGGTCTGCCAGGGTTCACAAATGCAATAACCCACCACCTGTGCAATTTTACCACCGACATATATCAGGGGAATACGATCCCGTTCCCATGGAGGAATATCCCACTCCTGCATCAGTTTTTTCAGATTATGGTTATGGCCTCGGCCAACTGGCCGGCAACGCTCCCCCCCCTGTCGAAAACGAACCTCAATACCATTCCCTGGTAATGACTGACTGAGTCCAGCTTCTACATCAGCTCGCAGACTTAGCTGCGTTCCTTTAGCAGGTAAGACTAATGGCATTTGCAGATCCCAGGGAACGACCATAGTGTTATCCCAGGCGGGTAATGGAGACATCACAAACAGTCGGTCACGATAACGACGTACCGTCGCCCCTTCCCAATCCACCTGTGGGTTAGCTTCTGGGCGAGCCGCCAGTACTTCACGACTAATACGTTCAAGATGGACACGATCAGGGGGAGTGAAACCCTGCTGACGAATCCAGTAACGCAACAGGTTGTTACGACGTTCAAGGGATAAAGTGTTCAAACTGACGACTGATAAGGCTTCTTCTCCACTAAATGCCATTGGAGAAATACAGGTCTGCCGATCTATTTCAGCCAGTTCATCCAGCAACTGGCTTGCTTCAGACTGATGACTGGCAGCGCGCGATAAGCAACGATTTAAGGCCGGCCAACGTGGCTGTAACAGCGGGACAATCTGCTGACGCAGGAAGTTACGATCGAAATGTAATTCCTGGTTACTGGGATCTTCAATCCATTGCAAGCCTTCAGCCTGGGCATACTCACGTAAACTCTGGCGTGAGAAACCCAGTAATGGCCGTCCCAACCATCCTTTGGCATACGCGGTATATTCTGGCATCGCAGACAAGCCCTTAACTCCAGCACCACGAAATAATTGCAGCAGCAGGGTTTCGGCCTGATCATCCTCATGGTGAGCCAGTAATAAACCAGTCCCCTCTTCGAGTAGATCTGCAAAAACGTGATAACGCGCTGAACGTGCTGCAGCTTCTGGGCTTTCACCCTGTTCAGGGATTGCATCAACAGGCACTATCTTGAGTTCGACACCCAGTGCATCACAGGTTTCCTGACAATGAGAAGACCAGTCGTCGGCTTCATTCATCAGACCGTGGTTTATATGAATTGCACAGATTTCAGTTTGCGCTAACGGTGAGCTGTTTTGCTGGGCTTTGATTTGAGCTTTGAGATGTACAAGGGCATGCAACAAAACATGGGAATCACAGCCACCACTGTAGGCGACCCACAGGCGTTGGCAGGAAGAGAACCGTGATAATTGTGCTTGAAGCGATGGCAGTAATTCGGAAGGAGAAAAAATCATCGGTTTTTAGCCACAATAGACACAGGATAGATAACAGAATGGATAAATATCTTATATCTGCGTCATTGTGGTAAAAATAACTATTCGGTGTAGTTACCGTAACTCATTAAACGCGAATAACGTTGGTCGAGTATCTTATCCAGCGGAACAGCATCCAGCATTTCCAGGCTTTCCATCAGTCCGGCTTTTAAACTGGCCGCCATACTCTCTGTATCTCGATGCGCCCCGCCCAGTGGTTCATTAATAATGGCATCCACCAGCCCCAGTTCTTTCAGGCGAGGAGCTGTCAGGCCCATGGCTTCCGCTGCATCGGCGGCTTTTTCTGAACTCTTCCATAAAATAGAAGCGCAGCCTTCCGGTGAAATCACTGAATAGGTGCTGTACTGCAATATTAACAAGCGATCACCAACACCAATGGCCAGGGCACCACCGGAACCACCTTCACCAATAACAGTATTGATAATCGGGGTCTTGAGCTGAGACATAACCAGTAGATTACGGGCAATGGCTTCACTTTGACCGCGTTCTTCCGCTCCTACACCCGGGTAGGCACCGGGAGTGTCAATAAACGTGAGAACGGGTAATTTGAAACGTTCCGCCATTTCAAACAGACGCATGGCCTTGCGGTAGCCTTCAGGACGCGGCATGGCAAAATTACGACGAATCTTTTCTTTGGTATCTCGGCCTTTTTGCTGACCGACAATCATCACGGGACGCCCTTCGAGTCGGGCGACGCCACCAACAATAGCCGCATCATCGGCAAATGCACGATCACCATGTAACTCTTCAAAGTCAGTAAATATCTGTTCAATATAATCGAGGAAATAAGGCCGCTGAGGATGACGGGCCAGCTGAGCAATCTGTGCTGAACTCAGATTAGAAAAAATCGACTCGGTCAGATCCTTGCTTTTACCCTGCAACTTGGCAATTTCTTCACCAATATTAATTTCATTGTCCGAACCGACATAACGAAGTTCTTCGATTTTTGCTTCTAATTCAGCAATCGGCTGTTCAAAATCCAGAAAATTCAAATTCATCTTATTTTAGAAACCTGTTTCCAACATCCAGAGCGATTAATTCACAAACTAATTATATATCATATAGTTAGTTTTTAAACCCAGAAAATACTTTAAGTAATGTTTTTGCCCGGCTAATACAGCCCAGGCACTTCGTCATTCTACCCTATTCTGGCCCCCGGCGAGAACCTTCAACCTCACAGTGTTTTTAAAAAACAGGACGAGCTTAGTAAACCACTTCTACCCAGCTACTAGAATCTTCCTGACCTTCCTCACCCTTGGATGACATCTCTCGCAGTCTGTGAAGTAGCTCATCGGTAGGATTAACCCGCCAGTCATCTCCCATGCTGACTTTGGCACAAGCCATATCACTTTGATAATCGATAATCACCGGACAAACACCATCCTTGAAAGGAGATAGAGTAGATTGCAGGTGTGGGATAAAACCATTACTGGCCTGCTTTTGATCCACATGCAGCATTAAGCATTTGGCAAAATGCCCTCGAGCCTGATCAATGTCGTAAATATTACGTGCACTCATCTTATAGCCCCCGCTGTATTCATCAACATTGACTTCCCCTTCCACGACAATCAGCTTGTCTTTGGCAAGCAGATCGCGAAAACGCAGGTAAGTATCAGAAAATACAGCCAGTTCAATACGCGCACTTCGATCATCAATGGTAACAAAGGCCATGCGATCACCTCGCCTGGTATTCATGGTGCGCATTGCAATAATCAAACCCGAAACAACTACGGTCGCATCTTTGGTCGGTTTTAGATTTACAATTCGAGACGTTGTAAACTGACCAATTTCAGCCAGGTAGCGTTCAATCGGATGACCGGTTAAATACAGGCCCAGTGTCTGTTTTTCACAGGCCAGGCGCTGATCTTCACTCCATTCAGGTTGAATATGATACTGTGAAACACCTGATTCAGTCCCAGTATCAATCTGAGGTGCCATTCCGAACAGATCATCAATACCGGCTTCACGATTTCGATTTTCCTGCTCGGCCAGTTTCAGTGCCGCCGGTAAGGAAGCCATCAATGTTGCGCGATTTTGACCAAAAATATCCATGGCCCCCGACATGATCAATCCTTCCAGGGTACGACGATTCACTTTTTTTGTTTCGACACGTTTGCAGAAATCAAACAGGTCTTTGTATTCACCATGGGCCTTGCGCTCATCACTAATACTTTCGATAGCCGCCTCGCCTACCCCTTTAATCGCACCGAGTCCATAAACCACGGTTTGATCATTGGCAACATTAAAACGATGTTCACACAGATTTACATTAGGTGGCTCAACTTTTAGCTCCATGTCACTACATTCATCGATCAGGGTAACTACTTTATCTGTGTTATCCATATCCGCAGACAGAACCGCCGCCATGAACGCGGCAGGGAAATAATGTTTGAGCCAGGCGGTTTGATAAGAGACTAATGCATAGGCGGCAGAATGGGATTTGTTAAAACCATAACCAGCAAACTTTTCCATCAGGTCAAAAATATAGGTTGCCGTTTTTTCTTCAACGCCGCGCTTTAATGCACCCTCGGTGAAGATGCTACGCTGTTTAGCCATTTCCTCCGGTTTTTTCTTACCCATGGCGCGACGTAACATGTCCGCACCACCCAGTGTATAACCAGCCAGAACCTGGGCAATTTGCATTACCTGTTCCTGGTAAAGAATGACACCGTAAGTGGGTTTTAGAATGGGCTCAAGATCAGGATGTGGATATTCAACTCTGGCGCGACCATGTTTACGGTTGATAAAGTCATCCACCATGCCTGACTGCAATGGGCCAGGACGGAATAACGCGACCAGTGCAATAATATCTTCGAAACTATCCGGCTGTAGACGTTTGATCAGATCTTTCATACCACGGGATTCCAGCTGGAACACCGCCGTGGTGTGTGTTGCTTTTAATAAAGTAAACGTTCCTTCATCATCCAGAGGAATGCTGGCGATATCTATTATGTCTTCGCCATTAGTCTTACGCTGTTGATTGACCGTCTGCAAGGCCCAGTCAATAATGGTCAGTGTGCGTAGGCCAAGAAAGTCAAACTTGACCAGCCCCACCGCTTCAACATCATCCTTGTCAAACTGGGTAACAATACTGCTTGAGCCCTGTTCACAATATAACGGACTGAAGTCAGTCAGTTGTGAAGGGGCAATGACGACACCACCCGCATGCTTACCGGCATTACGAGTCACCCCTTCCAGCTTTTTGGCCAGATCAATTAAGCCCTGAACATCTTCCTCATTGTTATAACGTTCCTGTAGCGCTTCTTCCTGTTCTAACGCCTTATCCAGTGTGATGCCAATTTCAAATGGGATCAATTTTGCAATGCTATCAACAAGACCATACGGATGACCCAGTACTCGCCCCACATCACGAATCACCGCCTTGGCCGCCATCGAACCATAGGTAATGATCTGTGACACTTTGTCACGACCATAATGATTGGCCACATAATCGATCACTCGATCACGACCTTCCATACAGAAGTCCACATCAAAGTCAGGCATGGACACACGTTCCGGATTCAGGAATCGTTCGAACAGCAGATCGTATTCCATCGGATCCAGATCGGTAATGGTCAACGCATAAGCCACCAGTGAACCGGCACCGGAACCACGACCGGGGCCAACAGGAATCGCATGTTCCTTGGCCCAGCGAATAAAGTCGGCCACGATCAGAAAGTAGCCGGGGAATCCCATTTTGTTGATAACATCCAGTTCGATCTGTAAACGTTCATCATATTCTTTGCGTTTCTCAGCGAAATCCGGCGCAGAACTATCAAATAATTGTTTTAGTCGAGCTTCAAGCCCCTGGCGAGATTCTTCGGCGAGAAACTCTTCGATAGTCATGCCTTCTGGAATCGGGTAATCCGGCAGGTAGTTTTTCCCCAAAGTCAGTTCCAGATTACAGCGTTTGGCAATCTCGACCGTGTTTTCAAGGGCTTCGGGGATATCATCAAACAGAGCCTGCATTTCCTCTGCAGAACGCAGGTATTGCTGATCAGAGTAATCTTTGGGACGACGCGGATCATCCAGTACCCTGCCCTGGTTAATACAGACCCTGGCCTCATGCGCGTCGAAATCATCCTGCTTGATAAAATGTACATCGTTGGTCGCGACTACTGGTAGATCCAGTTCACCTGCAAGTTTTACGGCAGCATGTAAGTAGTCTTCTTCGCCTTTACGGCCGGTGCGCTGCAACTCAAGATAAAAACTATCGGGGAATAATGACTGCCACCAGACCACCAGCTCCTGAGCCAGCGGCATATTGTTAGTCAACAAGGCCTTGCCAATTTCACCTTCCCGGCCACCAGACAGCGCAATCAGGCCCTCGGTATGCCCCTCTAACCATTCTTTTTGCAACATGGGGCGGCCGAGATGCTGGCCTTCGGTATAAGAGCGGGATACCAGTCGAGTCAGATTGCGGTAACCGACTGTGTCCTTGCAGAGAAACACGATTCGGCTGGGCTGGTTGTGCTCCTGCTCATTATGTAACCAGACATCGACACCAATGAGCGGTTTCACTCCAGCCGCCATCGCCGCACGATAGAATTTCACCATTCCGAACAGGTTGCTCTGATCGGTCATCGCCACAGCAGGCATACCGGCATCCGCCACGGCTTTCATTGCCGGCTTGATACGGACAATTCCATCAACCAGTGAATATTCAGTGTGTAATCGTAGGTGTACAAAAGGTGCAGACATAGAGCGAAAGTGTCTGATCAATCCGGATTCAGCGCAAGTCTTGACAGTATGAAAGCCTGAATTTCATCAGACATTTTCAGTATTATTGTTTGTCACTGTGAAAATTCAGTATTGAAACACGGTGTTAGTAAACTCTAGAACTATTCCTGAAAGTGACGTCATTACCTGTCGATATAATTTACGGTTTGAAAATCACTCAGAGAGATACAGATATAACTGATTGATTGAAAAGACAATACTATTCTGGTACAAACTTTGCTTTACTGTATTGGATGATAAAAATTAAAAATTCCTTACTACAAAGCACCCTGATAATTCTCATCCTTATTCACAGCGAATTTACTCTCGCTGACTACAAAGATGATATTGGTTATTCCCGTTTAGCGGCTGAGCTGGGAGCAGGTTTGCCGGATGGAGCTGGCATTACCGTTACTCATGCTGAAGCGGCAACCAGTTATGTGGATCATGATAGCAACCCCTCCACAGCTGAATTACCTGTGTATCTACCCGATGGTAATGATTCTCGATTAACTGGAAAAACAATTAATGATATTACTGGCTTTGCGTCTGGTGAGTACTCAGGCCACGCTACCGGAGTTGGTGCTTCATTTTATGGTAGCAGTGACATGGCTCCTGGAATCAGCACTATTAATGCTTACTGGGCTGATTACTGGTTACAACCTAATTTTCTGAATTATGGTGGCAGCAAACCCTTATCCACATCGGATCGCATTGCTAATCATAGCTGGGTCGCCAACATTACAGACACCGCGGTTGCCTCAAATATATTAAGACGCGTTGACTGGGTAATTGAAACTGATGAGTTTTTACAATTTGTCGGAACCCGAAATAGTATCAGTACTAACTATAATTTATTTGGTGCCGCCCATAATGTTCTGGCTGTCGGTAAAACCGATGGTATCCACAGCACGGGATCTCCGACTGTTGATGCCGACTACCCGGCTGGACGGACACGTACCGAAATCGTTGCGCCATTCACATACACGAGTTCATCAGTTCCTCGTATATCAGCAACGGCTGCCCTTTTAATTGAGACTGGCCATTCAAATCTAACTCTGTCTACCGACCCAGTACAAACATCGACCACTAATCGTAATGGGGATAGAATTTATAATGCTGAACGTTCCGAGGTTATCAAAGCCGCCTTATTGGCCGGAGCCGATCGCTACACACTGAATACAAGCACTACGGCCAACATCACTGATTATCGAGTCGATAGTGCCAATCAATCCAGTAATGGCCTCGATGCTCGTTTTGGTGCCGGGCAAATAAACGTATATAACAGCTATCACATTATTGCCGCCGGTGAACAGAACAGTAGCGAGGATGGTGGTACAGGTTCTACCGGTATAGGCATATCTGGTTTTGACTATGACCCTGCTTTTGGCGGTGACAGTAGTAATAATACGGCATCCTATTATTTCACCACCGGTCCTGATCCAGAAATATTATCTGCTTCACTGGTCTGGCATATTGATATTTACGAAGGTTCACGTCCTAACAGTTTTGATGGCGCGGCGACTTTCTATGATCTGGACTTACGTTTATATGATGTCACCAGTGGCCAACAGCTTGTGTTTGAATCTATCAGTACTATTGATAACTCAGAAAATATCTGGACTGCATTAAGCGCAAATCGAAATTATTTATTACAGGTCACCCCAAAAGCAGGACAGAATGCCTTTAGCTGGGACTATGCCCTGGCCTGGCACATGGATTTAGACACTGATGGAGATGTTATTGCTGATCATCAGGACAACTGCCCCAATGATACAAATGCCGATCAGGCTGATATGGACAATGATGGGACAGGTGACGTCTGTGATTCTGATATAGATGGAGACGGATCACCCAATACAACCGATGCTTTTCCTTACGATCCCACTGAAACAACCGATACCGATAACGATGGAATTGGTAATAATGCCGATACCGATGATGACAATGATGGATTAAGTGATATCGATGAAGCAAGTCTGGGTACAAACCCATTGTTAGTTGATACTGATGGCGATACTTATTCAGATAGTGAAGAAGTAACTGCCGGCACTAACCCATTAGATCAGAACTCCTATCCAGTAACCGCTGATGGTGATTTAAATAATGATGGAGTTGTGAATATTGTTGACATCCTGTTTGGTCAACAAGTATTGATGGGTAGCCGCACGCTTACAGCAGATATACTTGATCACGGTGATGTGGCACCATTAGTAAATGGCACTCCTTCTCCAAATGGAGTTTTTGATATAGGTGATCTGGTAGTTATTAAGCGTAAGGCCATTGGTGATGTTAACTTCTAGATGAAACCCACTCCTCCCTGCCCTAACTGTCATTCTGAATCCACCCAAAATATTCTTGAATCGATAGCACGTGGTGTCACTGTGCTGATGATATTTGCTATCGTTCTAGGTATCCTGTACTGGCCATTTGCATTACTATTTGTTAGCGGTGCAATTATCTCAATATTATATGGCTTAAAAAAAGGCCGACGAGCCTTCTACTGCCGAGATTGTAAATGTATCTGGCAGGCTGATAACAACGTATAATTTATACTTACATAAATCAACGTAGTAGATTAAATATGGCCAAACTTCCCAGCATGTATTGGTACGATTACGAAACCTTTGGCATAGATCCTAAACGGGATCGAATTAGCCAATTTGCAGGTATTCGTACCGATGAAGATCTCAACATAATCAGTGAACCACTGAATATTTACTGCAAACCCGCTGATGATATGCTGCCTCAGCCAGAAGCCTGCCTGATCACCGGAATTACACCACAGCAAACACTTGAAGCAGGCCTGATTGAAGCTGAGTTTATTGCGGCGATTAATAATGAATTTTCAAAACCAAATACCTGTGTTACAGGTTTCAATAATATTCGCTTTGATGATGAATTTACCCGTTACACCCTTTACCGTAATTTTTATGATGCCTATGCTCGTGAATGGCAAAATGGATGCTCACGCTGGGATATTATTGACCTGGTTCGTATCACGCGTGCTCTGCGGCCTGAAGGAATTAACTGGCCTTTAACCGATGAAGGTACACCGACTAACAGGCTGGAACTCATCACTAAAGCTAATGGAATCAGCCATGAAGCTGCACATGATGCCATGTCTGATGTGTATGCCACAATTGCTGTTGCAAAATTAATAAAAGATAAACAACCTCGTTTATATGATTATATTTATGCAAATAAAAACAAACACAAAATTGCCAAACTATTAAATGTATTCAAACCACAGCCGGTATTACATGCATCCGGCATGTACCCCGGTACAGTTTGTAATACGGCCATGGTGGTTCCACTCGCACCTCACCCGACCAATAAAAATGGCGTTATCGTTTATGACCTACGCTATGACCCAACACCGTTACTACAACTTGATAGCGAGGGTATAAAAGAACGTCTATATACTCCCCGTGATGAACTACCTGAAGGCGTAGATAGAATTCCATTAAAAACCATACACATCAACAAATGTCCTGTTGTTGTGCCTTTAAATACACTGGATGATGCTTCCGCTGAACGTATTGGTATTGATCGTAATAGCCACCAGCAACATTTTGACATGATCAAACCCACAGCCGATTTCACCAGGAAAATTCAGGCCGTTTTTGCAGACAACCCCTTTGAGCCCAATTCCGATCCGGATCAAAACCTGTATGGCGGTGGATTTTTTAATGATGATGATCGTGACCGTATGCAAATCATACGTAATACTCCGACCGATCAACTTGCTAGCCTTGATCTGAATTTCAATGACGATCGATTAGAAGAAATGCTGTTTCGCTATCGTGCCAGAAATCATCCTGAAACACTTAATACTGAAGAAAGACAACACTGGCAACAATATCGCAAACAACGCTTAACCGATAAAAATGGTGGTAGTAGTATTACGCTTGATACCTACTTTAAAAAACTTTCTGAGTTGTTAGAACAGAAAGATATTAATGAAGATAATAGAAAAATCCTAAATGCATTACAGGATTATGGATTACGATTACAGGCCTCACTGAACTGAAGTGGGCTATTTCAGAGACTAAAAATAATAACACTTAACACATTATACCCCCTATACTTGACCAAAACACTAAGTTACTCTAAACTTAAATAATCAAATTCGCACCCTTCAGGGGGTATATCATGATTATCCGTACAACTCTTGATCCTATTTCACTCCACGATGTACCAGATCCAGAACATCATCCCTGCGTTTATGAAGGTGATGGCGAAAATGGTCTTGAAATTTACTTTGAAAATGAAGAAAACCGTCAGGCCTATCTGAATCTCAAGCCTGAAAGTAATATTACTTTAAAAGGTGATGATTCTGATGACTATGTCGCTGAAGGCTAAAAAATTCTAGTTTTATATATGGAGGTACAACATGAGACGTCGGCTTTATTATTTGCTGCCAAATAATTTGCGTGCGAAACAAGTGGCTGAAGACTTAAAAAGTGAGGCTATTCCTTCACAGGATATCCATGTATTAACCGAAAACAATTCACTGCTGAAAGATGTAGTGGATACACATACGGGAGATGAAACAGACAGAGATTATTTAATCGAATGGGTTTTATGGCGAATCAACCTCACTGTATTTTTTTTCGCCTGCGTATCATTAATCACCCTGTTATTGATGGCACCATCCTATTGGATACTATTACCCCTTACTATCATCGGCATCACACTCAGTCTTGGACTCATGTTTGCCATGAAAATACCTCATATTCATCTGGATGAATTTAAATCTGCTGTAAAACATGGTGAAGTCTTAATGATGGTTGATGTACCGTTCTCAGGTGTAGGTACACTAGCTCGCACGATGCATAAACAACATCCCGAGGCGATTACAGGTGGTGTTAGCTGGGCGCTATAACGTGAGAAAAAGATAAAGTTCAGGATAATGAGTGCTTAATGCTTGATGGCAGAATGTAAGCTATTGAGTAACTACATTTTCCATTTTCTATCGACATCCTTAAACTGCATTTTTAAAAATTCCATTTGATCGCCAAGGATACGGCGATTACGTAATACCAGATACTCCGCCACGTTCGGCACATACGGTATAGCCAACAATGGCATCCTCGCTTCTTCCGGAGTTTTACTGCCTTTGCGTGTATTACAGCGTTTACAGGCCGTTACTACATTCAACCAGTGATTTTTCCCGCCACGGGATAATGGTTTGACATGGTCTCGAGTTAATAATGAGAACTTCATGGTGTGACCACAGTAAAGACATATATGTCGATCCCGATGAAAAAGTTCCTGATTATTTAACGGGGGAGTAACACGCCCATAACGAGCTCGGTCTTCACCTTTAACCGCAATAATTGAGTTAATTTCAATAATGCTGGTTTCACCGGTTAGGCGAGAAACACCACCATGGAATGGAAAAATATATTCTCCAGCCGTCCAGGCAACCCGGTTACGAGCATACAGACAAACGGCTTCCTGCCAGGGAATCCAGTTTATGGGTTGTCCAGTTACATCCAATCTCAAAATCAACGGCAAAGGCATAACAACCTCATTCAGTCAGTACCACCAGTTAGACCAGTTTGTACAAATTAATTCATTGAAAATTGGTACGTTCCATTAACTTTTATCTTACTTCTTTCCTGTAATCAAGTGTTTATACTCATACAGAAATACAGCCTTATTTAGTCTTCTACTTCGGCCAGGAGTCTTTTAACAGGCCCAAAACTACGCCGGTGGATTTCAGTCACACCCTGCTCGGTAAGTGACTGGATATGAGCTTTGGTCGGATAGCCTTTATGCCCTGCCAGGCCATAACCGGGAAAACGGGCATCGAGTTCAACCATTTCAGTGTCCCGCGCTACCTTGGCAATAATGGACGCAGCACTAATTGCTTCTACTCGAGAATCACCTTTGATGACGGCTCTGGCTTTACAGGGTAATTCAGGACAACGATTTCCATCAACCAGGGCTAATTCTGGTTGGGGGGTAAGTTGTTCAACAGCGCGACGCATCGCCAGTAAACTGGCTTGCAAAATATTGATCTCATCAATTTCTTCAACCTCAGCCCTGCCCAGTGCCCATGCCAATGCTTTCTGTCGGATTTCAACAGCTAACTGCTCTCGACGCTTTTCACTGAGCTTCTTGGAATCAGCAAGGCCTTCAATCGGCTCAGCAGGATTGAGTATCACTGCGGCAGCCACAACTGGGCCAGCTAAAGGACCGCGTCCCACTTCATCCACACCAACAATCAGTCTGCTGGTCTGTAATAATTCGTGTAGTTCACTATCCTCCACAAAAATCCCCTAAATATTATCAGAATATGCTTATGTTATTGATTTGTCAGAGTTATAGTGAGAAGATCCCTTTATTGGGTTTCACCCCGACCAGGACAGTTTATCATGTTAAATGGGTCTGTTCTGATACAATGCCGGGATGTTGGTAA
>JAPHRJ010000069.1 GCA_026196045.1 Gammaproteobacteria bacterium
CGTTGCCAGATACCACGTTCTCCAGCTGCCATGCGGATTGGCGAAATGTATTCGGTTTTGGGTAATGAACGTGAAAATCCCGCTTTTATTAAACGCCAGCGCAAGCTAAAGTCGAAATCACCGGGAGGCAAAGTTAAAATACAATGCATGTGTTCTGGTAAAACTACCCAGGCATCAATATGAAAAGGGTAAGTTTGTCGCACACGACGTACAGATTGCCGAAGCAAATCAATTTCACGTACCAGCAGATCACTGTTGCGGCGTTCAAGAAGATTAACCGTAAAAAAATATGTTCCACCCGGAACAAATACACGTCGATAATTGGGCATATCCCTGTCCCATGTTTATAGTTTTAAAATAATATATCTGGATTATACATGCGTCCGATTACGCTACGCTAATCGGACCTACGTCTTCTCTATTCTTTACCATAGTAGATAGCTTATTATATACAAAACCGATGATGCTTAAGATTGTAGGTCCGATTAGCGTAGCGTAATCGGACTTACGAGTTTGGCGGATTACTGATGTAATCCGCCTTTTATCTCAGAGGGTGATTTATTTATTTGCGCGATTTGCAATAAGATCATCCACTACCGCTGGATCGGCGAGGGTAGATGTATCACCGAGATTGTCCAGTTCATTCGCCGCAATCTTACGCAGAATGCGACGCATGATTTTACCAGAACGGGTTTTTGGTAAGCCTGGTGCCCACTGGATGATATCCGGTGAGGCGATAGGACCAATCTCGGTTCTTACCTGTTGTACCAGTTCCTTGCGTAACTCATCGGTTGGTTCGACGCCCTTCACTAAAGTGACATAGGCATAAATGCCTTCACCTTTTATGTCATGAGGGAAGCCAACAACGGCCGCTTCAGCAACGGTTTCATGCAGTACCAGTGCGCTTTCGACCTCGGCCGTTCCCATACGATGACCGGAGACGTTTAATACATCATCCATACGACCGGTTATCCAGTAATAACCATCGGCATCACGACGCGCGCCATCACCAGAAAAGTAGTAACCGGGGTAGGTGGCGAAGTAGGTATCAAAAAAGCGTTGATGATCACCATAGACGGAACGCATCTGTCCAGGCCAGGGATGACATATGACGAGTGCGCCGTTGGCTTCAGTGTCAGTAATTAATTTACCCTCACCGTCCATAAGACCGGGTTGCACACCAAAGAAAGGTCGTGTGGCTGAGCCTGGTTTCAATGCAGTGGCACCGGGAAGAGGGGTAATCATATGGCCACCAGTTTCGGTTTGCCACCAGGTATCAACGATTGGACAGCGGCTGTCACCCACGACACGGTAATACCATTCCCAGGCTTCGGGATTAATCGGTTCACCGACGGTACCTAAAATACGTAAACTACTGCGAGAGGTTTTCTTAACAGGGTCGTCACCATCACGCATCAAGGCACGAATTGCCGTGGGGGCGGTATAGAAAACATGTACCTGATGTTTATCCACGACTTGCCAGAAGCGTGAAGCATCGGGGTAGGTGGGGATACCTTCAAACATAAGTGTCGTGCCACCGATGGCAAGTGGACCATAGACAGTATAACTGTGACCAGTCACCCAGCCTACATCAGCTGAACACCAGAAAATATCGTTCTCATGTAAATCAAAAGTGAACTTGGTTGTGATGGCCGCATAGAGCAGGTAACCACCGGTGGTGTGTAATACACCTTTGGGTTTACCTGTAGAGCCAGAAGTGTAAAGAATGAATAAAGGATCCTCGGCATCCATTTCTTCTGCGGGACAGTCATCAGAAGCTTCAGCCATGGCTTCGTGATACCAGACGTCATGTTTGTCATTCCAGTCGATATTGCCGCTCGTATGTTTGACTGTCAGGACGGTATGCACATTCGGACAGTTACTGACGGCTTTATCGGTATTGGCTTTAAGAGGGACAGACTTACCACCACGAACACCTTCATCAGCGGTGATCACAATCTGACAGTCTGAATCCAGAATACGATCCTTTAATGCCTCAGGAGAGAACCCTCCGAATACAATAGAATGAACCGCACCAATACGAGTGCAGGCGAGCATGGCATAGGCGGCTTCAGGGATCATAGGCATGTAGATACAGACCCGGTCACCTTTTTTAACGCCACGAGCTTTTAATACATTGGCCAGTTTGGAAACTTCACGATGTAATTCTTTATAAGTGATTTTTTTGTCGACACCAGGATCATCGCCTTCCCATATTATCGCCACCTGATCGCCGCGTTTTTCCAGATGGCGATCAATACAGTTATAGCTCACATTGATTTTTCCGCCTTCAAACCAGCGGATGTGTGCTTTACTGTAATCCCAGTCGAGAGTTTTGTTCCAGGGTTTGAACCAGGTCAGGAAGTCATTCGCCTGTTGTGACCAGAAGCCTTCCGGATCATCAATGGACTGCTGATAGAGTGTTTTATATGAGGCTTCATCAATGTGTGCCATTGATGCGATATTGTCAGGTACTGGGTACAGTTTTTCCTGCGACATGGATCTCTCCTGGGTTTTATTAATGATTTAAGGATGCCGGGTTCAAGTGCTAAGTAAGGAGACAGAACCCAATTTTAATCAGTATCAACAGTAACGATCAACCGGATTAACTGGGGTTGAGCAAATGTTATTGCCATCGTAGAAAGAAATATTAATCGTCTTTGCAGCGATGATTCATCTGTTCGATATTGTAAATATAACGCTGGATCTTGGCTGAGGTATCCATGGAGATATCCTGGAACTGACAGCCAAAACGTTCACCTGCATCAGGGTTATCAGATTTCATGGGTAACTGGTTAACCACTTCAAGATTAACGCTTCCAGTCTCACCATCAGGTAAATGAAGGCGGGCATTGTTAAATGTCATTCCGGCTTCAAGTGCATATTCCAAATCTTTAATATGCAGGGCGATACCCGCGATGCTGATGTCCAATATGGAATAAGGGACTAGCACATCATCATGGGCTAATTCACAGATAGCTTTGTCTGTAAGTGGAACACGTACACGATAATACTGGCGTCGTTGTACCCAGAGAATGGAGTCAGGAATAGGACAGGCAAAAGCTGGCTTCTCGTGTAACTTCGCTTTTTGAAATTTGGAGGCATTGAACTGAGCGGTAATACCATCAACCTGAGCTTTAAATACGACACGATCTGCTTCGAGTAGTTTTTTATTGATGGTTTCGTTGGAACCATAGTCGAGCACGACCAGATCTTTATCCGATAAAACATCCACAACCTGAGTAAGCAAGGTATATTTTCCACCACCAAAATGGGCAGTGATATTACTTTTGCTTTTACTTAACTGCTTTAATTTCTGAATAATCGCGGCACGGTTATGCAACAGGTATTGTTCGTAGTTATCAACCTGCCCCTGTTTGGTTTCTTTGGATGTGCCTGGTTCGAGCTCGTTATTCATGAATTGGGTATGATTTAGTTTTGTTATTTATAATAAGTAGTTATCGGTCGTTAACAAAATTATTGGAATAATTTTTGCCACCAACGACGTCGATTACCGGCCTGAGGTAAGGCATTTAGATCGACCGGTTCATGCAATGATAATATCCATCCAGGTAGCGGTGGATTATCACTGAATCCACAGGACACCCCCAGGTTATTGGGATCGTAAATTTTTATAAAGGCTGGATCATCCCGGTTATCCGCATAGACAATGCCACAATATTCTTCCTGGTGCTCTTTGTGTAACAGTTTATCGATTTCCTCGATGAAGTTACCAAGCTGTTGTGAATCAGTCGAGCTTGTGGGAGGTGTTTCACCTACCGCATAAATATACCAGCATTTGTGTTCCTGTTGACGCAGTGTATCCCAGAGTTCATCCAGCTGCGGCCAGCGTAGCATGCTGGTGAAGTTGCCCTTAAACATGTCAATGAACTGTGATTGTAAAGTTTCTGTCGTCATATAAATATTGTGCCTGTTTCAGAAATATTAACACTAAATCAGTTTGTTAGACAGTCATCTTCGGCGTCAGACGATGTAGTCATGGGTATGCCAGGGCATTGGGGAACTTTATCAAGCTGCCAGTGAGATATAGCCCAATTCCAGAATTCTGTCAGAGACATCGAATACAGTTCAGTGGGAATCGGTTGTCCCAGAAAGACCATTGCCATACACAGGGTATTAACCGGAGTATCGGTTGAGAGGGGACGGGCAAAAGTCTGTTTACTGAGCTTTTCACCGGCCTGATTAAGGACGACAGGTAAATGCACATAGGCAGGAGTATGGCCATTCAATTGCTCGATCAGATAGATTTGCTGCAGGGTTAAATCGAGGAGGTCACTACCACGGACGACTTCAGTGATGCCCTGATCGATGTCGTCAACACTGACCGCAAGTTGATAGGCAAAAAGTTGATCTCGGCGGAATAGAATACAGTCTCCCAATTCCTGTGCCAGGTTTTGACGGATGATGCCCTGCACCCGGTCAGTGAATTGTGTCTGTCGATCTGGGACGTTCAGGCGCAGGCTGTGTGGCTGGGTTTCATCATGGCTGGCTTCTCGACAGGTTCCTGGGTAAATGCGCTGTCCCTGACTCTGACCGGTATGTTTGGCAATGTCTTTGCGGCTGCAGCGGCAGGCGTAAATCATTTTTTTCTGACGCAGCTGTGACAGGGCGTCGTGATACAGATCCTGGCGTTGGCTCTGGTACGTGACCGGGCCATCCCATTCAAAGCCATACTGTTCCAGAACATGGAGAATAGTCTCGGTGGCACCCTTAA
>JAPHRJ010000024.1 GCA_026196045.1 Gammaproteobacteria bacterium
AAAACATAACCACTGTGCATAAATGGATTGATGAGACTGGTGCAGTACAGTTTTCCGATCAATATAATCCTGATGGCGAAAGTGAACAGATAAGAATCAATACCAATTCCAACGTGGTTAAATCGACACCCGTTATTAAAGCAGAAGATAAAGAAAAGGAAAATAACAAGGAAACCGCCGAAAGTTCTATCCCTAACATTCCTTTGCCAACAACAATACCCTTGAGCGAAGTACCTAAACTTATGGATAAAACAAAAGACTTAAAAAAGACTCTGGAAGAACGATATAAAGAGCAGGAAACACTGCTTGATAATATGACGACAAAATAATAAATAGCTGGCTTGAGCTAATTACTCCACTCCAAGCATACGTAAGCGACGACTAAATGTCCGGCTATTTTGAGAGTCACCTTCAGCTGAAAACTCAATTGTATCCGAGATCTCACTGAACTCTTTTATACCCATTACTTCGTCTTTTTCACATAAGAAGCGAAACATATTTCGACCAACATAAATCATGTCATTATTCTTCAGGCGAATAGTAGACACTTTTTCTCTGTTTACATAAGTGCTATTGGTACTGCCCAGATCACGTAAAACAAACTCACACAAACCACTATGCCTGTCTGTAACTCGCGCTTCAATCAGAGCATGCTCCTTGCTCACATAACCATCCGGAATACAGATATCATTACTCTCTTCACTCCGCCCAATACGTAATTCCGCCTTATTAATAGTAAACCGAATTCCGGGGACTCCATTTGCGTATTGTATTAACTCAGCCATGCCAGTTGCTCCACACATTATTTTGCTTTTTATTGCCACCATGTGCTTGAGGGCTTGAATCTCTATTCGTACAGGTGGATGAACAAATTATTGTAAATAGGCAACAATTAATGTGTGCAAATTCACATTTTCGGACCAGCATGACCTTTGTACTAGATCGCAATTATGTATAATTATTAAGCACTTACGATTAGCACTCTATAAATCTCAAATCTATTGATATGGATCAGTATAACTACCTACTAAAATTTTAATGTCTTCGCCCAGCCTCACCCCTGGTCGCCTCTTACAAAGACCATGGCTCAAACTAAAATGCACTATAGGAAAATATACGTCTACCTTTAGCAACTTCTTTTTCAATACAGAGAGTGAACAAACCTGTTGTGATTAAGATGCGAACTGAAAGCCAATAAAGAAAAACAAACCTTGATAGAGAAATGCTGGAAGGAAAACAAAAACAAAATTGTATTTACGTTGAGGTGTAACTTTATTTTTTCGCGGTGAAGAGAAAATTAAATATCGCTATTCACTTCAGTCGTGTGATTACTACTTTCTACTGTTCTAGTTCGTTGATAAGTCAATTGTAAAACCCGCGCATCATTGCTGGCGCGATGGCGTTGAAAATCGCCTTGATCAAAGATTTCTTTTTTAGTTTTATCCCAGATCGACATCTGGTGTCTTGAGATCAACTTCGGTAGTGTTTCAAGGCGAAAACTAGGCAGCATAGACACCGCATCGTACATTCGATACAGCCAGCTAATATCATTGCCCCAGCCATCACTATAGACCGTCTTAGCATTCAGTAAGCGATTTAATTCCCTGGCAATCACATCAGCAGGCGTTCCATAGCGCAACAGAGTATCACGGCTAATACCATGCAACTCTTCGCCTTCGGTATCCCAGTGCACCCATGACGTTTGTGGTCGAATTAAATAGCAGCGTGTTGAACTATCTTCTAGCGCAATACCAATTTCAATAGGATAACTATCGAAGCCAAATCCTGAAGCTTCGAGATCCATAATGACGGGATATTGAATAGTATCTACTGCATCCATGTATTTATACCTGTACTCTGGAATCTTTGTTCCAGGTAAATGTATTTAGCGTTGCAAATAACCTTAATTAAACTCAAGGTAATAATTGTGTACTAATACAAGAGCTTAAAGCAGGTTATAAAATAAGTATAGCTAATTTACTAATAATAAGTATTATCGTAATCTAGACAGGTTCTTATTCATAATAATCATAATTCAACATGGAGGATTTCAAATATGACCCGTTTCATTGCTTTTATATTCGCCAGCCTGATCAGCTTAAGCGCCACCGCAGAAATTCAAACCCAGGAAATAGAATATCTGGTCGGTAGCACTAAATTCACAGGCTACTTTGCCTATGATGATGCCATTAAACATAAGCGACCCGGAATACTGATTGTGCATGAATGGTGGGGGCACAATAACTATGCTCGTATGCGCACAAAAATGCTGGCTGAAGCTGGTTATACCGCTTTTGCCCTGGATATGTATGGTTCAGGTAAACAGGCCGATCACCCTGATGATGCGAAAAAGTTTATGCAGGCGGTTATTAGCAATATGGATGAAGCCAGGAAACGCTTTAATACTGCACATCAGATCCTGAAAGATCATTCCACAGTTGATTCAGAAAAAACCGCGGCCATGGGCTACTGCTTTGGCGGAGGTGTTGTCCTGAATATGGCTCGCGCAGGCGCAGACCTTGATGCGGTCGTTTCCTATCATGGTAGTTTAGGTACCAAAACACCGGCTAAACCTGGAGAAGTTAAAGCCAAAGTCAGAGTCTTTAATGGTGCGGCTGATCCCTTTGTCACTCAGGAGCAGATTGATGCAATCAAGAAAGAAATGAAGCAGGCTGGGGTTGATTTCAAACTCACCAATTACCCTGACGCCAAACATTCCTTTACTAATCCTGACGCGGACAAGTTTGGTGAGCGCTTTAAGATGCCGCTGGCTTATGACAAGCAGGCCGATATCGATTCGTGGCAGCAAACCTTAACTTTTTTCAGGAATCTTTTTAAATAAACCTGCCCGTCATAACGGCACGCCTCTATGTACATAAAACAGAGGCGTGTCACTCCTATATATATACATATAGATATCTTCTACAACACATAAACAAAAATTGATATGTAGTGACTACTACTACCAGCCAGAACAAACAAATGCCAGACAGCATGAGCATGGCGCATTTTATTGTCCAGCACATAGAAGATAATACCCACCGTATAGAATAGCCCACCCGTCACCAGCCAGATCACACCCCCTGTCGGCAGGTTCTCCAGTAATGGCCTGAATGCAATAATCATAAGCCATCCCATCAGAAAATAAATAATCATCTGGATGATGCGTGGTCCATTACGATGCAGGCTGTCAAGAATAATACCGAAAATCGCTAACCCCCACACCACACCAAATAACGTCCAGCCCCAGCTACCATTGAGTGATACCAGCGTATATGGTGTATAAGTGCCCGCAATTAATAGATAGATAGCAATGTGATCCAGAGTCTGAAAGACCACCTTTGTCTGTCCTTTCAAGCTGTGGTACATCGTGGAAATAACATAAAGCAAAAACAAAGTAATGCCATAAATACTGAAACTGACTATGCGCCAGACATCGCCTTTAAGGGAGGCAAAAACAACCAATACAACAGCGCCGGCTAATGCCAGCACAGCACCCAGCAAATGAATGATGCTATTTAATCTCTCGCCCTGATACATACTCGTCCTGAACACATATCAATATTAATAGGTCACTAACACTTAGTTTATAAATTACTTCTCTACTTCTGCCATTCCTTCTACCCGAGGATCGCTGGCTGCACTCAGCTTGCCTGTGCGTTTGTCCTGAATAACCACCTGCATATTGCCATAGGGTTGATCCAGCTGTTTGAATGTATGTCCTAGCTTTTCCAGTTCCCGTATTTCGTCCGAAGTAAACGTATTCGGCTCCAGTTGCACAACATCTGGCAGGTATTGGTGATGGAAACGAGGTTGACTCACGATTTCTGTTGCTGACTTACCATCGACCAGTCCCAATAGACCATGCAAAACCATAGTAATGATTCGACTGCCACCAGGCGTACCAATAATCGCCATGCGATCCGGGCCTTCAATAAAAGCAGGCGTCATGCTGGATAGCATGCGTTTACCCGGAGCGATAGCATTCGCTTTCGCGCCCACCAGGCCATAAACATTGGGTGAACCCGGTTTAGAAGAGAAGTCATCCATTTCATCATTTAACAACACACCAGTTCCTTCCGGTATAAATCCTGAACCGAAAGGATAGTTAATACTTAAAGTAGCCGCAACCCGGTTTCCTTCACTGTCCAGAATAGAAAAATGTGTGGTATGCGTTCCTTCATCAACAGGCGCGACTGGTTTTAAATCCTGGCTTCGTGTGGCTTTATGTAAATTGATACTCGCTCGTAAATCTATTGCATACTGTTTACTTATCAGGCGTGATTGAGGGATCTCAATGAAATCTGGATCTCCTAGAAACTCGGCTCGATCCCGATAAGCGCGACGCATGGCTTCGATTAATAAATGACGTTGAAATAATAAAGGTTGTGAACGTAAACCATCATTCTCCAGCATATTCAACATACTTAAAATGGCAATCCCACCTGAAGAAGGAGGCGAAGCTAATGTAATACGGTAATCATGATAAGTACCAATGATCGGCTTACGCTCGATGACTTGATAACTTTCTAAATCTTTCGCCTGCCAGATCCCCCCTGCCTGTTTAACGCCGGCTATCAATTTTTTTGCAACATCACCTTTATAAAAACCATCTGCTCCCTGTTCCGCCATGCTTTGCAATGTATTGGCCAGGTCTGGTTGTTGAATGACATGATCTATGGGAGGCACATCACCCTTTAATAAAAACACTTCCGCTGATGCTATTGAATCCTGTAATACGGCCTTTCTGAATTTCACCATACGCTGGTAATGGGGTGTCACCTTAAACCCTTTACGCGCAGCACGAATTGCAGGAGCTAAAACGGTTGCTAAAGGTAATTTTCCATAATGTTGATTAATGTGAGCCAATGCCGCCGGTTCACCCGGGATACCGGCTGCAAGAGCACCGTTTACAGACAAGCCTTTAATGACAACACCGTTTTTATCCTGATACATTTTTTCATGTGCCGCTAATGGTGCCGTTTCGCGTCCATCAATCATCACCTCTTTACCATCTCTGGCACGATGCAATAGCCAGAATCCACCACCACCCATTCCAGAACTATAAGGTTCTACCACTGCCAGAGTAGCACTGACAGCCACGGCTGCATCAAAAGCGTTACCTCCAGCCTGTAGAATTTCAAACCCTGCTGCGGTTGCAACTGGATGAGCCGTAGCAATTGCCGACTTAGCTTGAGTTGATAAGGTCTGTGCATTAGCGCCGTATCCTGCAAACAGGAACAGGCTAAAAAAGAAAATAATATTTCGCATTGTTTTATTTTTCCCAACTGTATTTTGAAGTCATCATTGCATCTGATTCTTGTTTTATCTTTATAACATTACACACTAAAAACACAGACTATAAGTAAGCCCTGTAAACATTTATTTTATACCAAACCCAGGCTCATAACCGCCACCTCTCACCTATAAAAGATTATATGCACTTACGAAGGAGAGCCTTATGACCGATGTTATGCTGGCCATGCTGATCTGGATTAGCACCAATACTCAGTACACTTTTCCTGAGCAATTGCCAAATGTTGTAATGCCTGAACCTTACCAGTTATACCAATGCTATGGAGTATCAGATCAAAAAACTGCTCCATGCTCAAGGTAAAAGGCATATACGATAAGGCCGTTACAATTTACCTTCGCAATGATTTTAATCTCGTAGGTGTTGAAGATCGTTCACGCCTGTTGCATGAACTGGTGCACTGGGTTCAGTGGGCGAATGGCAAGAACGAAATCAGCCATTGCATGGGTAATCTGGAAGTCGAAGCCTATGTGTTACAGAATGAATGGCGAGCTCAGTACGGACTGGCCCCCAGGCGCAATGAATTCACCCTGTTAATGATGGAAGCAAACTGTAGCAGCTAAAGAATAATACACTCCTGTTTTCACCCTACCAGAAACACAAACCCCCGCATAAGCAGGGGTTAATAATCTATTATCTACAATTAACTCACATTCTAATTAGCTAGTCAGTTTATTATATTTTTCCATTAGTTCGTCTTTGCTTTCCGTATGATCGGGATCGACCAGAATACAGTCCACTGGACATACCTCTATACACTGCGGCTCATCATAGTGTCCCACGCATTCGGTACACAGATTAGGGTCAATCTCGTAAATTTCATCACCCTGTGTAATCGCACTATTTGGGCATTCAGGTTCGCAAACATCACAGTTAATGCATTCATCATTAATAAACAGAGACACGGCACACTCCGAAAAATACAAATCAAATATTATGAACAGGTAATATTAGCGCAATTGGCTTTTTAGTGCAGCAACAACTTTAGTATGTACAAAGGGGGAAACATCCCCATCCAGGACGGCAATTTCCCGCACTAAACTGGAGGAAATATACGCATACTGCTCGGCCGGGGTTAAAAAAACCGTTTCAATTTCCGGGTTCAGGTGGCGGTTCATGCTGGCTAGCTGGAATTCGTACTCAAAATCCGACACCGCCCGCAATCCACGCAATATCACCTGAGCGCCTCGTGCTTTGACAAAATCTACCAGCAAATTATCAAAGCTACAGACTTCAACATTCGGTAAACCAGCCAGAACTTCCTGCGCCAGAGCCACCCGTTGTTCGGTGGGAAAAACTGTATTTTTATTGCTACTAACGGCCACCGCCACGATCACCTGATCAAACAGGTGAGTTGCACGCTGAATTAAATCGCTGTGCCCATTTGTAATAGGGTCAAAAGTACCGGGATAAATTGCTATGGTTGTCATAAGGCTGGATTGTAGACAGTTTAGGCTTGTTTCGCCAAAAAATAGCGCACCTGACCCGCTGTTTTTTCTTTTAATAGAGTCCAGTTCGCGGGCAGCTCGGGGATCGCTTCATCACGATTCGCCTCAAAATAAATATAAGCGCCCGCTTTGAGCCAACCAGCCTGTAATTTTTCCATACAGGGAGCCAGTAAATCTCTGTGATAAGGCGGATCCAGGAAAACAATATCCACAGGTTGCGGTGACTGTTCGAGATAGCGTTGAGCCTCTATATTTAATAGTGTTGCATGATCCTCCGCCGCTAACAGGCTGAGATTATTGCGCAGACCACTAATGGCCGCTGCCTGATTATCCAGCATGATTACATGTGCTGCACCTCGAGACAAAGCTTCCATTCCCAGTGCGCCACTGCCGGCAAATAAATCCAGGCAGGTTGCACCCTGGATAATTGGCATTAACCAGTTAAACAGGGTTTCGCGAACACGATCTGGCGTCGGACGTAAACCTTCGGCATCGGCAAACTCCAGCTTACGGCCACGCCATTCACCGCCGATGATGCGTAAACTGTTGCGCTTATTTGCTGGCCGGCTCACTGCCTGGCTCTGTTTCATCGCCATTACCCACCAGTACGGTTACCAGCTTGTCCGGATGAATTCGGCGCTTGAATGCATCTTTAATTTTCTCAATAGTGATAGCTCCAACTCTGGCATTAAATTCATCCAGATAGGTCAGTGGTAATTCATAAAAACCAATCATGGCAATGTATTCAATGATGTCTTTATTGCTATCAATCCGTAATGGAAAACCGCCAGTGATATTCTTAATGGAATGATCCAGTTCTTCAGCTGTTGGACCCTGCTCAATAAATTCCTGCAAAGTCTGGTTTAATAAAGCCAGTGCTTCATCACGCTGATCATTACTGGTCTGCAGGCTCATCAGAAAAGGCCCATTTTTTCGCATCGGCAGGAAATAACTGTAACTGCTATAGGCAAGGCCACGCTTTTCACGAATCTCTTCCATAATGCGTGAACCAAAACCACCACCGCCTAAAATATGGTTACCCACATACAGGGCAAAGTAATCGGGATCACCACGATGCATACCTGGTTGGCCAACCATAATATGTGTCTGTGAAGAAGGGTGAGTATGCTTAACAGTCTGTGCATCCGTTAATACTGGCGCATCGGCTAAAGGCGTTGCCTGTTTACCCGCAGGACGTCCACCGATCAACTGTTCAGCCAGTTGTCTGGCCTGTTCAAGATCAACATCACCAACGATTGCAACCAGTGCGTTACGCCCAACATAATATTGCTTATAAAAACCGACAATATCATCACGGCTGATGACATTAACACTTTCCTTTGTACCTAACACTGGAATGGAATAAGGATGTTCACCATACAGCTTTTGATAAAATATCTTCTTACCAATCGCACTGGGTGATTGCTCTTCACCCTGAAGTCCAATTAAGGTTTGTTTGCGAATTCGTTCCAGTTCATTTTCATCAAAGCGTGGTTGATTAACCACTGTGGCCATCGTGATAATAGCCTGTTCCAGCAAAGGAGAATCATTCAAAGTACGCAAACTTAAAGACGCCATGTCACGCATGGAATCCACACTAAAGCGTGCACCAATACTGTCAAAACGTTCCGCCAGCGCATCGGTATCCCAATCACCAGCACCTTTGGCGATCATATTATTTGTCAGACTGGATATACCGGCCTTGTCACCATCACGTGCACTACCTGCATCAAAAACGATGCGAACATCAACCATAGGCAATTGAGGTGCATTGACATAATAAACCCGTGCACCGTTATCCATTTCCCAGGTTTGAATATTAAATTGGCCTTTACCACTGATTATTTTAGTCTGTGGCTTCGGTGTAAACGTTGCCAGCACCACACCAATAATGATCACCACGATAATAAAGGACCAGATTCTTTTATTAGTTACCATGTTCTATCCTGAATTCTTTGTTATTAAATTTAATTAATGATGTCCGGCGGAACCCGACATACTGCCTTGCGGCATCTTTTGCGGATCAATTGGTTGAGGTTCCAATACAGCAACCGTCAAACTGTCTTCAATAAAATATTTTTTCGCAACTTGCTGGATCTGTTCCGCCGTAACCGCACGCACTTTATCTACATACTCATCCATGCGTTGCCAGCCCAGCCCAACCGTTTCTAATGTTCCCAGCTGCATAGCCTGATAAAAAATAGAGTCCCGTTCATATACGGCACTGGCGACAACCTGTGCTTTGATACGCTGTAACTCTTCATCACTCACTGGGTTCGCTTTAATATTTTCCAGCTGTGCATCAACGGCCTGTTTCACTTCATCAACAGAATGTTCTGCACTGGGCGTTGCGTCAATTAAGAATAATTCGCTCTGGCGTGCATAGAGGTTATAGCCAACATCAACACTAACCGCGATCTGTTGCTTACGAACCAGCTCTTTAGGGAAACGTGCACTGCTACCACCACTTAAAATTCCAGATAATACTTCCAGTGCATAGGGCTCCCATTCTTCAGCTGCTGTTTTTAGTACCGGTACTTTATATCCCATCAACATATAGGGCAGCTTGGCGGGGACGCGAACAGTTACTTTTCGAGGACCTTTCTGAACCTCTTCTGTTCGTGGTTTCAGTGGTTTTAAATCTGAAGGAGGAATATTGGCAAAATGTTTTTCCGCCAGTTTTAATACTTCTTCTGGATTAACATCACCGGCGACAACCAGTGTTGCATTGTTGGGTGAGTACCAACGCGCATACCAGGGTTTAAGATCATCCACAGTCAGATTTTTCAGATCATCCATCCAGCCAATAATCGGCTGGCCATAAGGGCTATTAGTATACGCAGTGGCATTAAATTTTTCATAGGTCAGGGATCGGGGTTTATCTTCGGTACGCATCTGGCGTTCTTCGATCACCACCGCCAGTTCTTTTTTGAAGTGATCATCGGGCAAGGTGAGGTTACGCATCCGATCGGCTTCCATTTCAAAACTGATTTCCAGCCGACTCTTTTCCAGTTGCTGAAAATAGGCGGTGTAGTCGCGACCCGTAAAGGCATTTTCCCGACCACCATTGGCGGCAATAATTTTGGAAAACTCACCAGCAGGATGTTTTTCTGTGCCCTTGAACATCATGTGTTCAAGCACATGCGACACCCCGGTAATTCCGTTGTGCTCATAACTGGCACCCACTTTGTACCAGACCTGGGATACCACGACTGGCGCACGGTGGTCTTGCTTAACCAGCACCTTCATCCCATTTTTCAGCATGTACTCACTGACGGGGCTTTCGCTAGTACTGGCCTGAACCGCCAGGGGCGACAGACCCAACATCAAAAAAACAAGCGGCATAACAATGATTCGACACATCTTTGTTAATTCCTTTATTGTTATTTACAAATTATGGTAAAAAACCGGGTTATCCCCAGGGCATTGCAATGGTAGGATAACGTAATAAGGTATATGACCAACAGTTTTAATATTCAACGTGTCAAAACACGTAACTTCAATCTACGACCGCAGGCCCTATGTTTAGTTTCAGAAAATCCAAAGACAAGCCTTCCTCCTCCGAAAAAGATGTCAACGACATTAACGAAGGTAACGCCAAACCACAGAAAACAGAAGTCGTTCTCGAAGCCGAGACTACTGAGGAAAAGCAAAATAAAAAAACCGGCCTGTTTGGCCGACTCAAACAGGGCTTATCCCGTACTCGCGCCAGCCTGACAGAAGGTATTGCAACCCTGGCTCTGGGCAAAAAGGCCATTGATAATGAAATGCTTGAGGACATTGAAACCCAGTTGCTCACGGCCGACATGGGGGTCGACGCGACCCAGCGCATAATTAATGATCTGACCAGGCGAGTATCGCGTAAGGAACTTAACGATTCCGAAGCCCTGATGGAAGCATTAAAAGAAGACATGCAGGCCATCCTTGCCCCCTGTTCACATCCCTTGACCATTGATGCTACACAAAAGCCCTATGTAATATTAATGGTCGGGATCAATGGTGCAGGTAAAACCACCACCATTGGCAAACTGGCTCGTCGACTACAAAACGACGGCCATTCTGTCATGCTCGCCGCCGGGGACACTTTCCGTGCCGCCGCGGTAGAACAACTGCAAACCTGGGGAGAACGTAACAACATTCCTGTGGTTGCTCAGCACAGTGGTGCCGATAGTGCCTCGGTTATTTATGATGCCCTGGACTCAGCCCGAGCTCGTGGAGTGGATGTCCTCATCGCCGATACGGCCGGACGTTTACACACCCAGTCCAATCTTATGGATGAGCTGAAAAAAATCAAACGGGTCATGGGTAAACTGGACGAAAATGCCCCCCATGAAGTGATGCTGGTAGTCGATGCTGGCACCGGACAAAATGCCCTGAATCAGGCAGAACAGTTCAACGAAGCCATGGGCCTGTCTGGTATTACCCTGACCAAACTCGACGGTACCGCCAAGGGTGGTGTTATTTTTGCGATTGCACAGAAACTGCAAATTCCGATTCGCTTTATCGGAGTTGGGGAATCGATCGAGGATCTACGGCCCTTTGAGGCTACAGATTTCGTCGACGCGCTATTCACAAGTGACAAGTAAATAGTGACGAGTGACAAGAAAAAGCCTAACAATATAAATATCATGATAACTTGCTCGTCCCTGGATACCAGTCACTCGGCCCTGAATATATGATTCGATTTGATAACACTAGCAAACGCTATCCCGGTGGGCATGATGCCCTTAGCCAGGTGAACTTTTTCATCCCACCCGGACAAATGGCCTTTCTCACCGGCCATTCCGGTGCCGGTAAAAGTACCCTGTTAAAACTGATCGCCCTGCTAGAGCGTCCCACCCGGGGACAGGTCTTTGTTAACAACCAGAACCTGGCCAGAATCTCACGCACACGTATCCCCTATTTTCGTCGTAAAATCGGCATTATTTTTCAGGATCATCAACTCCTGTTTGACCGCACCGTATTCGACAATGTCGCTCTGCCACTAATTATTGCTGGCAGTCCTCGGCGAGAAGTTGGCAAGCGGGTACGGGCGGCCCTGGACAAGGTCGGTCTATTAAATAAGGAGAAGGTCTACCCGATTACCCTCTCCGGTGGTGAGCAGCAACGCGTCGGCATTGCCCGTGCCGTGGTCAACAAACCCGCCTTACTGCTGGCAGATGAACCGACAGGTAACCTCGATCCCGAGCTCTCTCGTGAAATCATGCATATTTTTGAAGATTTCAGCCAGGTCGGTGTCACTGTCCTGGTAGCGACCCATGACCTGGATATGATTTCCCGCATGCCCTATCGCCAGCTAACCCTGAAAGCAGCCCGGCTAGTCGGCGACACCGATCCGGTAGAAACGGAGGCCTCTGCATGAGCCGGCACAATCTAAAGACCCGGGGCCATGTTCTGCTAATGCGGCACTTACAGGTTTTTTTCTACAGCATCGGCCAGTTAAGCCGTAGCCCTTTTTCCCTGTTTATGACCTCGGCGGTGATCGGCATTGCCCTGGCCCTGCCCACCAGTCTGCATATCCTGCTGAAAAATGCCCAGCAACTCAGCAGTGGCTGGGATGGTGCGGCACAGATATCCGTCTTTCTAAAAGAAAGCGTTAGTGAACAACAGGTTCAGGCACTACAAAAATACCTTCGGAAACAAAAAGAAATTGCTGAAGTTACCTATATTTCTCGTCAGCAGGCACTGGAAGAATTTAAGGCACAATCCGGCTTTGGTGATGCGCTGAAGGCCCTCAAATCCAACCCATTACCATCTGTTCTCATTGTCCAACCTGCTTTAGCCCATAGTGAGCCCTTACAAACAGAAGCATTACTAGAGAAGATTCGTAAAGACAAACGGGTCGAAATTGCCCAGCTCGATATGCAGTGGGTCAAACGACTCTACGCCATTATGGACATCGTCCGCCGGGGGGTTGTGGTACTGGCCGCCTTACTGGCACTGGCCGTCTTGCTGGTCGTGGGCAATACCATTCGTCTCGCAATCCAGAACCGACGCGATGAAATCGTAGTCATGAAGCTCATTGGTGGCACTGATGCATTCATTCGCCGCCCATTCCTGTATACCGGGTTCTGGTATGGTATATTGGGTGCCATGCTTGCTTTTTTTATGGTGACACTCGCCCTGTTACTGCTAAGTGGCCCGGTCGAACGACTCACCGCCCTGTACCAGAATAGCTTCGAACTCACCCGACTCGATTTTTCTACCAGCCTGACTCTCATGATCAGCGGCATTGCTCTGGGGCTGATTGGCTCATGGCTGGCCGTTGGACGCCACCTGCGCGAAATAGAACCCGCCTAAAAAACAGACAGTATCACTCTGATACTAAACAATTTCTCTCAGAAAAAATTTCATGTATCAGAAAACCTGCCGATACATACGCCCATAGCGACATTTATGAATTATGGAAAACAACATCTGAACATGCCTGTAACTCCTTCATCACACACATGTATTCTGGTCGTCGACGGCTCTTCCGTTTCGCGCGAAATTATCTCGCGCATCCTGCGTGATGAGTTAAATAATGTCGAAGTTCTGAGCTGCCGTTCCGGTGAAGAAGCTATCCAGATCATGAAGACCCATCCGGTCGATCTGGTCACCACCGCCCTTTTGCTCGCGGACATGGATGGACTTTCTCTCAGCCGCAGCATACGTGATGCCTTCCAGCAGCCGTTTATTCCGGTCGTTGTAGTTTCTGGTGATGCGGATGCCCGCCTCTTGCGTGAAGGTTTTGAAGCCGGTGTTACCGATTATTTTGATAAATCCAATGGCTATAAGGCCTTTGGCGCATTCATTAAAGGATTTCTGCAACGCCATGCTGGACTGATGGGCAATATCCTGTTTGTCGAAGACAGTAAAACGGCCGCGGCAGTTATCACTAAAATTCTAAAAATCAATGGCTTTACCGTGACCCACACTGGCTCGGCTGAAAAAGCCTTTGAAATGCTGGATAAGAAGCAATCCACCGATGATCATTTTGATCTGGTCATTACCGACTTCTATCTCGATGGCCCCATGACCGGGGGCGATTTACTCCATGCAATTCGCGCCAAGTTCCATTTCTCACAACAGGAACTACCGGTACTGGTACTAACCAGCAATGACGACAGCAATACCCAGGTGGAGATTTTCCATGCCGGTGGTAACGATTTCGTTAACAAACCGATTATTGAAGAGATCCTTATTGCCCGGGTTCGCGCCCTGCTACTGATTAAACACCAGTTCGATGCACTGAAAAAACAGACCGAAACCATGCGTCTGATTGCAGCGACTGATAGCCTGACCGGTGTGCGTAGCAAACGTTACCTGGTCGACAACGGTGAAAACTATCTCAGTGATCCCAATAATCAGGCAGTCTGGGCTATTTTGCTCGATATCGATCACTTCAAGAAAATTAACGACACACTGGGACACATCACCGGTGACCATGTACTGGCCGAGATGGGCGATTTTTTAAACCATCATTATGAAGACGATATGGTGGTCCGTTTCGGGGGTGAGGAATTTTGCATTCTGGTCAAAAATTGTGACCACAAATGTATCCGGGAAAAAACCGAAAAACTGCGTCATAACATGGAGAGACTCAAACCCGCCGGTCTTGACGTGACAATTAGTATCGGGATTGCCGGTCTGGATGATCACCCCGATTCCAACCTGACCCAGCTGATTTCCATGGCCGACAAGGCCCTGTATTACTCCAAGGAAACCGGCCGTAATCGGGTCAGTATTTACACAGATACCGAGATTCAGGCCGTTACCCTCCCCTCAGACAACTCTATCGCCGCCTCCGGTGACTATTAAGTTATTGATTTAACTTATTTTACATTCATTCTGAAAATGAACCTTTTCGATGCTTGGCACTCAAACGAGGTGAGTGCTAAGATCAGCACACAAAACGAGTAGAGGGTTCTCAAATATGAATAGTCTTGAAATGCAGTTGGCGGTACCTACCGGAAACCTGGAAGCGTATATCCAGGGTACACGTCGCATTCCAATTCTCAGCGCTGAAAAAGAAAAGGAATTGGCAGTTCGCCTGTTTGATGAAGGCGATCTGGATGCAGCGCAACAACTAATTATGTCGCACCTGCGTTTTGTAGTTCATATCGCGAAAAGCTACAGCGGTTATGGTCTGCCACAAGCCGACCTGATCCAGGAAGGCAACATCGGGCTAATGAAAGCCGTCAAACGCTTTGACCCCAATGTCGGTGTACGCCTGGTCTCTTTTGCTGTTTACTGGATTCGCGCTGAAATTCACGAATACGTCCTGCGTAACTGGCGTATTGTTAAAGTTGCGACTACCAAAGCTCAGCGTAAACTCTTCTTCAACCTGCGCAGTGCCAAAAAAGCCCTGACCTGGTTAAACAGCGATGAAGTCGATGCCGTCGCCGAGGATTTGGGCGTCAGTCGCAAAGACGTGCTAGAAATGGAATCACGCATGACCCGTCAGGATCTGGCGTTTGATGAACCAGACAATGATGATGACAGCAATTTCGTGGCGCCCACCACTTATATACAGGATGTTCGTCATGAACCTGGTCGTCAGGCTGAGGCCGATAACTGGGAAGATCATAACCATAACCGCCTGGAAAATGCCCTGGCTACTCTGGATGATCGCAGTCGTGACATTATTGCCCGACGCTGGTTGGCTGAAAAGAAATCGACCCTGCATGAGCTGGCCGATGTCTACCAGGTTTCTGCCGAGCGTATTCGTCAGTTAGAAAGCAACGCACTGAAAAAACTGAAAAATACAATTGAGATTTAACTCGTAAATCAGGAATGTAATTAAATCCGTTCACCCTGAGTCCTTCGCTAAACTCAGGACAGGCTTGTCAAAGGGTAGTTAATGTTACAAACATGCTTTCTGACAATCCTCCATTCATGGTTCGACAGGCTCACCACGAACGGAGAATATAAGCAGAAGCATTTATCATAAGGGCTCACCCTGGTTCACAGGGTGAGCCCTTCTTTATTAGCCACACAAAACTATTAAGTCGTTTATAATCTCCCGCATGTCACAAACTGCCCCCAATATTGGTTTTATCAGTCTGGGTTGTCCCAAAGCACTGGTAGATTCCGAACAGATCCTTACCCGCCTTCGTGCCGAAGGTTATGAAATTACCTCAAGCTATGACGATGCCGAACTGGTGATCGTGAACACCTGCGGCTTTATCGAAAGTGCAGTAGAAGAATCACTGGAGACCATTGGTGAAGCCCTGGCAGAAAACGGCAAAGTGATTGTCACCGGTTGTCTGGGTGCAGTGGGTGATACGGTGATGCAAAACCATCCACAGGTACTGGCTGTCACCGGTCCCCATGCCCTGCAGGAAGTGATGGATGCGGTACATGCGCATTTACCCAAACCGCATGATCCCTTTACCGATCTGGTTCCCGATGCCGGGATCAAACTGACACCACAGCATTATGCCTATTTAAAAATTTCGGAAGGCTGCAACCACCGCTGCACCTTCTGCATTATTCCTTCTCTGCGTGGTGATTTAGTCAGTCGTCCCATTGGTGAGGTGATGACTGAAGCGGAAGCCCTGGTTAAAAGTGGTGTAAAAGAATTACTGGTGATCTCGCAGGACACCAGCGCCTACGGCGTGGATATAAAATACCGTACTGACTTCTGGGGTAGCCGACCAATTAAAACTCGAATGACTGAGTTAGCAAAAGCGTTGGGGGAACTCGGTGCCTGGGTACGACTACATTATGTTTATCCTTATCCGCATGTCGATGAAGTCATTCCATTAATGGCGGAAGGAAAAATCCTGCCTTATCTTGATGTACCACTACAGCATGCCAGTCCGACAATTTTAAAAGCCATGAAGCGCCCCGGTGATATTGAGAAAACCATTCGCCGTATTGAAGGCTGGCGAGAGATCTGCCCTGACATTACTTTACGCAGTACCTTTATCACCGGCTTCCCCGGTGAAACCGAAGTCGACTTCGAACTGCTATTGGACTTTATTGAAGAAGCCCAACTGGATCGTGTTGGTGCCTTTACTTATTCGGATGTCGATGGTGCGACCGCTAATGCATTGCCTAACCAGGTAGCGGAAGAGCTAAAGCAGGAACGCCTTGAACAACTTATGGCCCTGCAGGCGCAGATCAGTGCCGATAAACTTGCCGCCAAAGTCGGACAACAGATGACCGTATTGGTGGATGGCATTAGTGAAGACGGTTTATTACTCGCCCGTTCCAAAGCCGATGCCCCGGAAGTCGATGGTGTCGTGATTCTTGATGGAGTTGAAAATGCCGAAGCCGGGGACTTAATCGAAGTCGAAATCACCGGCGCCACCGAGCATGATCTGATCGCCGTCCAACACAATCCGTAGTGTCCGATTAGCATAGCGTAATCGGACGCATGTCGGTTTTAATCACAGGATCCGCGCGTGATGAACACACGAACTCAAGCTATTCCAGCGTATCGAATGGGCTAATCACTGACACTCCCGGTTTGTTCAGCACATGCGTGTAAATCATGGTCGTAGAGACATCAGCATGTCCTAGCAGTTCCTGCACGGTACGGATATCATAACCTGACTCCAGCAAATGCGTTGCAAAAGAGTGACGTAAAGTATGGGTGGTTACTCGCTTGGTGATACCCCCCCGCTCTGCTGCAGTCTTAATATATCGTTGCAAAACACTTTCATGGATATGGTGTCGACGTGTAACACCAGAACGTGGATCAGTGGAAACTTTCGATGCCGGAAAAACATATTGCCAGCGAAACTCCTTTTCCGCATTGGGGTACTTACGTGCAAGTGCTGAAGGCAAATAAACGTTACCAAACCCTTCAGCCAGATCGTCTTCATGCGTCAGTTTGACTTCTATCAACTGCTCTTTTATTTCATCAACCAGTTTTTTTGGTAGTGGCACGACCCTGTCTTTTTTTCCTTTCCCTTCCCGTATAAAAATCTGATGGTAATCAAAGTCTATATCGAGCACTCGTAAGCGTATACACTCCATTAATCGCAAACCACAACCGTATAGTAATTTTGCCATCATTTTTTGCATAGATGGCTCGATATAAGAAATTAACCTGGTTATTTCTTCACGTGACAAAACAACCGGCAACCGTTTTGGCTTTCTTGAACGCGTATAAACAATGGTTTCATCTAATTCTTTATCCAGCACCTTCTTATAAAAAAATACCAATGCACACAATGCCTGCTTTTGCGTGCTTTCGGAAACATTTCGTCTAATTATTAAATGTTCCAGATACAGGGCAATTTCGGCTTCAGCCAGCTCGGCAGGATCTTTTAACTGATGAAAACAAACATAGCGCAACAACCAGTTTAAATAAGACTGCTCGGTCCGGATGGAATAGCCCATCACACGTATTTTTTTAATCAGGTTCTCAACATGGGCTGGGTATTGTTTGAACACCTGCCGAAACAAGCCACGATTATTCTGGCTTTTCTTTAATAAACTGCCAGATATTTTCTCAAGATCTATAGACTGGAAATCACGAGCAACAGTTGCATGATTATCTGGCAACTGAGTTGCGCGAGCACGCCAATCATCCCATGGAAATTCGTTTGCCCATGCCGGACAGACTATTTCGCAAAATAACAACTTAAGTGCATCTATAATTTGTTTAAATTGCCATTCCGTTAGACGTGGGTTGCGGCTTTTTGCATTTAGATATTGATCGACATTTCCCGCAGAATGTTGCACTAAACGCAAATTAGGAAAAGCCTTAATATAGGCCTCAGCATGACGAACATACCAACGAG
>JAPHRJ010000030.1 GCA_026196045.1 Gammaproteobacteria bacterium
CAGCGCTGTAATTAAATCATTGGCATTGCTTTGTTCCGAAGCAAAGTCATCAGCTTCAAATTCGTGTTTACGACTTACCCAGGCAAAAATGGGTTGTAAGTAAATCGAGAACAAAGGTGAGACCATCATAAATAGTACGAGGGCAATATAGGTTGAAGGTTCACTCACACCAAGCCCATGATAAAAGTCCTCATACTGCATAAGCCAACCCAGAAAGGCCAGACTTAAAAGACTGATTACCGCCATTGAAATAATACGTTTCTTTATGTGCTTACGTTTAAAATGACCCAGTTCGTGGGCGAGTACAGCTTCGACTTCACTGGGATCCAGTGATTTTAATAAGGTATCAAAGAACACAATACGTTTGTTTTCACCAAGCCCCGTAAAGTAAGCATTGCCATGTGCGGAACGACGGGAACCGTCCATGATAAAGACACCTTTACTGGTGAAACCACAGCGCTGTAATAGATTTTCAATTCGTTGTTTTAATTCCATATCTTCAAGTGGTTCAAACTTGTTAAAAATGGGGGCAATAAAAGCCGGGTAGGCCCACATCATAAACAGGCTAAAACTGATCCAGACTGCCCAGACATAAAACCACCAAAATGGATCTAGATTTTTAATATCCCCCATTAGCCACAGTATGACCCAAAGTAAAGGCAGGCCGATGGCAATCATTAACAGGGTTTGTTTGATTAAATCCGTAATGAATAATGCCGGCGTGGTTCGGTTGAAGCCAAATTTCTGTTCTACACGAAAGGTACGATAAATATTCATCGGCAGGTCAATCAGTCCGGAGATAAACACCATGCTGAATATAACGATCACCCCCGTCATGATTGGCGACCATCCCATGCTACGCCAGCTATTATCCAGCCAGTCCAGTGCACCACCGAGTGTCCAGATTAATAACAGGCATGTACCTAATACCAGCTCAATCAGCCCCAGTCGCATATTGGTCAGGGTGTAATCAGCCGCTTTCTGGTGGGCATCGAGTGGTATTTGTTCCGCAAAGGCATCGGGAACCTGGGCACGGTTTGCCGCGACATATTTAACCTGACGTCGATCCAGCCATATTTGAATGGCCACGGATAACACAAGAGCGATGATAAATATTAGAGTAATTGTATTCATTGTCATTATTTACTTCTATTAAGACAGGCAGGGTAGCCTTTGCTAGAATGCTTTACAGCCCAGGGCTGGCAAGGGTTTTAAGACTTGATTTTCCGGATTTTTTACAGGAATGTAAAGATGCCTTGCAGTATAGAGGGATAACAAACTTTTTGTACTGAAAATTAACCCTGCCTAAATTAGGGTATGACTTTTTAGAATGGTAGCAGGCTTTGCCGCTATTTTCGTATATTAATAATTTATTAAAGGTAACTTATGACGCAGGATCAAAATAATCTGATCTGGATCGATCTGGAAATGACTGGTCTGGATACCAAGAATGACTTAATCATTGAAATTGCAACCATTGTTACAGATAGTCAATTGAACGTAATCGCAGAAGGTCCAATGCTGGCCATTCACCAGTCAGATGAGATCCTGGCTGGCATGGATGAGTGGAATACAACTCAACATGGTAAATCGGGCTTGACCGAACGGGTTAAAAAAAGCCAGCTTACCGAAGCCGAAGCCGAAAAACAGACGCTGGAATTTTTGCGTCAACACGTTCCTGCCAGCGCCTCACCGATGTGTGGTAATAGTATTTGCCAGGATCGACGCTTTTTAGCCCGTTGTATGCCCGAACTGGAAGATTTTTTCCATTACCGTAATCTGGATGTGAGCAGCCTGAAAGAACTGGCTAAGCGTTGGGCACCGGGACTTGGTAAAGGGCTGGTGAAAGAATCTAGCCATCTGGCCATGAATGATATTCGTGATTCAATCAATGAATTGCGTTATTACCGTGAACACCTGTTTAAAGACGAATTCTCTGGACAGTAAGTCTGTCGATTTTCCAGCATTTCCACTCGGCAAGTTGCAATTCCCCCAAAACTTGCCTAATAAATAATCATCTAACCTCTATCGGCTGAACTCTTGACGCAAGTAGCGTCAAGAGTTCGCCATATTCATTAATCCTGGTTTATAACTTACTGAATAGTAAGAAAAATAATTTTCTAATAGCTGCTGGTATGTGAATTGCATTCACAGCTGTATTAGGAAGGCAACTTCAGACTATTTTTAATTTTGGTGAACCTTAACGCAACGGGAAAAAACGATGGCAGACG
>JAPHRJ010000097.1 GCA_026196045.1 Gammaproteobacteria bacterium
AAATATATTTGTGTATATGTAGGTTGGGCTGAGGGTACGAAGCCCAACAAAGTTATAATCATTAATCATGTTGGGCTTCGTACCTCAGCCCAACCTACGATAGTCCTGCCTACGGTTTATCAGCCTGATAAACAATCTGGCCATTTAATAAAGTATGGGTCACCTTGCCTTTCATTTCCCAGCCTATGAATGGCGTGTTCTTACCCTGACTCAACATATTTTCTGGAGCAACATTCCAGTGCTGCTCGGGATCGAATATGCAAATATCAGCTTTGGCACCCTGACCCAGGTGGCCGAGATTTAGTCCCAGTATCTGAGCTGGTTGTGTGGTCAGTCGGGAAATAAGGTCGGACAGGGATAACAGTTTGTCATCCAGCAGACGCAGCGCTAAAGGCAACAGGGTTTCCAGTGCTGAGATACCCGGTTCGGTTTCTCCAAAGGGAGCAAGCTTGGCATCGGCATCATGGGGTTGATGATCAGAACAAATCGCACTGATACAACCTTGCGCTACGGCTTTGCTCAGGGCATCTTTGTCACGTTGAGTGCGTAATGGTGGTAACACATGACACTGGCTATTAAAAAAGCCGATGTCCATGTCGGTCAGGTGTAATTGATGGGCGGCCACATCCATGGTGACGGGTAGTCCATCGTGCTGTGCTCGGGCAATCATCTTAATAGAGTGCGCACTGGACAGGTGACAGAAATGCGCACGCACACCGGTCTGTTCAATCAACATCAGTTCGCGGGCCACGGCCACGGTTTCGGCTGACTCGGGAATTCCGGCCAGTCCGAGGCGGGTGCTGATCATGCCTTCGTGAGCACAACCTCCAGCAGAGAGCCCGGTATCATCGGCATGTAAAAAGATCGTCAGTCCACAACTGGCCGCATATTCCATGGCGCGGCGCATGATCAGGGTGTTTTTAACTGGATTGAGGGCATTGCTAATGCCAACACATCCACCGACCGTTTGCAGTTCGGACATTTCCGCCAGATGCTCACCCTGTAGTTGATGAGTCAGGGCACCGAGCGTAACCACATTGGCAAAGCCAGCAATACGAGCACGGTTGCGGATCAGCTTTGAAATAGCCGGAGTATCAATAATCGGATCGGTGTCCGGTGGAACACATAAGGTGGTGATGCCCCCGGCCGCAGCGGCACGGGTTTCGGATTCGATGGTGCCTTTGTGTTCCTGTCCAGGTTCGCGTAAACGCGCGGATAGATCCACCAGACCGGGACAGACAATCTGGCCAGCCGCATCAATGACTGTTTCGGCATTGAAACCTTCGGGCTGGTTGCCAATGGCAACGACCTGGCCATTTTCAATAAACAGATCGGCTTTGCTATCGACTTCATTGGCCGGATCGATGAGATGGCCATTTTTAATATGAAGCCCCATTAGCTGGCGACCTCTTCATCGCTGGTTCGCCCTAATACCATGGCCATGATGGCCATACGTACGGCTAGTCCGTTGGTGACCTGTTCCAGGATCACCGACTGCGGCCCATCGGCCACGGTGGAGTCAATTTCTACTCCACGGTTAATCGGGCCTGGATGCATCACAATGGCATCGGGTTTGGCCAGGGCCAGCTTGTCCGGAGTCAGGCCGTAATTAGCAAAGTATTCTGCTTCACTGGGTAATAGAGCGCCCTGCATACGTTCCCGCTGCAGGCGCAGCATGATAATCACATCGGCATCACGCAGACCCTGTTCCACTTGATGGAATACATGCACTCCCATGTTTTCAACATGAGGTGGGATTAGGGTGTGGGGACCAATCACGCGTACGTCAGGCACGCCAAGAATATTCAGCGCATGGATCTGGGAACGGGCCACTCGTGAATGCATGATGTCACCGACAATGGCGACTCGCAGTGCGGTGAAGTCTGGTTTGTGCCGACGAATGGTGAACATATCCAGCATGGCCTGGGTCGGATGGGCATGACTGCCATCTCCGGCATTGATCACACTGATGTGTGGCGCGACATGTTCGGCAATAAAATGTGCCGCGCCGCTGGTCATGTGGCGCACGATGAACATGTCGGTGTGCATGGCTTCCAGGTTACGGAGCATGTCGAGCAGGCTTTCCCCTTTTTTGGTGGCGGAGGTCTGGATATTGATATTAATAACGTCAGCCGATAAACGCTTGGCCGCCAGTTCGAAAGTAGTACGGGTGCGGGTACTGGCTTCAAAAAACAGGTTGGCGATGGTTTTGCCGCGAAGCAGGGGTGCTTTCTTTACCGGCTTATTGACAACAGAAGCAAAGTTTTCAGCGTAATCCAGAATATCAGTAATTAAGGGACGGGATATCCCTTCGGTAGTAAGGAAATGGCGTAGGCGGCCTTTTTTATCAAACTGGATATCTTTACGAATCATTTACGCCGTTTGCACCTTGAGTTCGAGTGGTTCAGGTCCGGAGAGTTTAACATGCTGGTTTGCTTCTAGCTGCAGGTGTTGACCACAAATATCTGCGCAGAAGGGTAATTCTCTACCACCACGGTCAACCAGTACGGCCAGGGTGACTGAAGCTGGTCGACCATAATCAAAAATTTCATTGAGTGCGGCGCGGATCGTACGGCCAGTATGCAGGACATCATCGACCAGAATGATGTGACGATCTTCGATATCAAACGGTAAATCCGAAGGCTGTACCTGTGGGTGCATGCCGATACGGGTGAAGTCATCACGATAGAAACTGATGTTGAGTGTTCCCAGAGGCTGGTTGAGCTGCAATTTCTGATGCAGGGCACTGGCGACCCAGGCTCCACCGGTATGGATACCGATCATCAGTGGTTCAGAAATATTTCGTAGTTGCAGGTGTTGCTGCAGCTTGCCGGTAATGTTTTCCAGCAGACTGTTTACATCCAGGCTTTGGCTCATTCGATAGTCCGTTCCGTATTATCCAGCCAGCTTTGCAAAATCAGTTGGGCGGCCAGGTGATCAATGGCTTGGTTCTGTTTTTTGTTCCTGCGGGATGGCCCCTGTTCTAGCAGGGATTCCGCTTCATGAGAACTTAGACGTTCATCCATCATTTCAACGGGCAGATTGTACCTGCCTTTGAGCTGATTACCAAAACGTCGTGCGGCATCGGTAACAGGCTGTTCTGTACCATCCATATGTAATGGTAATCCAACGACGAGTAGAGCGGGTTGCCATTCGGCAATGAGTTTACTGATGGCATCCCAGTCAGGTTTCTGGTTTTTACTATTAATCGTGATTAAGGCGCGGGCGGTGGCGGTAATTTCCTGTCCGACGGCAATGCCAATACGTTTTGTCCCGTAGTCGAAGCCCAAAAAGGTTCGGTTCACGCATGCCCCACGTCATTAGAGAGTTGTGCCAGCTCAATGCCCAGGGTTGTCGCGGCCGCCTGCCAGCGCTCATCCACCGAGGTTTCAAAAATAATCTGATTATTAGCGGGGCCATTAAGCCAGGTATTGGCGATAATTTCTTCTTCCAGTTGTCCGGCTCCCCAGCCAGCATAGCCCAGTGCAATCTGGAAATGTTTCGGGCCGACCCCGTGGGCAATAGCCTCAATAATATCCTGTGATACCGTCAGGCCTAAGTCAGGAGCGATTTCCATGGTGCTTTCCCATTCACCCAGCGGCGAATGCAGGACAAAGCCCTGTTCTGGTTGCACCGGGCCACCGTGATAAATCGGTACATTAGCCATGTTTGGTTCACCCGGATCGATATTCAACTGGGCGACCAGTTCAGCCAGACTTAATGAAGTTGGGCGATTAATGATTAAACCCATGGCTCCTTCATTATTGTGTTCGCATAGCAGGGTGACAGTATGAGAAAAGTTGGGATCCTCAAGCGCTGGCATGGCAATAAGAAACTGATTACTAAGCTGGATTTGGGAAGACATAGGAAGAGTATTATGCACCCAGCTCTGACCTGCAAGGTGGATGGCCTTTAAATGCGATTTTATTGAGAGCCTGTGCTCAGTCCCTGGCCACTGCGGAAATGCCATACCCGGGGGATGTGCAGAATATCCGTGTCCTGTTTGATGTCATCACTCAGGGGGGGATAGGGTGCGGCCAGTCGAACAATACGGCGTGCGGCTTCATCCAGGATTTTATGACCAGAGGATTTGAGTACCCGAATATCTTTTATGCTGCCATCGGGGTTAATCGCAACATCCAGCAGTAGATTGCCGTCAAGTTTTTTCTGTAAGGCGGCTTCTGGATAATTAAGGTTACCGATACGCTCGACCTTCGCACGCCAGGCATCCAGGTAACTGGCGAAACGGTATTCCCGTGCATTAGCGCCGCGGACATAAGTCCGCTTGGGTGTCACATGAAAGGTCTTTTTCATACGATTGATTTCAGCACTCATGCGCGCAATTTTTTCGCGACTACTTTCCAGTAACTGGGCGGCGGTTATGGTGTTTGCCAGTTCTGGTAGTGGTTCTTCCTTGGGTTTACTGAGTGCTTTGGTATCGGCTTTCTGTACGGTCATGATTTCTTTTTGTTCCACTTTGGAACGATTGACCGGGGGCATGAAGGCTTCAGGACTGGAAGGACCGAAACCACTATCCTGTGCTGGAGTCGGGTTAGCAAAAGGGCTTTGATCATGAACTTTTTCTTCGATATTGCCGCCCCCTAACTGGTTGGTCTGAGCGAGGTAATCCGCTTCTTCGGGTTCATCTTCCGAACTGTTTTGTACCAGGGTAATTTCCATGGTGGTGAGCGGAGGAGAGGGTGCATCATCGGAAATATCAAAACTGATACCGAGAATAATGATGGCGTGAAAGGCTAAAGCAAAAAACAGGGTCATGCTCAGGCGATCAGCCGAAGTAACAGAAACAGCGTTTAACGTAGATGACACCGGGTTTTTAAACCACTCTTTTTAGTAATAGTTGACTGATTATACCGTTGACTATACCCAAGACGACGGCAAAGGTTAACAAAATCGGAAATAAACGCCAAAGTCCCGGATGCGGAATAAACAGCATATAGGCAGTAACGAATTGAGCACTGATATGACTAATGGCCGCCAACAGGCTATAACCGATGGGACCAAATCCTCGGCCGGGCAGTTTAGAACCCAGTCCCAGTAACAGTATGCTTGCTGTTGCACCGGCCAGGCTCATCATAAAAGTAGGCGAGAGAAAGGTGCCGAGTATCAGGCTACCCACCAGTACTCTTAACATGCTGACCCAGGCGGCGGTGCGCCAGCCAAACTGGCAAAGTACAGTAATGGTTATGATGTTAGCCAGCCCAGGTTTCAAGCCTGGGATGGGGCTGGGTAGACCACTTTCCAGTACATGAATACTGATCGCCAGTGCCGTCAGCCAGGCAATACGATGATCTTCAGGAGTACTTTTTAAAGTGATGTTCAAAGGAGATTAGTTTCCTGTTTAGAAATTCATGCTATCAAACTGTTGTTGCCCGGTGACCTCGATACTGATCTGGTTTGGTAGACAGGCATTAAAGTCACCACCCTCACTGAGCCAGCCTTTGTGAATACAGAATTTACCGGTGCAGGGTGAGTCAGTAAATCGAACCTGGCCATCCTTGATCTGGATATGACTGTGACCAAGCACACCTTTAACACGGACAGTACGATCTTTATTTAAATCGAGCTCTTTAATTAACTGGTCGGCGGAAAAAATACGGACTCGATCAGCACTTGTTTCGGCTTGCCAGTAATAACGATAAACAAAGGGTAGAGTACAAATTGCAATAATCAGTATGGCAGTGTCTGCACGAGTCATGGTTGACTAATCTTGAGTTGAACATCGTTACCAAGCCAGTCAATTCGTTTGGCCATGGCTGGAGTAATATGAACCTGTCCATGTTTATCGACCAGCATGACGTACTGAAGTTTCATTTTAAGGGCGATGTCCTGCCACTGCTCAGGTCCGGCAACAAACAGGGCGGTGGCTGCCGCATCGGCCACGGCCGCTTGCGGATGGATGACCGTAACCGACGTGCTCTGTCCCGCTGGGTAACCCGTGCGAGGATCGATAATGTGGTGATAGCGTTTACCTTCAAAGGTATAAAAGCGTTCATAGTCGCCGGAGGTAAATACACTCTCACTATCATTGACTTCAACAGCCGCTAGCACACTGCCATCCTGACGCGGGTGACGAATGCCAATACGCCAGGGACGATCACCATGACGTCCAATCGCCTTCAAGTCACCACCGGCATTTACAATGGCATGTTCAATCCCATTTTTTTTAAGTTGTTCGATAACACGATCAACAGCCAGGCCTTTGGCCATAGCACCAAAGTCGAGTTTTACTGCGGCATTACTACTGCGTACTCGAATGCCTTTGGTTTCAATATCAGACATACGAGGGTTCTGGCTTAGCCATTTTTTAATTTCATTAGCGGATGGCGGTGGACCCTGTGGTGGATCATCCTGATGGTAACCCCATAAGCCAAGTAAGTGCCCAATAGCTGGATTAAACAGGCCATCACTGTCATGCCATAGTTGTTGTCCCAGTGTAATAAGAGGCATAACCGATGGATTAGCAGAAAACCATTCGGTCTGTGCCAGTAGTGTGTTGGTGCGACCGAGAGGTCCCGGCTTCCAGGGATGCCAGGCTTCATGCATGAAATTAAGATCATCACTGATCGCTTTGATCATCGCGGCTGCTTTGGATGCATCAGTATCATAAATGGTGATATTTACTAAGGTACCAAACACTAACAGTGTTTGTTTGTATTCTTTAGGGGCAGGTTGACAGGCACTGAGTAGAAAAGTGAAAACAAAAATAGGTAACAGGAGGCGGAGATTAAAAGGCATAAATATGGGTTAGTGGTTTTTGAGTTTTTGTGCAATACAGTCCATTAGCTGTCCACCAATATCCAGATTGTATTGTGTATCCAGTTCACGAATACAGGTTGGACTGGTGACGTTAATTTCAGTGAGGTAGTCTCCAATAACATCAAGCCCAACAAAAATCAGTCCTTTATCTTTTAAGACAGGAGCGACCTGTTCGCAAATCCAGTAATCACGTTCAGTGAGTTCGACACCAGCACCGGTACCACCCACAGCAAGATTAGCGCGTGTTTCGCCTTTCTTCGGGATACGAGCCAGCGCATAAGGAACGGGTTCACCGTCGATTAAAAGTATTCGTTTATCACCTTCCGTGATTTCAGGGATAAAACGTTGCGCCATGATTAAGCGTTTACCATGGCCTGTCATGGTTTCAATGATCACGCCAATGTTGGCATCATTTTCCTGCACTCGAAATATAGAAGCACCACCCATGCTATCTAAAGGTTTGAGAATAATATCGCCATGAGTGTTTAAAAATTCACGAATATGTTGATCACTGGATGAGACCAGAGTCGGTGCAGTACATTGAGGGAAATAAGCTGTGAACAGTTTTTCGTTGGCATCACGCAAACTTTGTGCACGATTGACTACCAGCAGGCCTTCTGACTCAGCTAGCTCTAATAGATAAGTCGTGTTGATGTAGTCCATATCAAAAGGCGGATCTTTACGCATTAACACCACATCCAGATCGGCCAGGGGCATGGATTGTGAGGAGAGAATATTGAACCAGTTATCGGGGTCAGCCTGTACTGTCAGTTTTTTTGCATCACAGAATACCCGCTGGTTATTTAAATACAGATCGGGTTGTTGCATGGAGTATAGTTCCCAGCCGCGATGTTGAGCCGCGAGCAACATGGCCAGAGTACTATCTTTTTTGAAGTTAATGGATTCAATTGGATCCATCACGACGCCAAGTTTAATAGGCAATGTTATTGACCTTGTTTGAGTAGACCGGACTTCATTTTAACGATGAAGTCCGGTGCAGGGAAACTTAATATATTTCGAGTATCGATTCGAGTACAGAATAGATGAAGGAATTCAACTACTGATGTTTAGCATGCTCTCTTGCGGCAGCCAGTAATGCCAGCCGAGCAATGACACCATAGGCATAAAAGCGGTTTGGGTCGGCATCGGGAGATTTGCTGCTATCCGGGGCGTTACAGGTTTCAGCAAAAGCCAGGGGTTCAAAATGCATACCTGGCGCATTAAGGTTCTCGGTCGTCGTGCGGCCGGTATGCACACGATAAAAGCCACCCACCACATAGTGATCCAGCATATAGACTACGGGTTCGGCGACAGCCTGCTCGTCACCCCAGGTTTCAAAAGTATAAATCCCTTCCTGAATAATGACATCAGAGACTGTTTGCCCACCCTTGCTGGCAGACATTTTTGTGCGCTGTTTTCGATTAAGTTCACGAACATCGTCTGCACTATGAACTGTCATGATGCCCATACCATAGGTACCAGAATCGGCTTTAATGATGACAAAGGGCGGCTTGTCGATATTGTATTCATCGTATTTTTGCTGGATTTCAGCCAGCATTCCTTCTACATTTTTAGCCAGGCAGTCTTCACCTTCCCGTTTCATAAAGTTGATTTCACCGCAGTTTCGAAACATGGGAGTGATCAACCAGGGGTCGATATCAACCATTTCACAGAATTCACGTGTCGCTTTTTGGTACTCGGCAAAATGCTCAGATTTCAGGCGTTCATTCCAGCCTAGCTCGACGGGTGGCAGGATCATTTGCTCCAGATCGTCCAGTATTTCTGGGCGTCCAGAAGAGAGGTCATTATTCAGCAGAACCAGGCAGGGATCGTAGTTTTCCAGTGTGAGTCGGTTGCCTTGTCGCTTGATGGGCTCGAGTAGCAGTTTTTTACCTGAAGGCAGGTCGAGGCTCTGATTTTCCTCAAGTTCAGGGTTCAAGTTACCGATACGTATATCAAACCCAGCTTTTGTAATGATTTCCTGCAGGGTGGCCAGGCTTTCCAGGTAAAACTGGTTGCGCGTATGGCTTTCAGGGATGAGTAAAATGCGAACTGCTTTGGGACAAATGCGTTCCAGAACGGACTGAACGGCCTGGATACACAGTGGCATAAATGCGGGATTGAGGTTATTAAATCCGGCAGGAAACAGATTAGTGTCAACGGGTGCCAGTTTGAATCCAGCATTACGCAGGTCAACTGAAGCATAGAAAGGTGCCGGTGTTTCTAACCAATGGCTCCTGAACCAGCTTTCTATCTTGGCCTGATAGGTAAGTAAATGGGATTCGATGTCGTATAAGGGGCCAGATAAAGCAGTGGTTAAATGTGGAACGGCGTTAATGTGTTTAATACTCATACTTTTTTTGGATGTTGTTAGTCTGGGATTGGTACTAAGTATAGATGTTTTAGGGTCTCGATGGTTCAAATTGTGTCCTGCGACATGATTTTTACTTAAGGATGATTAGAAAATAAGCGTTTTATTGATGTGGCTGCCTAAAAAATAGTACGGAAGTATTTTTTGAGTAGTGGCTATACTTTGTTCAGTATAAAACCTGAACAGAAAATGGAAAGTACAGATTTATCTCAGCTAATTTTTTGAATATGTTGAGATTAAATATATACTTATAGATTGTTCTTAGAAACTGTGTTAAATATTGTGGTTCCTTCTGATGAAGATTTTGCATCAGATTTGAATATGGATGTGGAAGGGGATCATGGGCTCAGGATTGTTAAATGTAGGTGGTCGCAGTGTTAGCAGAGAAACAGATGGAAGATAGTTATCAGGGTCTTAAAGTTATGGTCATTGATGATAGTAAAACGATTCGTCGGACGGCTGAAACCTTGCTAAAAAAAGTAGGCTGTGAAGTCTTCACGGCATCCGATGGTTTTGAAGCGTTGTCAAAAATTGCCGACAACCAGCCAGATATCATATTTATTGATATTATGATGCCTCGTCTTGATGGTTATCAAACAACTGCACTAATAAAAAACAATAAACGTTTCAATAAAACTCCAGTCGTTATGCTGTCCAGTAAAGATGGTCTGTTTGATCGAGCTCGTGGCCGTATCGTTGGATCAGAACAGTATTTAACAAAACCATTTACCAAAGAAGAATTACTAGGTGCGATTAAAGACCTGGTGCAGGAGCAAGTATAAGTAAGCTTATGTTTACTGAATTAAACTGGCGCTGAACAACCACACCCTATTAAATAGTTTTTGAAGGAGACGAAATGGCTCGTATCTTAATTGTTGATGATTCACCAACAGAAATACATGTATTGAAAAAGATGTTAGAAGGGCATGGGCATCAGGTGGATGCGGTTGATAATGCTGAGGCTAGTATTTCAAGGGCTAAAGAGTCTTTGCCAGAGCTTATCTTGATGGATGTAGTCATGCCAGGAATGAATGGTTTCCAGGCAACACGTGCTATTACTCGTGACCCCGCTACCCAGAATATCCCAATTATTATAGTAACAACCAAGGATCAGGAAACTGATCGAGTATGGGGTTTACGTCAGGGCGCAAAAGACTACATAACCAAGCCAGTGCAGGAAGAAGAATTACTGGTAAAAATTAAATCAGCAATAGGTGGATAATATTCCTATGTCAGGCTCGGGCGCTCAGGCACTAGCGCTTTTACAGAATATTGAGGCACGCAGTCGGCAAAAAGCGTTAGGCCTGCCCCAGCAACTGGAAGTAAAGAAAGCCCATGCAGGTATTGGGTTTCGTTTGCGTGAAATGTCATTTGTTGTACCTACGGATGAGGTAGTCGAAATTCTGTCTTACCCATCTTTAACACGTATCCCTGGCACAGTGAAATGGGTTAAAGGTTTGGCAAATATCCGTGGCATGCTGATCCCGATTGTTGATTTATTTGCTTTTGTTTCTGATGAAATTACAGATCTGAATCGACAGAGCCGTGTGCTGGTTATGCGTAAAGGGGATTTAATTAGCGGTTTATTAGTTTCTGAAGTATTAGGCCTGCGTCATTTCCTCGATGAAGAAGAAAGTAATCAGTTACCCGATGTGCCTGAACGCTTAAAGATATTATTACGTGGTGCTTATGAGCAGGGTGGTGTTCATTGGGGTGTATTTGATACACGTAGACTGGTAGAGACACCAGCATTTATGGAAGTGGCGGGGCAATAAGTTCGTAGTTAGATTGCTTTCCAGACACACATGGTAAAAACAGAATTTAAAGGTTAAAGATTAGATGAAAAGTTTTCAGCATATATTTAAGGTTTCAGGAGGAATGTCATGAAGAAAGCTGGCGGTCGGGTTATAGGTATTCCTGTAATCAGGATGATGACATATTTTGTAATTTTGTTGATTGCAACCGTAATAGGATTAGGTCTTTTATCCAATAAGGTTTCGGAAGAAGAAGCAAAAGATCGTAATTACATTAGTCAACTGGGTGATGAAAAAGTACTGGCCCAGGAAATTGCGAAACTGGCTAACCAGGCGGCTCAGGGTGAACTGAATGCTTTTCCGTTGTTACAACAGCAACGTGACAAGTTTGACCAGACTTTACAGAGCCTCATAAAGGGTACGCCACCTGAGTCTGTAGCAACAGCAGAACAACTACAGGGGCTATGGAATAAATACCGTAAGGAAGTGGATACCATTTTACAGCGTCGTGAAGTGGTTACCGGTATGCGTGAGCATATTCAGAAAATTAATGAACAGATCCCAACCTTACTGGCCCTGTCAGATGAGGTGGTTAACACCATGGTCAAACAAAAGGCCGATGGTGATCAGATTTATGTTGCGACACGCCAGCTCATGTTAACCCAGCGTATCTCCGGTAATGTAAACCGAGTACTGTCAGGTGGTGCTGAAGCGGTAACGGCCGCAGATCGATTTGGTCGTGATGCCGCATTATTCGGCCGTGTTATTGAAGATATGTTGCGTGGTAATCGCAACATGAACATTCGTCGTATTACAGAACCAGAATCACGCGCCAAGCTACAGAAAGTAGCGACATTGTTCCGATCTATCCGTGCACAGGTGGGTGGTATTCTGGAACGTTCTCCAGAGATGTTCCAGGTCTCTGGTGCATCTGAATCGGTATTAAGCATCAGTGAGCAATTACCACGAAGTATTCAAAACCTGCAGGAATCCTATCAGGGCTATATCGAGAGTCGTACCTATGGTCTTTGGGTAAATGTACTCTCGGTTGTAATCGTAGCGATTATTGTACTGCTGGCTTATTTATATCGGAAAGATTCCCAGCGCCGTCTGACTGAAATTGAAGAACAGAGTCGCCGAATCGAAGAAACAAACACCAGCAACCAGGAAGCGATTTTGCGGCTGCTGGATGAAATGGGCGACCTTGCGGATGGTGACTTAAGGGTAGAAGCTTCGGTAACCGAAGATATTACTGGTGCGATTGCAGATTCGATCAACTATGCAGTAGATGCCTTGCGTAAACTGGTATCAGCTATTAACCAAACTACTCAACAGGTATCCTCTGCATCGCAACAATCTCAGGCGACAGCCATGCATCTTGCAGAAGCCAGTGATCACCAGGCCCAACAAATTATGGCGGCCAGTACGGCGATTAATGAAATGGCCGTGTCGATTGAAGAAGTGTCTAACAATGCAGGTGAGCTGGCCGATGAAGCGAATCGCTCAGTAACCATTGCGTCGCAAGGTAGTGATGCGGTGCAACGTACGATTAATGGTATGGATACTATTCGTGAGCAAATTCAGGAAACCTCCAAACGTATTAAACGTCTGGGTGAATCATCACAGGAAATTGGTGATATCGTTGAGCTGATTAATGATATTGCTGAACAAACCAATATTCTTGCTTTGAATGCGGCCATTCAGGCGGCAATGGCTGGTGAAGCCGGTCGTGGTTTCGCGGTGGTTGCGGACGAGGTACAGCGTCTTGCTGAACGTTCTGCTGATGCGACACGTCAGATTGAAACCCTGGTAAAAGCGATTCAGTCCGACACCAAGGAAGCGGTGGCTTCTATGGAACAAAGTACATCCGGGGTAGTAGCGGGTGCGCGTCTGGCACAGGATGCGGGTGGTGCTCTGGAAGCTATTGAAACGGTATCCAAGCATCTGGCCGATTTGATTTCCAATATTTCGGAATCGGCCGGTCAGCAGGCCAATGCGGCAACCAATATTTCAGATACCATGAACGTGATTCAGGAAATCACTACGCAGACTTCAGCGGGTACCAATGAAACTGCGGCCTCGATTGGTAACCTGTCTGAGTTAGCAAATGAACTACGTCGTTCTGTTGCTGGCTTCCATTTACCAGAAGCTTAAGCTTATTTAGCTGGTGCATAAGTCTTGATGGCTGCTGCTGACAATCAATTCGACCATAGTTTATGGCACTATGCTGCTCCACCCTCAATGGATGCAGCTCAGCTAGCTATGTGGATCAACCTGTTAGCTAAAAAAACAGGGATCACATGGCCGGAAAAACGAAAATCATTTCTCCTGACCAGCCTTAGTACACGAATGCGTGAGCTTGGTTTTACCGAGTATGAAACCTATTACAATTACCTGAATAACGGTCGCCAGGGCGCAGTTGAATGGGAAATCCTGGTTGATCGATTAACAGTACATGAAAGCCGTTTCTATCGTGATCAACGTGCGCTTGAGCTGATCAAGGAAGTTTTTCTGACTTCACATTTATCTGGAGTAGAGAAAGAAACTCCTCAAATAGATATGTGGAGTATCGGTTGCGCAACAGGGGAAGAACCTTATTCATTAGCGATGCTGACAGATGACTATTTACTACGTCGTGGATTAAATGCTTATTACAGTATTACAGCCTCCGATATTAGTGCCGCTTCGCTATCAACGGCCAGAAATGCGATCTACCACCATAACAAGTTGAGTAATTTGCCCGATGATTATCTCTCTCGTTATTTTACCAAACAGGATGAACATCATCTGGCGGTGAAGGAAATCATCAAAGACAGAATTTGTTTCACACGTTTAAATTTGATGCATCTAGCCAAAACAAAAGTGGGAATGATGGATCTGATTTATTGTCAGAATGTATTGATTTATTTTAAACGCCAGGATCGTTATGGAATTCTGGATAATATGGTTAAACATCTGCGCCCGGGTGGCTTGCTTGTACTTGGTGCTGCAGAAATTAATGATTGGAAGCATGAGGAAATGCAGGTTGTTTCATATCAGGGAACACTGGCGTTTAGACGTACTAATGCTGCAGGGGATGGTCAGTCATGAGTATGCAGAATGAGCTAGATTTAAATACACTCATTTGGGTTAAATCCGAGATAGACGAGACGCTGAATCAGGCACGTAAATCTCTGGAAGTCTATGTTGAAGATGAAGATGATAGTTCGCAAATCCAGTTTTGCCTGAATTATTTACACCAGGTTAGAGGCACCTTACAAATGGTTGAACTTTATGGTTCAGCTATGGTTGCCGAAGAAATGGAGAATTTGGTACAGGCTATTATTAATGAGAAAGTTTCAAACACGGAAGATGCTTATGAAGTATTAATACGAGGTGTGCTTCAACTTCCTGATTATCTCGAGCACCTGCTGGGAGGTCATCCTGACAGTCCAATACTGTTATTACCTTTACTGAATGATTTGCGTGCTGCTCGTGGTGCGCCACTGTTGTCAGAAAATGCGCTGTTCTCTCCGGATCTTAGTATTGATGCACCTTTAATAGAAACCACTGCAGGCAATATTAGTGAAATGGCGCGTACCTTACGTCACCATTACCAGCTTGGTTTGCTGGGCTGGTTCCGTGACAAGAACAGTGTGGCCAGTTTAGAAAAAATTGCACAAGTTATTGATCGTTTGCGTAGTGTTGCCAGTGAGCAGGAAATTAACCGGCTTTTATGGGTGGCCGGTGGTCTGGTTGAGAGTTTATTACAGGGTGGTCTGGATACGAGTGTATCGGTCAAGTTGCTACTAGGACAACTGGATCGTCAAATTAAAAAAATTATTGATCGTGGTGAACATGCGCTCAATATGGATCCACCCTCTGAGTTGCTGAAAAACCTGCTTTACTATGTTGCCACCTCTCAAACCCAGGATGGCCTTACTCGTGAATTAAAAACAGCTTTCAAGCTGGATGAAATCCTGCCTGATATGCAAACGCTTGAGCAAGCGCGCACTGACATGGCTGGGCCTAGTACGGCACTTATGTCGACTGTATCCGCCGTATTAATGGAAGACTTGCTCAAGGTGAAGGACAACCTGGATTTGTTTGTTCGTACTGAAGAACGAAATCCTGCCGATCTTGAGCCATTGCAAGATAGCTTGTCTCAGATGGCTGATACCCTGGGGATGATGGGTCTTGGACTGCAACGTGAAAGTGTTCAGTCACTGATTACCCGCATGGGTGGCATGATCGATGGTACCCATACTGTTGAAGATAATAGTTTGATGGAAATGGCTTCGACCCTGCTTGAGCTTGAGCGGTCACTGAATGAAGTCAATGCAGCACGGGCAGCCAATGTCGATGCAGAAGCTGGAAAAGCTGAAACTGCTGAAGATCGCGTACAGAATGTTGAACAACAGAAACTACTTAAAACAGTTATTGATGAGGCCAAGCTCGAGCTCGAACAGGTTAAAGATGCGGTTAATGTCTTTAGTAAAAACCCAGCCGACCATTCTGTGCTTGATTCAGTTCCAGCTGCGCTTGATCGTATTAAAGGTGGCATTTCTATTCTGAATCTGGATAGAGCGGCAAGCATACTGGATGGCTGTATCAATCACATCCGTACTGAATTACTGGAGTCAGCAGCCTTACCTGCAGAACATGAGCTGGATCATCTTGCCGATGCCATCAGTAGTATTGAATATTATCTCGAGTCGCTTGCAGGGCAATGGGGACAACCCGACGCTATTCTGGATGTCGCCGAACACAGCCTGCAACAGTTAATAAAAGAACAACCGGCACAGCCGGATGATGATCTGATCACGCTTTCAGATTTGAAACAACCCAAAGAAGTTGCAGAGTCAGAAGAAGAGAGTGATTCGGATACTCTGATTGATCTAAGCCTTGTTGAAACTTCAGCCGATGACGATGAAACGGTAGCAGAGACTTTTGACATCCCTTCAGACGATGATGAGACGCTTAATCTGGTCATTGAAGATGAAGAGACATTAGCCACAGGGACAGACGAGCTCTCGGATACCGATGTTGAGCCAACCTTGACTCTGGAAGTAGACGGTCTGGAAAGTGAGCTACAACCTGAGGAAGATGAGAGTGAAGCAATAGCAGAGAATATTGTAGAACTTGAATTTACGGAACAGGACGAGGCTGATATTTCCAGTGATGTTAGTGAGTCCTCTGAAGCGGTCACTGATATTGGTGAACTCGCGCAAATAGGTGGTGAGGTTCTTGCTGACTTGAGTATCGAAAATGACGATACAGAAGTTGGCCTTGAAATTACTGAGAGTGAATCGTCTGATGAAGACATACCTGTAGCCGATGAAATAGTTCCAGGTAGTCCTGAAACAAATGAAGCTGATGTAAAAGCAGATGAAATATCCAGTGTCAGCCTTTCTGAGATCAAAGTACCCCCTCCCGTCATTGAAGAAATTGATGAAGAAATTATTGAAATTTTCATGGAAGAGGGTGAGGAGGAACTAGAGCGCATTAATGAATGCTTGCCTCGCTGGCGGGATAATCATTCCGATGAAGAAGCGCTGAAAGACATGCGCCGCTCATTCCATACTCTGAAAGGAAGTGGTCGATTAGTCGGTGCCATCGACCTGGGTGAGTTTGCCTGGGCGTATGAAAGTATGTTGAACAAGGTTATCGAACATAAGATTCAGCCATCTGATGCGATGATAAATATTCTGGAACAGGCTCTGACAGTATTACCTGAGTTATTTGAGTTATTTAAACAATCGAAGAAGCCTGAAAGTCATATCCTGGTATTAATCGATTACGCAAATAAGCTAAGCAAAGGGGATCCCGTACCTGATCTGGATGAATCTGTTGATGAATCAATTGAAAATATTGAAGAAGAAGGTACAGCACTCTCTGAACTGGAAGATGCTAAGCCTGAACAGGCACTGTCACCTGAGATTGATCCAGTCTTGCTTGAAATTTATAGCAAGGAAGTTCGGACACATCTGCAGACCTTACGTGAATATTGTCAAAACTGGCATGATGATACTGAGCGGACAGCCTGCCATAGCCTGGTTAGAGCGTTACATACATTAAAAGGCAGTTCACGTACGACGGGTGTCGTACCAGTTGCAGAACTATGTGGTGAGTTTGAACATTACATCAATGAACTGCATCAGGAAGAACGCCTGGTACCTGAAAAGGCGGTCGCCCTGTTGAGTGAAACGGCAGATTATGTTGAGGCTACGATTGGAACATTAGATGCACCCGGTACGGCTATTGAAAGTAATGAAGCCCTGCTCATACGATTAAAAGCACTGTTAGATACCATTTCAGAACTACCTGGTGTGCCTGCTAAAACAGGAGAGAAAGCTGAGCTTGAATATGAATCACAGGCTGAGTTAGCAGAAGAACCTGTTATCGATGAGTATGATGAAGACCTGCTGGATATCTTCATAGAAGAAGGCGATGAGATTCTGGAATCCAGTGATACTTCTCTGGAAGAGTTACGGCATAATCTGCAGGATCAGAACGCTATTGAATCATTGCAACGATACTTGCATACCCTCAAGGGGGGTGCCCGCATGGCGGGTGTTACACCTATTGGTGATTTAAGTCATCAGATAGAATTTATTCTTACAGATGTGGCTGAAGGTCGACGTGAAATGTCTGACAATATATTTACAGCCCTGCAAAAGTCGCACGATCACCTTGTTCTCCTGCTTGAACAGTTAAAACAGCGTTCACCACTTTCACCTGTAACGGATATTCTGACGCAAATTGATGCACTGCTTTCAGGTAAGGAAATTAGTTCTGAAGCTGGTTCACAACCCTCTTCACTCGAAGACGCCATAGAAATTGAATCAGAAGATGATATTAGCAAACCAGAGCTAGATGAAGTTGAGCCTGAACCTGAACCTGAATCTGAAGTTGAGCTGGATATCGTCGATGAAGCCGAACCAGAGTTAGAACCTCCTGTAGAAGCGGATGAAGACATTTTAGCTGAATCAGATGTAATAGATCTGGAGCCGGTTGCTGATATTGAGATAGACAATATTCAGGAAGCTGAATTTGAGGCGGAACCTGAGTCAGAACCAGAACCAGAACCTGAAATAGAATCTGAATTAGAACCAGGGTCAGTAGACCAACCTGAGGTTAAGCTTGAAGTGGTTCCGACGCCGGAATTAGTTGTTGAAGATGAAACTGACAAACTCAACGAAGCGTTAACTGAACTAGGTGGACTGGTTAGATCCGAACATGATGAACATTCTGATTCAAATGTAGAACGGCGTCATCACGCTCGTACTGAAGAACAGGTCAGAGTTAAAGCTGACTTGCTGGATAGCCTGGTTAATTACGCCGGTGAGGTCAGTATTTACCGTGCTCGAATGGAGCAGCAGGCTAATTCATTTAAGGGAAATCTGGATGAATTAAGTTCTACGGTAGAGCGTTTGCGTGAGCAGCTACGTCAGTTCGAAATTGAAACTGAAACACAGATCCAGTACCGTCATGAAGAAACAGTCGGTAAGAATTACCAGGACTTTGATCCACTTGAGCTTGATCGCTTTACCCAGATGCAACATTTATCTCGAGCAATGATGGAGAGTTTGAGCGATCTGGACAGCCTGCGCGGTATGCTGTCAAATTCAACTCGAGAATCAGAAACCCTGTTATTACAACAGTCTCGTGTTAATACAGAACTGCAAGAAGGTCTGATGCGTACACGACTGGTACCGTTTACCGGGCAGTCGGCGAAACTCAGACGGATCGTACGACAGACCAGTGATGAGCTCGACAAAAAAGTAGAGCTGAAACTGAGTGGTCTTGAGAACGAGCTTGATCGTACAGTAATGGATAAGATCATTCCGCCACTGGAACATATGTTACGTAATTCAATCGCCCATGGTATTGAATTACCAGATGCTCGTGTTAAAGCGGGCAAAGCTGAAAGTGGAAAAATCAACCTGTCATTTAAACGTGAAGGTTCAGATATTGTTATTCAGGTCATAGATGATGGTGCAGGGATTGATTTTGACGCTATCCGCAAGAAGGCTGAAGAGCGTGGGCTGATTAAGCCCGGTGCGAATGCCAGCGAAGATATTCTTCTTAGTATGATTATGGAGTCAGGTTTTAGTACGGCTGATGAGATTTCTCAGATTTCTGGTCGTGGTGTGGGTATGGATGTTGTTAATTCTGCCATAAAGCAATTGGGCGGCGTTCTGGACATTGATACCGAGCGGGGTAAAGGCACAACAATTACTATTAACCTGCCGCTGACTCTGGCAATTACCCGTGCACTCATGGTTAATATGGCTGATGAGCAGTTTGCGATTCCTTTATTGGGTGTGCAGGGCGTTGAGCGTATAGCCACTGATACGGTATATAGTCGATTGCAGGAGGAGAATCCAACCTATGAATGGTTGGGTGAAGAATATCAGATCATGAATCTGGGTCAGATGGTGGGTTTACAAAGTACACCTACTGTAACTGACGAAAAAATGCTTCCACTACTCATGGTGCGTAGTGGTGAACACCGCGCAGCCATTCAGGTAGATGGCCTATTGGGTACTCGTGAGATTGTGGTAAAACCGGTTGGGCCACAACTTAGCACTTTAAGAGGTGTTTCTGGTGCCACTATCATGGGTGATGGTAGTGTTCTACTTATTCTTGATTTACATATTCTTGTGCGTCAGACGATTTCTAAAGATCTACAGGTGGTCAGGGAAGAAAAGACCAGTGTGCAACCTACTATTATGGTGGTGGATGATTCTATTACCGTACGTAAGGTGACAACCCGTTTACTTGAACGTCATGATTATCGTGTTGTATCAGCAAAAGATGGTGTTGATGCATTGAATCAACTTAATGAAAGTCAACCTGATGTTGTATTACTGGATGTTGAAATGCCACGTATGGATGGTTTTGAACTGGCAACAAACATGCGCAATGATGAGAAGTTGAAAAATATTCCCGTTATTATGATTACATCCCGTACTGGTGATAAGCATCGTGAGCGTGCTTTCAATATCGGTGTGAATATGTATATGGGTAAACCCTTTAATGAAGATGAACTGCTGGAAAATATACGGACATTCGTGCATTAATAAGTAAAATTATTAACAGAATCTCTATGACGGACAACAGCGACTTATTAGTTTTATCCATAATCGGATACGTATAACTCCAGGCTGTAACTATGTCAGGTAATGATGAGTTTGCTAGTGTTTCATTAGCTGTCGCGTCCAGTTCGCTGAAGCATCGGAAGTACCTTGAAAATACAATTCGACGTATTGGTATTGATATAGTATTAAATGAGCCGTTGAGTCTTCAGTTTGTAAATAAACTGAAGAATAATAAAGTTGATGTTGTACTGTTAGATATTGATGAAGGAACGCATGAGCATCAGGACATCCTGGACCAGGTTTTCGATAGCGTAGATGTTCCTGTTATCTTTAATGATGTTTCAGCATTAACGCTGAATGAACCGGCACTACTGGCAAAATGGTATGGAAAACTATTAACAAAAATTTCCGAGTTGACGGGACGACCGGAGTGGGATGATCTGGATATCAATCAGATGGTTTGTGAACATCCACCATGTGCAACACCGGTCACCAGGAAAGCGAAAATAGAATTTAATCTGGCTGAAAATGTTTGGGTATTAGGGGCATCACATGGTGGACCTGAAATGCTTAAGCAGTTTTTATCGGAATTAAGTCGTGACCTCCCAGTTGCCTTTATATTGGCTCAGCATTTGGGGGCAAACTTTAATTCCATACTGGCTGAGCAACTCAATCGAACTACGGTCTTTCATGTCATGCCAGCAAAGAGCGGGCATATATTGCATCATCATGAAGTGATAGTAGTTCCAGTTAATGAACGGATGTTAATTAATCCAATCGGTGCTATTGAGTTACAGCCTGTAGAACAGCCAACATGTTACTCACCATCTATTGACCGGGTGACTGAAGACATAGCTTTGCGTTATACAGAAAAATCAGGTGCTATTATTTTCAGTGGGATGGGAGATGATGGAATGCGAGGTGCAGAAATAATGAAACGTTGTGGAGGCCAGATTTGGGCGCAGGATATAGAAAGCTGTTTTGCCACCTCAATGCCAGATAGTGTTCGTAGTCGCGGTATTGTCAGTGAAATTGATAATCCCAAAGGATTAGCGAATAAACTGCAGACATACTATTCTTAAACAGATGATTACAATTACGGGTTGATTTAAACCAGGAACAGGGTAATGAAATGTCGGATTTAACTACATTCAATTCAGAAACAGAAAATCCTGTAATGCTGAAATCGAAGTATAAGAATGCATTGCACTGTCTGGTAATCCCTCTGGAAAATGAAAAAATTATTTTACCGAATACGGCTGTTGCCGAAGTGATTACCTATGTAAACCCTGATGCAATTGAGAATGCACCTGACTGGTTGCTCGGAAAAATAAGCTGGCGTGATCAGGCCATCCCTCTAATTTCCTATGAGTTAGCCAGTGGTGCTAATGAAACTGGTATATCTGCCCGACGTATTGCAGTACTTAATACCTTAAATGGTAATGCTCAACTACCCTATCTGGCGATATTAATTCAGGGTATTCCTCAGCTTCGTCTTATTCAGGAAGATAATATTAGTGATGAAGAGTTGCCTGATACTTATGGTCATCGACAGGCTATTTCAGCTTGTGTGAAATTAAATGAAGAATTAATACTGGTTCCCGATCTTGATGACCTGGAAACACGTATTCAGGATTTGCATTTAATTTAGTTTTGATTCAGATCACCCCAGATCGTTTGTAGCGCAGAAAGTCCTGCCACCACCGCCGTTTCAGTGCGTAGAACCCTTGGACCTAATCGTAGGCCATGATAAGCATGTTGCCCGGCCTGTTTTAATTCCTTCATGCTAAATCCACCCTCAGGTCCTATCAGTAAATGGACCTTCTCAGGTTTTACTTCGATGCTGTTTAAACTATATGAGGAGGCAGGATCGAGTATTAAAGCTAATGAGCCCTCGGTATTTAATGTTATCCATTGTTCATAATTCTGTGCAGGATTGAGCACTGGTAGTATGGTTCGGCCGCATTGTTCACAGGCACTCTGGATAATACCTTGCCAATGATCCTGGCGTTTTTGTCTGCGTTTTTGATCAAGCTGGACGGTGCAATGATCTGTAAAAAGAGGAGTGATTTCATTCGCTCCTAACTCTACGGATTTCTGGATCGCATAATCCATGCGTTCGCCTTTTGATATGCCTAATCCGAGGTGAATAAACAGTGGTGATTCACAGTTAGGTGTATGCTTCTGACCAGTTTGTATGATGGCTTTGCGTTTTTCGGCCTGGATCAACCTGGCTTCATATTCACTGCCGTGGCCGTCAAATACAATTAATGCTGCACCGGTTTTTAGCCGGAGTACCTGGACAATATGTTGACGTGCTCGATCTTCCAGTTCTATTTCGATATCGCTGGTAAGATCAATGGATAAATAAATCCGGGGAATACGCATATATCAGGTTATCGCCGACTATTTGCAGATCACAGATCAAGATTGTTCCAGATAGCCATCGTAGGGCCTGACTGGTTCATGGTGTAGAAGTGTAAACCCGGAGCACCAGACTCGAGTAGTTGCAGGCAAAGATCACTCATGATCTCAAGCCCAAAAGCGACAATGGATTCTTTGTCATCACCAAAGCTTTCAAGACGGCGACGGATCCAGCGTGGAATTTCGGCTCCACACATATCAGAAAAACGTGCAAGCTGAGTGTAGTTAGTAATAGGCATAATGCCCGGTACAATAGGCACATCAATACCCAGGCTTTCACAATCCTCAATAAAACGAAAATAAGCATCCAGGTTGAAAAAATACTGAGTTATAGCACTATTGGCTCCGGCTTCAATTTTGCGTTTGAAGTTTTGTAAATCCACCAGAGCATTGTTTGCCTGAGGATGAAATTCTGGGTAGGCCGCCACTTCAATATGAAAATGATCGCCAGTTTCACCACGAATGAATTCAACCAGCTCATTGGCATAACGGAAATCGCCCATATCACGCATACCAGAAGGCATATCGCCACGTAAGGCAACAATGTGGTTTATGTCGTTATCCATATAAGTCTGTAACAACTCTGATACCGTGTCGCGAGTCGAACCGACACAGGTCAAATGAGGGGCTGCGTCATAGCCAGCCTGTTTGATGGATAGAATGGTATCCATTGTTCCCTGTTGAGTGCTACCACCTGCTCCATAAGTTACGGAAAAGTACTTTGGATTGAGTGTGCCAAGTTGATCACGTACGGCGACAAGTTTTTCGGCACCTTGTTCGGTTTTAGGTGGAAAAAACTCGAAGCTGAATTGTTGCGGGTATTGTCTTTGGCTTTCCATTTTTAAAGTTCCGAGGGACGAGTTACTAGGGACGAGAAAAAAATTGGTTTCTGTTAATGTTAAGCAAGAATGGCGAGTGACGGGAATGTTTTCCTCGTCACTCGTATCTTGTTACTCGTCACTTAATAACGGTAATGATCCGGTTTATAAGGGCCTTCAACGGGCACACCAATGTAGTCTGCCTGAGTTTTACTTAACTCAGTCAGGTGCGCACCAATTTTCTTGAGGTGTAAACGGGCAACTTTTTCATCAAGAATTTTTGGCAAAATATAAACTTCGTTTTTGTAATTTTCAGCGTTAGCAAAGAATTCCATTTGTGCCATTACCTGATTGGTAAATGATGCTGACATGACGAAGCTTGGGTGGCCGGTAGCACAACCCAGATTAACCAGACGACCTTTCGCTAAAATAATAATACGTTTGCCATCAGGGAAAATAACATGGTCAACCTGTGGTTTAATTTCATCCCACTCGTATTTTGACAGAGAGCCGATATCAATTTCTGAATCGAAGTGACCGATGTTACAAACAATCGCTTCGTTCTTCATTGATGCCATATGATCATGGTTGATAACGTGTACGTTGCCGGTAGTGGTAACAAAAATATCACCCAGCTTGGCGGCTTCGTTCATATCGACAACACGGTAACCTTCCATTGCGGCCTGTAAAGAACAAATTGGATCGATTTCTGTTACCCAAACTGTTGCACCCATACCGCGGAATGCCTGAGCACAACCTTTACCGACATCACCATAACCCAGCACTACACAAATTTTACCGGCGATCATGACGTCAGTTGCACGTTTGATACTATCAATAAGAGATTCACGACAACCATACAGATTATCGAACTTGGACTTGGTGGCTGAATCATTAACGTTCATAGCCGGGAACATCAGTTCATTGTTTTCCATCATCTGGTATAAACGATGGACACCGGTTGTGGTTTCTTCGGTGACGCCTTTAATGCTATCAACGATTTTAGTCCACTTGTCTTTTTCTTTGGTGTTGCGCAGTACGTTCAGGATAGCAACCCATTCTTCATTATCGCCTTCCTGTGCATCAGGAATATTACCGGCTTTCTCAAACTCAGCACCTTTGTGTACGAGTAAGGTCGCATCGCCACCATCATCCAGGATCATATTTGGCAGTTGACCATCAGGCCATGTTAAAGCCTGCTCTGTACACCACCAGTATTCTTCAATGGTTTCACCCTTCCAGGCATAAACAGGAATACCCTGGGCAGCAATGGCCGCAGCAGCATGGTCTTGTGTGGAATAAATATTACAGGATACCCAGCGGACTTCTGCGCCTAAGGCGATCAGTGTTTCGATCAATACAGCGGTCTGGATAGTCATGTGCAGGCTACCCATGATGCGGGCACCTTTTAATGGTTGTGCTTCGCCAAACTCATCACGCAGAGCCATCAGGCCAGGCATTTCAGTTTCGGCAATAGAAATTTCCTTGCGACCCCAGTCAGCAAGGTTTATATCAGCGACTTTGTAGTCAGTAAAAGATGGGTCAACGACAGCGTTCATATCATCTCTCCTTAAAGTTAAGGTTAAAAAAAGATGAGCGCCGTTGTTCTGTTAAATTACAGGTTCTCCTGAGCCTGACGGGGGTTATGGTAAAACCCGCTGCAGCGCCCCTCAGGGACCCGGTATTATAGTGCTTCAAGACAAAGTCGCAAAGAAGCAAAGAGTGCAAAGGGTATTTATTACAAAAGCTTTTAAAAACTTTGTGATCTTTGCATCATCGCGTCTTTGCGTTGAAAAAATCAGATCCCAGCCGAATCACGCAGGGGATCGGCCTTGTCGGTTTTCTCCCAGGTGAAGTCAGCCTCTTCACGACCAAAGTGACCATAAGCCGCAGTAGCAGCATAAATAGGACGTAGAAGATCCAGCATTTTCACCAGGCCTCCGGCGCGCAGGTCAAAGTGTTCACGGACCAGCTCGACAATTCGGCTATCAGCAACCTTGCCAGTACCAAAGGTTTCTACACTGATTGAAGTGGGTTCGGAAACACCAATGGCGTAGGAAATCTGAATTTCACAGCGGTCCGCCAGGCCGGCGGCCACAATGTTCTTGGCAACATAACGGCCAGCGTAGGCGGCAGAACGATCGACTTTTGAGGGGTCCTTACCAGAGAAGGCACCACCACCATGACGAGCCATGCCGCCGTAGGTATCTACGATAATCTTACGGCCAGTCAGACCACAGTCACCGACTGGGCCGCCAATCACAAAGCGACCGGTTGGATTAATGAAATATTTAGTATCTTTATCCAGCCACTCAGAAGGAAGAACTGGTTTAATGACTTCATCCATAACGGCTTCTTGAAGGGTTTTGAGTTCGATACCTTCATCATGCTGGGTAGAGAGGACAACGGCATCGATACCTACAGGAGTATTGCCTTCATAGCGGAAAGTCACCTGACTTTTGGCATCGGGACGCAACCAGGGCAGGGTGCCGTTTTTACGTACTTCGGCCTGACGTTTAACCAGACGGTGAGCAAACGTGATTGGAGCAGGCATGAGTACATCAGTTTCGTTACTGGCATAACCGAACATGAGGCCCTGATCGCCTGCACCCTGTTCATGTTTTTCATCTTCATCCACGCCCATGGCGATATCGGCAGACTGTTTATCAATTGAGGTCAAAATAGCGCAGGATTCATAATCAAATCCCATTTCTGAGCTGTTGTAGCCAATTTCCTTGATACGATTACGGACAACTTCGTTCATGTCGACCCAGGCGCTGGTTGTAATTTCACCAGACAGAACGACCATGCCGGTGTTGACCATCGTTTCGCAAGCGACACGGGCTTTGGGATCCTGCGCCAGGATAGCATCAAGAATAGAATCAGAAATTTGATCCGCGACCTTGTCTGGATGGCCCTCAGAGACGGATTCAGAAGTAAAAAGGTGCATATCTGCCATTATGTTCCCTCAAATTTTGTAGGATGTGATTTGTAATAATTTTAAAGCGCGCAGTGTACCGGTTTTGCTCTGGGTTGAATACCCGCTAAAGGAGGTACTGAAAGAGCAGCCTGTTTTTCTGTTACAATTCATTTCCCGTTATTTTGCTCACAGCTTGATAATGACGGATAGAATTCTGCAAGCCATATATAAGGAGGGAATAGTGATGGTCAGTCTGGAAACCCCCGTGTGTGAATTTGATAAGCCAGCTGTTGATTTTGCTCTACCGGGAGTCGATGGCAAGACCTGGACGCTGGCGGATTGCCGGGGAGAAAAGGGCCTGCTGGTGATGTTTATCTGCAATCACTGCCCCTATGTTAAAGCCATTCGAGAACGTCTGGTTCGTGACTGTAAAAGCCTTAAGGAACAAGGAGTTAATACAGTTGCTATTATGTCGAATGATCCCTCCCTGTATGATGAGGATTCCTTTGAAAACATGCGGAAGGTGGCTCAGGAGTATGGTTTTTCCTTTCCTTATTTATTAGATGAAACCCAGTCGGTGGCCAAAGCCTATGGTGCGGTCTGTACACCCGATTTTTTTGGTTATAACGCAGAGCTGAAATTGCAGTATCGGGGACGTTTTGATGCCAGTCGCAAAGAAACCGCGCCTGAGGATGTGAGACGGGATTTACTCGAAGCCATGAGCCAGGTGGCAGAGTCTGGAAATGGCCCGGCTGAGCAAATTCCGAGTATGGGTTGTTCTATAAAATGGAAGGATGAAGACTAATCACCCTTGTTTTGTTGATAAATCGCAAATAAAACCTCTTTATCAATCATTTAACCCCCCTTATCAGGGACAGCTTATTCGCCGCTAGCTATTGCTCGCACAGGGTAAAAGATGGGAAAATGCCCGGCTCAATATCCGGGGGCATGGACTCCGGGTCAGCACAGCGGAATCCTTGCCGGTTTTGATAGCGCCGAATTCAGGCTGCTCAATTTAAGCAAGCTTCCCTGGAAGATGGGAAGATCAATCATCGACCAGTATGTATTTGCAATATTTGGTTAACACACATTTTTCATTTTGTCTGATGTGCACAGGGTGGTTTGCACTCAAACCATCGGAAAACGAATTTTTAACTTTGTGGTATCGAACTTAAGGGGAGTCTTATGTCATCTCGTAAAAATCTTGCCAATGCTGTACGTGCGTTAAGCATGGATGGTGTGCAAAAAGCTAACTCAGGCCATCCAGGTGCGCCAATGGGTATGGCGGACATCGCTGAAGTATTATGGAACGACAATATGAACCATAATCCAGCGAATCCAGACTGGAGTAACCGTGACCGTTTTATCCTGTCTAATGGTCATGGCTCTATGCTGATTTATTCTTTGTTACATCTAACAGGTTACGATCTGTCGATTGATGATCTGAAAAACTTCCGTCAACTGCATTCTAAAACTCCAGGTCATCCTGAGTATGGTTATGCACCAGGCGTTGAAACAACGACTGGTCCATTAGGTCAGGGCATCACTAATGGTGTGGGTATGGCGATTGCTGAAAAAGCACTGGCTGGTCAGTTCAATCAGAAAGGTCACGATATTGTTGATCACCATACCTATGTATTCCTGGGTGATGGTTGTTTGATGGAAGGCATTTCTCACGAAGCCTGTTCGTTGGCCGGTACTTTAGGTCTGGGTAAACTCATTGCGTTCTGGGATGACAATGGTATTTCTATCGATGGTCATGTTGAAGGCTGGTTCACTGACGATACTCCAAAGCGTTTTGAATCTTACGGCTGGCATGTAATTGCTGATGTTGACGGTCATGATCCAGAAGCCATTGCGAAAGCTATCGACATGGCTAAAGCAATGACCGATAAGCCAACCATGATTTGCTGCAAAACTACAATTGGTTTTGGTTCGCCGAATAAAGCCGGTAGTCATGCTTGCCATGGTGCTCCACTGGGTGAAGAAGAAATCAATTTAACCAAGGCTGCACTGGGCTGGGATCATGCTCCATTTGAAGTGCCTGCCGATATTTATCATGGTTGGGACGCAAAGGAAAAAGGTGCTAAAGCAGAAGCGGCATGGAATGAAAAATTTGCAGCTTATAAAGCAGCATATCCCGAGCTGGCGGCTGAATACGAACGTCGTATGGCGGGTGATTTGCCAGCTGACTGGGCAGCTAAATCAGCAGAATATATTGCGTCTGTTAATGCCGATGCAAAAAGTCCTGCAACACGTCAGGCTTCATTAGCTTCAATCGAAGCCTATTCACCAATGTTGCCAGAACTGTTTGGTGGTTCTGCTGATCTGGGTTGTTCAAACCTGACTGAGTGGTCTGGTTACAAACCAATGATCAATAATGTTGAAGCCAACTACGTGAACTACGGTGTACGTGAGTTCGGTATGTCAGCCATCATGAATGGTATCGCGTTACACGGTGGATTGATTCCATTTGGTGCTACCTTCCTGATGTTCTCTGAATATGCTCGTAATGCTCTGCGTATGGCGGCATTAATGAAAATTCGCAGTATCTTTGTCTATACGCATGATTCAATTGGTCTGGGTGAAGATGGTCCTACGCATCAGCCTGTTGAACAGATTCCTACTCTGCGTATGATTCCTAATATGGCTGTATGGCGTCCATGTGATGCGGTTGAATCAGCTGTATCCTGGGCACAGGCGGTTGAACGAAAAGGCGGCCCTTCATGCCTGATCTTCTCTCGCCAGGGATTAGCGCATCAGACACGTACAGATGCACAAATTGCTGATATTGCAAAGGGGGGTTACATCCTGAAAGACTGCGCAGGTACACCTGATGCGGTTATTATTGCTACAGGTTCTGAAGTTGAGCTGGCGATGGGTGCTGCAGAAGCGATGTCTGGCAAAAACGTTCGTGTTGTCTCTATGCCTTCTACAAATGTATTTGAGCAGCAGGATGACGCTTACAAAGCATCAGTATTAAGTAAAGGTACACCAACCGTTGCTGTTGAAGCTGCGGTTACTGATGCATGGTACAAGTATGCCGATGCAGTTGTAGGTATTGACCACTTTGGTGAGTCTGCACCTGCTGGTGAACTGTTCAAAGAATTTGGCTTCACTGTAGAAAATGTAGTGAAAGCTGTTGAATCAGTATTGTAATAAAAATTTTTAAACCTTTAAGAGGAAATTAACGAATGACTATTAAAGTTGGTATTAACGGTTTTGGCCGTATTGGTCGCATGGTATTCCGTGCTGTATACAACGAATTTAAAGATATCGAAATTGTTGGTATCAATGACCTGCTGGATGCTGATTACCTGGCATACATGCTGAAATATGATTCAGTACATGGTCGTTTTGGTGGTGAAGTTTCTCATGAGCCTGGTGCCATGATCGTTGACGGCAAGAAAATTCGTTTGACTGCAGAACGTGATCCAGCTGACCTTAAATGGGGTGATGTAAAAGCAGACATCGTTATCGATTGTACTGGTTTCTTCCTGACTGAAGAAAGCTGTCAGAAACA
>JAPHRJ010000050.1 GCA_026196045.1 Gammaproteobacteria bacterium
ATAGCACAGTTGATGTCATTATTTCCAACTGTGTCATTAACCTTTCCCCAAACAAATTACAGGTTTTTAAAGATGCCTTCCGTGTCCTCAAGACCGGTGGCCGTTTAGCTATTTCTGACGTAGTTGCTACTACCGACATGCCTGCAGAGTTAAAAAATGATCCTCAACTATATGCAGGATGTATGGCCGGTGCTTCATTAATTTCTGAGCTGCAAACTATCCTTGAAGATGTTGGCTTTAGTGACATCCGTATTACTCCAAAAGATGAGTCTCGTGACTTTATCAAGGACTGGGCTCCCGGTATGGGCGTTGAAGACTATGTAATTTCTGCACATATTGAGGCGGTCAAACCAGGCTGTTGCTAATCATGCCCGTTATCCTTGAATCAACACTAACCTGTCCGCATTGTCAGCATACCGAAACCATGACTATGCCGACGGATCATTGCCTGTTCTTTCATGAATGCAATCACTGTGGCGTGTTACTTAAACCCAGACCCGGTGACTGCTGTGTCTTTTGTTCCTATGCCGATATTCCCTGCCCTCCCATTCAGGAGGACAGGGGTTGTTGCGAAGGAAAATCGTAACGAATCTAACGAACCAGGATAAGGGGACAGGGAAGTTTATCTAACAGGTCTTTGATTACAGATGGTTGTTCACGCCATTCATCCAGAAATGGAAATACAATCAGCCCTGGTGAAACAGACATGATGTTTCGAGTCAGTTCAGTTATCTCTGTGTTGGGTATATGTACATAATTGACAGGTATCCCAGTTTTTTCCAACTGCTCCTTTGCTTTTTTTTCAGCCGAGTTATCCAGGGTTAATAGTTTTAAATAGCTGAAGGCACCATTCGTCATTAACAATTTTATGACATGCAGTGCACGAAGGGAATGTGTTCCTGATTTATATAACAAAACAGCAGGCGCTTTTACATTAGAGGATGGTCCCTGTTCTCGCCTTGTAGAATATTTCCTTCCTGGCATAAAAATAATAAGTTCGAATTCATTACACTTTTCAAAAACCTGTTCAAAACGTTCTCCTCGAGCAATATTTAATGACCAGTTTATTTTTGATGTTGCTGCCAGTAATTCCATTTGTCGCCGTAGTTTATCTGCCTCAACCTGCATGTGCCTTATTATTGAAGACGCATCAAGATCACGATACTGAGCAGAAGACAAACTTATTTCACGAGTAAAAGGTAATTCAGCAGCCTGTAGTAACTCGGCATCTTCAACAAAAAGACCAAAAAGTTCTGCTTCTAAGTGTGATGCCAGCCCGAAAGCCGATTGCATAAAGGACACACCTGTTCCCCATGCATCAATATCCATCAGAATACGTCTGACGGTAAGATCTCCATTAATAATCTGATCATTCATTTTTCATCATCACTTTTTGCAAACTTTCGTCTTGCCTCAGTCATTTCAGTAAGACGTTTCTGAACCAAACCATTCACACTTTCAACAGGGAACTCACCCTTCTCATCCTTTTCACCGGCTTCTATCCCGGTCATAAGTTCCATGACCTGATCAACATGGTTAACAGCATAAATATTAAACCTGCCTGTTTTCACCGCTTCAACCACATCCGTTCGCAACATTAGATGTTTAATATTGGCTTCTGGAATAATCACGCCCTGCTCACCAGTTAACCCGCGTGCATGACAAATATCAAAAAAACCTTCTATTTTTTCATTAACTCCACCAATAGCCTGGACCTGTCCCAGCTGATTTACTGATCCAGTTATCGCCATCGATTGCTCAAGCGGTAATTTTGACAATGCTGAAAGCAATGTACATAGTTCGGCAACAGATGCACTATCTCCCTCAACAAAACCGTAGGATTGCTCAAACACAAGACTGGCTGATAGTGAAAGTGGTGTATCCTGGGCATATCGATCAGCCAGATAGGAGGATAAAATTAAAACACCTTTCGAGTGAATTGAACCACCCAAATCAACTTCACGCTCGATGTCGATAACTTTACCGGTTCCTAACCTTGCTGTTGCTGTTATTCTTGAAGGTTTGCCAAATGCATAATCCCCAAGCTGGATCACAGACAGACCATTAATCTGACCAACCTGTTTACCTGAAGTTTGAAGAAGATAATCACCTCGTAATACCGTTTCATGTACCTGCTCTCGTAATTGATCAAGCCGTTTAATTCTTGAATCAATGGCTTTTTGCACATGTATCTCGGTTGTTATCTTTGTATTCTCTTCAGTTGACCAGTAATTGGCTTCACATAATAAGTCCACCAGATTACCCATATGCAATGACAGTTTTTCACCATCATCAATTCGGCGAGAACAATCCTCAATAATTCGCTCCATCCCTCCCCTGCTAACGGCCTTAAGTTTCTGTTCACGTTGTAAGGTCGCGATTAAACTGGCATAGCCGGCGGTATTATCCTCATTACGATCCATCTCTTCCGAGAAATCAGCCATTACCTTAAATAGCTGGTTAAATTCTGGATCATATTTTTTCAGCAGATAATAGAAAATACGTTCTCCGGTCAGGATAACTTTTAAATCGATAGGAATAGGCTCGGGTTCCAGAGAAATAGTACTTACCAGGCTTAACATTTGCTCAAGTGACTGGATCTTGATTTCATGAGCCCGCAGGGCACGTTTTAACCCTTCCCATGCAAAAGCCGATGCCAGTACTTTACGAATGTCCAGGACAAGATATCCCCCATTAGCACGATGCATGGCCCCTGATTTGATCAGAGTAAAGTCAGTCATTAAAGTACCAAATTGTGCCAGATGCTCAACACGTCCCATTAGATTGTTGTAGGTTGGGTTGTCTTCATAAATAATAGGTGCCCCTTCCAGATCACTATTATCAACAAGAACATTGACCTGAAATGGCAAAAAGACCTGATCAAAATCGGCCAGAGGATCTTTTTTATCACTCCCAGCATATTTCCTGAACTCTTCAACATTAGTGATAATGCCTAACTCTACAGTTTCAAGAAACTTCAGGACTTCAGGCAAATCCTGATAGGTGTCTTTTAATTCACTGATAAATTGCTCTACGGTAACTTCGGTAAGTTCACGATTGAGTTCCTTGATCTTTTCCCGACCTTCCTTGGCCCATATGGGTACTTTCTTGATAATAGATTTTAGTTCTTCTTCGATTTCATCCGTAAATGCTTTTATTTTATCTTTTTCTTTTTTAGCTAAAACATCGAATTCACTCGGTGTCAGTATTTTTCCATCTTTCAAAGGACCAAGCGTATATCCACCAGGAGTGCGTAACAATACAATGTCTTTGTCTTTGGCCTTATCAGCAAGATCAGAAAAGGCCTGCTCTTCTCGTTTCTTGAATTTATCATGAACTTCCTGTGCGCGAGCCTGATATTCATCACTTTCAAAGGCCGCAGGAATTGCTATGGTCAGGTCATCGACTAACTGTTCCATATCCGCATGTAACTGACGGGCATGTCCTGCCGGTAATTCGAGAGCAAGTGGTTTATGAGGTTGGTCAAAATTATTGATATAACACCAGTCGGAAGGAGTCTCTGCAGACTTTGCCCTGGGCTCTAGCAGGTTATTGACTGTAGTGTGTTTGCCCATGCCTGTTGATCCAGCTACATACAGATTGTAGCCATCATGCCTGATTCCAATACCAAAATTCAGGGCTTCTAATGCCCGTGACTGTCCAATAACATCCTCGGAATCAACCAGATCCTCTGTCGACGTTAATTTCAGATAAGACAGATCACATTTGTGATAGAGTAATTCCGAGGGTAGTGCTAACTGCTTATTATTAATTGTCATTTCCAGCTCCCAACGCGACACTCAGTTAATCTCGATTACAAGATCATTCAACCTACTTATAAGTATAGTTAGCACTGACATGTTTCGATATTAGAAACTAATGCGAATATCAGGTGTTGATAAATGTAAACTTTGCTTGAGAATTTGGAGAGTTCTAACGTCTAAGAAACCAGATTATTAAGCTGATAATAATACTAATAATAATGGCGCTGGTAATGGGGAAATAAAACCGGAAATTTTCCTGTTCGACAACAATGTCACCCGGTAACCGAAAGAAATTACTTTTGTATAGAAGTTTTTGAAGTACTGGCCAAATTAGACCCAGTACAAGCAGTACTACTCCTGAAATTATAAGAAACCTTTGCATGCACCTATTATCTGGTAACCAGCACATAAAACAAACCCCGGATTGACAAACATTCTCCGGGGCTGGTTATACCTGTACGCTACCTATTAATTATTCAATTTCAACAGTATGACGCCTGGTTTCTTCCAGCTTGGGTAAAGTTAATTCCAATACACCATCCTTATATTTTGCTTTGCTCTTATTTTCATCAATATCAGCTGGCAATGTGAGGGTACGGGAATATGAACCTTTAGAAATTTCTCTCCTGCAGAACTCTCCTTTTTCCTCTTTTTCTTCATGCTGGGTTGTACCACAAATAGTGACACTATTTTTGGTTACACTAATATCAAGATCTTTCTTCTCCACACCTGGTAATTCAGCTTTCACCAGAATTTCATCATCTCGTTCAACCACATCAACATGAGGCATTTTGCCTTCAAAAGGTTTATACATTTCATCAAATGATGGCCATTCAAAATTAAACGGTTTCATCCAACCATGAGATAAAAAGTTTTCAAACAACCGATCCATGTCCTGCAAATGACTCAAAGCATGTTTTTTTGGGGCTGTTTGGAGTTCCTTACTGGCTTCCTGTTTTGCTTTAGTAGCCATGATACACCTCCTGTTAATAAAGGTAGCCTGTAACAAATCAATATTCCTTATGCAAAATATACACCTCTCCATATAAAACACAAATAAAGCCAGTCTATCAAGTTTAACTGCTCCCATTTATATGTATACATCCATTTAATAGAATCTCAGCTATATATTCCCGTTTATAACTTCTTAGTCCTATGATCAGTCTGACCTATAATTATTTAAGAACATTCCAAAAGGAAACTTCAATGCCACAACCACGTTGGGAACATTTTGAACATCAGGCAGACATTGGTATTCGTGGCTATGGCACCGATCCTGCCACTGCCTTTGAACAGGCGGCATTAGCGCTAACTGGTATCGTGACGGGTCTGGAGTTGGTCAAAGACAGTGAAATGACTGAAATTACCTGTGAAGAAACTGAACTGGAATTGTTGTTTGTTGACTGGCTTAATGCCTTAATCTATCAAATGGCCATCAAAAAAATGCTGTTCAGCCGTTTTAAAATAAACATAAGCAACGGCATACTCACAGCCCTGGCCTGGGGTGAAAACGTCGATATCACTCGTCACCAACCTGCCGTTGAAATAAAAGGAGCAACCTACACAGAGTTAGGTGTTTTTCAGACCGAAAATGAATGGGTGGCACAGTGTGTTGTTGATGTGTGAATAATATAATTAATATCACTACTACTTAATATGAGCCTATAGCCATGGACATTAACCGACTGGAACGAGTTTCTGACTTTCAGTGGAAAATTTTACCACAGGGAAAAATGCAGGTACCTGCCATTATTTTTGCCAGTGAAAACCTGATCAAAGAAATGGATGATAAGGTCTATGAACAGGTCACAAATGTGGCCATGCTGCCCGGAATCGTCAATGCTTCCTATGCCATGCCAGATGCCCACTGGGGATATGGTTTTCCTATTGGCGGCGTCGCTGCATTTGATCCCCAACAGGGAGGTGTCATTTCAGCCGGTGGCGTCGGATTTGATATATCCTGTGGTGTACGTACCTTACATACAGGCCTCAAACCTGAGCAGGTTATCGAAGTCCAGGATGAACTGGCCAACATGCTGTACTACAAAATTCCAGCCGGTGTCGGCAGCACGGGCCTGATCAATCTCAATAACCATGAAATGAATGAGATGTTAACCGGTGGTGCGCGCTGGGCTGTAGAACAGGGTTATGGCCTTTTCAAAGATCTGGAACGCATTGAAGAGCAGGGTTGTATCGAAGGCGCAGAACCTGATCAGGTATCCGATCACGCCAAAAAACGACAAAAACATGAAATGGGCACACTGGGCTCTGGCAACCACTACCTTGAAGTCCAGCGCGTGGTTGAAATATTTGATCATGAGATTGCCCAAACTTTCGGTATAAAGTTAAATGACATCAAGGTCAGTATTCACTGCGGTTCTCGCGGACTCGGCCATCAAATCGGTACTGAGTTTCTAAAAAAAATGCTGGTCAACGCTAAAGAGTATGGGATCAATCTACCTGATCGCGAACTGGCCTGTGCACCTATTCATTCTAACCTGGGTAAAAACTATCTTGGTGCCATGCGTGCCGCCATCAACTGTGCTTTAGCAAATCGTGAAATTGTTACCCATTTGACTCGTGAAGCTTTTGAACAGATATTCCCAGGTATAGAGCTTAAGCTGTTATATGATGTTTCTCATAACATCTGTAAACCTGAGCAACATCTTATTAATGGTGTATCACAGGAACTTTACGTTCACCGCAAAGGAGCGACCCGGGCTTATGGTCCTGGCCATCCCAGCCTTCCTCAAGACTTCCAGAACAGTGGGCAACCCGTATTAATTGGTGGAACCATGGATACAGCTTCTTATATTCTGGCCGGTACTCGTGAAAGTATGCAGTTAGCCTATGGCTCAGCCTGTCATGGTGCTGGACGTTGTATGAGCCGTCGTCAGGCAACACGTCAATGGCAGGGAAATAAACTGATTCAGGAACTGGCCCATCAGGGTATCCAGATTCGAAGCCCCTCACCTCGGGGTGTAGCGGAAGAAGCACCCGGAGCCTACAAGGATGTCAGTACTGTGGTTGAAGCTGCTGATCAGGCCGGGCTGGCTCGTATGGTCGCAAAACTTGAACCGATGATCTGTATTAAGGGATAAAAAATGTCAGTTTCTAAACGTATTTACATGGGAGTACGTAGTGTCGTCATAACTGTCATTAGTGCCTATGCCCTGGTTTGTGTTTATCTCTATTTTATCCAGTCCGAACTGCTCTACTACCCCGACATAGCTGGACGTACACTCCGATCAACCCCAGAAAATCTGGGACTGGATTATGAAGATATAAATATTACAACTGAAGATAACATCAAACTGCATGGCTGGTTTATCCCTGCCAGCAAGTCAAAGGGTACAGTTCTTTTTTTCCACGGCAATGCCGGCAATATTTCTCACCGTCTGCGTTCAATAAGGATTTTTAACAATATTAACCTTTCTGTTTTCATTTTTGACTACCGCGGTTATGGACAGAGTGAAGGAAACATTACCGAACAGGGCAGTTATCTGGACGCTGAGGCAGCCTGGTTCTACCTGACTCACACCCGAGGTATTCCAGAGGAAAATATTATTCTGTTTGGTCGCTCACTGGGTGGGTCAATTGCGGCCCGCCTTGCCAGTCAGTACCAACCTGCCGCAGTCATCATTGAATCCGCTTTCAGTTCGGTGCCTTCAATGGGAAGTCGGCTATATCCAATCTTACCGGTCAAATTGCTTAGTCGTTTTGAATACAACACCGAAGAATATGTAAAAAGCGTATCAGCGCCTGTGCTTATCGCTCACAGTGTCAATGATGACATCATTCCCTATGAGGAAGGGCAAACTGTTTTTTCCGCTGCCAATCACCCCAAACATTTTCTGGAAATGCGAGGTGGCCATAATGATGGGTTTGTTATGACTGGAGAAGATTATACAGAAGGGATAGAACGTTTTATTTCCAGATACTTACGTATACACAACAATAAGAAAATCCGCTCAGGGATGTAAATTTTGTTCAAGCCTGGTTTCCTGTTTAACGAGAATAACCAGATCGTTCATAGCTTCAGACAGAAGTTCAATGGCATCATCGGCACTGAGCAACCCTTCGAGGCCACCCGCACTATTAATGACAGGCAATCGACGAACTCCTTTTGTTTTCATCAATTCAAGGCTATCTAACAGGGTTGTATCTTCCGTAACAGTAATGACTTCCCTGCTCATGGCGTCCTTTGCCAGAACTGACTCCAACAGAACATCCCGCGCAATAACTTCTACAACTATATCTCGATCGGTAAGAATACCTATGGGTATTATGTTGCCATCTTTCTTTTCGGTTACGACAATGCTACCTACATGATGACTGCGCATTAATTTTGCCACTTCTGCGACTGGCGTGTCTGGATCAGTTACAACTACTTCACGATTACAATATCCACCAGCAGTCATTTTTTATTTACTCCAGAATTTACAAATGAGCCTACCCTCCTGTGAAGTGCACAGGTACAAAACTGCTTTCTGTCAGAAACTAGCGTGACCAGTTCACACGAAGCATGATATCTTCGTTTGTGTATTCGTAATCCAGTTCGCCCTTATACGCATGCTGTAGTGCTTCACCAACACCACGAGCCAGATGAGCATCAGTAAAACTGTATACCACACAATCTGCTCCTGCTTCACATCCCATTATCCGTTTAAGTGGATGCTCCTGCTTTTCCCTTTTCTCAATATTATTCACCAGACTTGTAATTTCTGTCTCATGCTCCTGGATAAAGTCACCGCGAATCGTCAGGAAACCAGCAGGCACCTTGTCTTTAATTCTAAGGCACGCCGGACAGAGTGTTGCATGTGCATCAGCTGGTGCTTTATCCCAGCTCCAGCGACCTTTATGGTAGACCGCATTGCATTCTGGGCAAACAGTTGGTTCTTTCAATTTTACTTTTGAATGATAGGGGTCATGATCCAGCTCACGCAGAAGATGATGATCGCCCTGACGAACAAAATTAGATTTTTTACCTGGACTAGTCATACGAACCTCCGCCTTAAAATTATTTAAACCTTCATTTTAAGTATATGGTTGGCTACTCTGATTATCTATCTCAAAATAACAACTTTATCTGAAAACCTCATAACCTTTTTTAATAATGCTTGCTAGTAGCAGTACGCATAAACACTCTCTATAAACCATGGCTATAATTATTTCACACTAAATTACTAATGCTATAAAAAATATAAGTTAAAATTAATAATACACTCTCATGGAATAACATCATGACTGATAATATTAGATTTGATATAAGAAACACCAGTCTTGCTGAACAAGGAACACAACGTATCAACTGGGCATTAGCGGAAATGCCTGTACTACAAAACCTTAAAAATCATTTCAGTAAGGACCGACCACTATTGGGTATTCGTATTAGTGGCTGCCTCCATATCACGACCGAAACCGCCAACCTTGCTCGTACGCTTAAAAGTGCCGGTGCAGATGTGGTACTTTGTGCCAGTAACCCTCTCAGCACTCAGGATGATGTCGCCGCCGCACTGGTTGTTAATGACAACATTCCTGTGTTTGCCATACACGGTGAAACAACCGAGAAATATTATCAGCATATTCATGCTGCACTGGATCATAAGCCGGTCATTACCATGGATGATGGAGCAGATCTGGTTAGTGAAATTCATAAAACAAGACAGGAGTTAATCCCAGCCATGCTGGGTGGTACAGAAGAAACGACAACCGGAGTGATTCGTTTACGTGCCATGGCGGCCGATGGTGCCCTTAAATTTCCTGTTATTGCTGTTAATGATGCCATGACTAAACATTTTTTCGATAACCGTTATGGAACCGGGCAAAGTACACTGGATGGAATAATTCGAGCTACCAATGTCCTGTTAGCTGGAAAAACCTTCATTGTGGTTGGTTATGGCTGGTGTGGTCGAGGCATTGCCATGCGTGCCAAAGGCCATGGAGCCAGAGTTGTGATCACCGAAGTCGATCCATTAAAAGCTCTGGAAGCATCTATGGATGGTTTTCAGGTCATGCCATTACTTGAAGCGGCAAAGATTTCTGATTTTATTATTACGGCCACTGGTGACAAGCATGTCGTCGATTTAAAACACATGCAGGTTATGAAAAACGGCTGTATCCTGGCCAATTCCGGGCACTTTAATGTAGAAATCAATATCCCTGCACTGGAATCATTATCAGTCGACAAACAGCGTCCACGCCCTTCTGTAGAAGAATATACCCTGCGTGATGGCCGAAAGATTCGTTTACTTGCAGAAGGCAGACTGGTTAACCTTGCTGCGGCTGAGGGTCATCCTTCTACTGTCATGGATATGAGTTTTGCAAATCAGGTTTTATGTGCAGTTTACCTTGCTACAACAAGACATAAAGACAAGGGCACGCTATCCAATACTGTGCATAATGTACCAATTGACATTGATCAGGAAGTTGCACAATTGAAACTCAAATCAATGGGAATTCGTATAGACAAATTAACAAAAGAGCAGCAAGCTTATCTCTCATCATGGGATGAAGGAACCTGATAAAGAACAATGTAAATCGATTAAACTAACATCTCAGGTCGAATCATGCCGCATACTTGCCAGTTATTATTATCACTACGCTCCAGACAAACCAGCGTCCCAGGCTGGAATGCAAGCAGCGGCTGATTTTCATCATTTACTACTAACATAGAGACCAGCTTTGCCAGAAAAGGGAGATGTCCAACAATCAGGGTATTTTGATCCCAGCTTTCATGTTGCCAGGCAAAGGCCTTTGGATCGTCATTGGGATTAATCATATTCGACACTTCAGGCTCAATAGTGGGAACAAGTCCCTTGTTCAGAATCTCAGCGGTCTGTTGGGCACGTAATTTTCCACTATGCAGGATCCGTTCAATCGCGATATTCTTTGGTTTAAGGAATTCGGCTAGTCGAGTAATTTCAGCAACACCTTTCTGACTGAGGGAACGCGAAGCGTCCTCCTCAGCCGTATGGGCTTTACCATGTTGTAGCAGGTACAGTTTCATTAACTTAACGTTTAATTTTCTGCTGCATTATTCAATGATGTGATGCTTACCAATCACATGCACCGTGCTTGCCTGAGGTCCATCATCACCGACTTCTTCACTAAAGCGAACTTCAGCACCTGCTTCCAGTGAATCAAGGTCACTGTTAACAATACTGTTGCGGTGAAAATAGATTTCTCTGCCATCAGGCGTCTGTATCCTTCCATAGTCTTCATAGGGGACCAGTTCAGATATAACTCCATGATGAGGAGCTTCATGCTTTTTGACTTTTCGACGTTGTTTTCGACCGAACTCCTGTAATTGCCTGCGTGCTGCACTAAAAGCATCACGAACGGTAACATAAGGATCTTCATGGGCATGATGTTTATCAGGAGAACGGCTAACAACAATTTCATCACCTGGAACAGTGATATCAACTGTAACATGATACAAATTACCTTTGTTATGATGGTCATGGGGGCGTTCAACCACAACCCGGCAACTCATAATCTGATCATAAAATTCATCCAGCTTCGCGACCTTTTCACGAATATCGGCTTCCAGTGCTTCTGAAGGTGGAATATCACGAAATGTAATCTGCAGAGGTATTTTCATAAGCATATCCCTAAGGGTTATTTTACTAGACTAAATATAACTGTAGTATTTATTTTATTCTGTTTTCTTAATCAGGTTCTCAACCAGATCCATAGGTAAAGGAAATACAATCGTATTAGATCGTTCTCCAGCAATTTCCGTTAATGTTTGTAAATACCGTAACTGCAAGGCCTGGGATTGCTTAGACAGGGTTCTTGCGGCTTCAAGTAATTTTTCAGCCGCCTGCATCTCACCTTCTGCATGAATCACCTTGGCTCGACGAGTACGTTCCGCTTCAGCCTGTTTAGCGATGGCGCGTATCATGCTTTCATCCAGGTCAACATGTTTAATTTCAACATTAATAACCTTAATTCCCCATGCATCGGTTTGTTGATCCAGAATGTTTTGCACGTCGGTATTGAGCTTTTCGCGTTCGGCCAGCATTTCATCCAGCTCGTGTTGCCCCAGAACCGATCTCAACGTTGTCTGTGCAAGCTGGCTGGTGGCCATGTAAAAGTCTTCCACCTGAATAATCGCCTTGTCAGGCTGAATGACTCGGAAATAAACAACTGCATTCACCTTAACGGAAACATTGTCACGTGAGATCACATCCTGACTGGGTACATCCATCACAATGGTTCTAAGATCCACTCTAACGATTTGCTGGATCAAAGGGATCACAATAATGAGCCCGGGACCTTTAACCTTCCAGAATCGACCCAGTAGAAAAATAACACCTCGCTCATATTCACGCAGAATTCGAATCGCGCTGACTAAAAACAGAATTACTACTATTGCAATAATATAAAAAGTATATGCCGTCATTTTTATTCTCCTTCTTTTTCTGAAGATAACAGGGGTTCAACCTTTAAGGTCAAACCATCAACACCTGTCACCCTGACCTGTTGATCTTTCTCCAGAACACTATCACTAATTGCATTCCAGCTTTCACTATGAATAAACACTCTACCTTTGTGGTCAACTCCCTCGATAATACGACCAGCACTGCCTACCAGCTCTTCAAGTCCACTCACCACTTTTTTTCGACGTGCTTTGATGGCCATACCAATTACAAAAACAAATATCAGCACACTGCTTGCGGCAAATGTAACAATGATTGAGAGGTCAATCCCATAACCAACCACATCAGTGTCTATCAGGATAATAGAGCCAAATACAAAAGCAACAACACCACCAATCCCCAATATACCGAAACTGGGCTCAAAGGCTTCCCCTACCATCAGGGCAACACCAAGTAATATAAGTGCCATGCCAGCATAATTGATGGGCAGCAATTGAAATGAATACAAAGCCAGTAACAGCGCAATCCCACCAATGGTGCCGGGTATAATGGCTCCGGGATTAGATAACTCAAATATCAGACCATAGATTCCAATCAACATCAGAATATAGGCAATATTAGGGTTGGTAATCACACTGAGCAAACGACTACGCCAGTCCGGTTCAATCTGTTCAATAACGCGTCCACCAGTTACCAGACTATGTTGCTCACCCAGCACTTTCACTTTGCGGCCATCCAGTTTTTTTAATAAATCAGGTACATTGTCTGCGATAAGATCGATAACATTTAATTCCAGCGCCTCACTCGCAGGCAGACTTGCCGCTTCTCTCACGGTTTTTTCAGCCCAGTCCTGATTGCGCCCATGCAGTTCGGCCAGTCCGCGAATATAGGCCACCGCATCATTAATCGCTTTATTCTTCATTGCACCATTAACCACTGGTACAGCAGATTCTTTTTTTTCTACCTTGCCATTCTGCTTGTCCTGACTTTTCTCTGGGCTCCTGTTCTTATCAGGGGAAGCTGGTTTTGGCAGCCCACCTATTTGAACCGGTGTTGCCGCACCGAGGTTAGTGCCTGGTGCCATGGCCGCAATATGGCTGGCATAAAGAATAAAAGTACCGGCACTGGCCGCTCGTGCTCCCGTAGGTGAAACATAGCTGGCCACAGGTACCGATGAGTTGGTGATATTTTTGATAATAGCGCGCATGGAAGTATCCAGACCACCAGGAGTGTCCAGACGTAGTATGACCAGCTCGGCTTTTTGCTGATTGGCCTTATCCAGAGCGCGTTCAATATAGTCATGTGTGGCTGGGCCAATAGCATCTGCTACCGTAAGCTGGAAAATCTTACCGACTGATGGGTTCTCAGCATAAGCGATATGCCATATAAAGCTGACCACTAACAATAACGGTAAAAATACAAATGTCCCTGCTCTTTTTGCCATTTTTACGATTCCCTGTGACTACAGTATTTTAAGCATAGCCCAAAGCAATAGTATTGTTCAGAAAGCAAATAACTAATTTTTACTCCTGTCTAACTATATGAAATGTCATGACTATTTTACTGAATTTCAGGCCTTCACTCTGGCCATGCTACGCTTAAATAGGACAGACTAACGTGCGACAAAATATGATGACCATTTCACGTCTAAGTATTTTCCTTTTTGGACTGATGAGTATTCTTGCCTGTGAAGGTGTTGAATTTGAGTCTCAGGAAGAACTGGAAGCCTGGTTCTATGATGACAGTGATACCAGTTCCGGTAGGGTCAGTGGGGGTGAGCTGGTATTTGTTTCACCAGATAAACCGGAAACCATTCTACATTCCAGAAACCAGTTTACAATTAACACGAAGAGTATCGACAACGGCTGGGTTGTATTACAGCAGTGCTATGCCAACCTCACGCCTCAAAAAGAGTCTCAGGTTGTCTACCAGTACAAATATATGCGCAAACTGACTATTGTATCCTCTCATCAGATTGGGAGTTCCCGGGTAGAAGGACAAACTGTACAACTAAACGATATTCAGAGTAATGCCGAACTCTGTGTCAACGCTGAGGTACGTATTTTCTATCAGAACCCGGATAAGAGTTTTACTCTTGTCAGTGGACCCTACCATCTGAAGTTCCTCGATGGCTATTATCCTATGCATCTCAGTTTCACTGTAAACTTCCCGGCCGGTCAACTACAGTTTACAGGTCTAGAACCCAACCATCCTCAGGACATGCCAGCACAATTTCAGGCTGGGCAGGTCAGTATCGACACATATTTTGAAGGGAAGTTAACAATTAAAATGAACTTCAAGAACCTAAAAAATAATCAGAAAAAATAAAGCACAACTATATCACCCTTACTTACTCATTCAGTATAGTTGCAAGCTGCTGGTTAAAATCATCCCTGTCCACATACAAAATCGCCTGCCAACCCCTGGAACGAGCCCTTTGTATGTGACCCTCATTATCATCCACAAATAGAATAGAGGATGGTGATATCTGTAGTCGCTCAGCAATATCATCAAACAGAGATGGATCCTGTTTACCTTTTCCCATGTAATAGCTGTTATAAATATGATCAAATCTATCCATAAAATGATAGATTTGATCCAGTTCATCAAGCCAATGAGTCTGGTCACTGAGGATACCGACAATATAGCCCTCGTTATGTAATTGGCTGACACAGTCCATCATCCAGTCACGTACAACAAACCGATCCATACAGTATTTGGTGAGTATGTCATATTCACCACTTAAACCTGTATTTTCACGCATTAACTGCCAGAAATCATGGCCCGTGCCAGTACCAAGAACAAACCCTGAATCATATACGGCCTGCATGCCTTCATGGACAATAATTTCTGTATCCAGTCCCTGTTCGACGGCAAGCTGGATTAAGCCATCCCGAAAACCCTCATCAGCAATTACACCACCAAAATCAAACAGCACCGCATGAATATTTTTATTTAACATCATTACCTTTAAATAATTTTACTTTTTGAATATCTTAGTTATTCTGGTTAACTTCATGGGTACCCCAGTTCCAGGATTTTACCATTTCCTGATCAGGTAACACAAAAAACTCAACACTCATCTCTGGCAAGGTGAGGATACCGTAAACATTATTAAAACAGGGACTACCTGGATTAATGACCAGTGTATTTCCAAGCTGCTCGGCATAAACCTGGTGGGAATGTCCCACCACCAGAACATCAGGTTCAAAACTTTTAAGTTCTTCCTGCCAGATCCGTTTTTGTTCCTCAATAAGCACACCGTTTTTATCAAGTAGTTTAATTCCATCTCGGTCATGATCTGGTGGTCGTGAATGAACTAAATATACCTGTATTCCTTCAAAAGTAAATTCAAGAAATGACGGTAGCTCTGAAATCCATATTTCTGATTCAGTGAGGTCTACCCCCTTATTTTCCTGCTGTAGAAGATGCCACCGATCATGATTACCTATTATCGTTTTACACTGGTATTGAATGAGTAGTTGAACGCATTGTTCAAGGTCTTCACCATAGTCTGCAATATCCCCGGTACATAAAATAAGATCTACACTCTTCTTATGTAAACTCGACAAGGCTGTCTGTAATTCATTCGGATGGGAATGCACATCACCAATAAGACCAATTTTTGTTGTCATATGCTTATCATCTATAGATAAATAATATTCAATTCATATTAGGTAATATATAACATTCACAATCATTTGCACTATTTCCAATTCGGGCATAAGCTTATAGATGCATAATATATATTCTGACTCAGAAAATTATCGAGTCAGATAGCAACTGAAATGTTACTGAAATATATCTGGGGTTAGCTCTAAACCTCAGGGATCCTCAATACGCATTAACTAACAGGAGGAATCCGCTATGTCAGCCCAATCTGCTCCCATTAGCGAAAATGATATCCGTGAATATAAACAGGCATTAACTACACTCTATAAAGCCTTACGTCAGGAAGTATCCAGAGAGTTGCTCAAATCGGATGAAGAACATTTTGTTGATCTAGCCACTCAGGTTAATGATATTGCCGAGAGATCGGTAGCTGACCTTCTGGTAGATATTAACCTTGCCCACATTGATCGGCATATTATAGAAATACGTGCAATTGAAAACGCGTTGATTCGACTACAGGAAGGAAAGTATGGTCTCTGTAGTGACTGTGAACAGGCTATTCCCGATGCGCGCCTTAAAGCAAACCCGGCTGCACAACGTTGTCTGGATTGCCAGAAAGTTCATGAACATCGCTATGCCCAACCTGGGCATGCCAGTATTTAAATAGGTGATGATGGCTACTTAATAAATTAATCATCATCGCCATTGCCAGAAAATAAAGATACTCAGGATATGGCCTGGCGCCAGTACACTAAATGCCAATGTAATAAGGAGATGGACAACTCGCCATTTTTTTTCATCAGTTCCAGTGTGTCCGCATCCCAGAATATTTCCCTGTCTACCTGAGTTTTACTCATACCCTTTTGAGAAAATCCTTTTTTCTTTGAGGCCAATTGCCTGCGGGAACGATCCAGCAGAAATTTACCTGTTAAACCGCTGATAACATTTATATTCAGGCAGATATCTTAATATTTGTTTTGGGAATAGAAACACAGGCCAGGAAGGTTCCTTCTTCCAGATCCAGATCAGGCTCCTGGTTGTATTCTACTTCCCCTTCTTCCAGAACGGACTCACAGGTGCCGCAACTTCCTGCACGACAGCCAAAACTGATATCAATACCATTAGCTTCAGCAAACTCAAGCAAACATGAAAAAGAAGGATCCCAGTTCAGACTTTTACCTGATTTAGTAAAAGTAACGATTAAAGGCTCTGTTTTTTCACCTGCTGTTGTTTGTACCGATTTTTCATGGCGAATCACCGTTGCAGGGCCAAAGGACTCATAATGAATGCGTTGTTTGGGAACGCCCCAGTCTTCCAGTGCAGGGACAATGCTTTCCATCATGGGCTTTGGTCCACAGACAAAAAACTGAAAAGTTTTTAAAGGGAGTAGTGCTCGAAGCAGATTGATATCAATTCGGCATTTATGCTGATAGTCCCTATCAATAACATCTCCTTCATCTGGCTGGCTATAACAGACATGAAGATTTACATTCCCGTGTTTTTCAGCAATGTCTTCAATATGGTCTTTTAGCACATGCTCATGGCCATTACGTACTCCATAGAAAAACCATATCTCACGTTTGGGATCGTCCTTCAATGCTGCATGTAAAATACTCAGCATCGGCGTGATGCCAATACCAGCAGAAATGAGCACTAATGGCTCGGTCATTTCGGGAGCCAGATAAAAATGACCTGCTGGTGCTCTTACTAATAAAACATCTCCTTCATTGATCTGATCATGTAAAAAAGTAGATGAAATACCTGAAGGTAGATCTGGCATATCTTTTGGAGCAGGTATTTTTTTAACCGTAATTCGATAATATTCCGCCAGCGGCATTTCCGATATGGTATAGCAACGAATAACTTTTTTAGCCGACTGAGTTATCGTATCAGGGATATCAAATTCAAAGGTCAGATATTGCCCAGGTAAATAGGCCGGAAGTGGCTGACTATCTAAAGGAACAAGATAAAAGGAACAGGCTAACTGACTTTTATCCTCAAAACCTTTTCTATCGACCTTAAACTCACGCACTCCATCCCAGGCTGGTTGCTGTAGATGTACAGTTTGTGGTTTTGTTATTTTTATCTGTTTTTTCTCAGTCATAGATGTTCCTTCTGATTTTTAACTGTCCAGTTTTTATAAGAAATCCAGTGACAAAAGAATGCAACCTGAATAAAAATGGCTGACAGGATAAAAAATAGAAGTTTCGAACTGGTCATTACAGCAGACTATCAAATAAAAACATGACCATATACAACCCTCACCCCAACAACAATTTAGTGTAATCTTGGAGGAAATTATAAGCATTGACTATGCTTATTGTATGACAATACCCTTGGCCAGGCTTCGCTGATTTCGAGGGTTAGATACTAATACTCCTGTTAAGTTTACACTTATGGTTAATTTAAACACCAAAACACAACACATGCTTGAGGTTATCGAGAGTGAAGTCGAGTATACCCGCAGCATGATTGGCCGTGACAGCCTGTCACCACAAGTGATGAAGGCCATGAGCAACGTGCCAAGAGACAAGTTTGTACCCGATGATCTGAAGATCGTGGCCTTTGATAATGGTCCTCTTCCCATCGGCCATGGGCAAACCATATCCCAGCCTTATATTGTGGCACTTATGACCGACCTTCTGGATCTAAAACCCGAACATATCGTTCTGGAAGTAGGCACCGGTTCGGGTTACCAGACAGCGATTCTTTCCCAGCTCTGCCAACAGGTCTACAGTTTGGAAGTGATTGCCCCCCTGAGTGAGGCGGCGGCATTACGTCTAAAAGAACTAGGTTATCACAATATCGAAGTCCGTGTTGGTAATGGCTACCAAGGCTGGCCGGAACATGCTCCTTATGATGCGATTATTGTCACCGCAGCCGCTGCTTATATCCCTGAAGCTCTAAAAGAGCAACTTAAACCCGGTGGCAAAATGGTCATTCCAGTGGGTTTACCCCATATGTATCAGGAATTGATGTTGCTTGAAAAAGACTTGCAGGGTGATATTAAGATCACAACCATTCTCGGTGTTGCTTTTGTCCCCCTGGTTGATATCCCTGATAATGAGCATCCTGATCAGGGTTAATAATAACTACCATGATATACGTCATAACCACGTCAGGTTAATAAAACCACTTTGTACTATCAATAAAATATAGCCTGTAGATTTATACTGAGTAAGGGAGAAATATTATGAAACCAGTCATTTATCCAAAATCAGTGGAATGGTGGTTCTGGCCCATTATATTTGGGTTCATGCTATCAGGAATGTTAGGTTGGCTACCTGGGTTCTATGCTGTTGTTAGCATTAGTGCAGTTCAATCCGTATATTTCATTATCAAAGAAAAAAGTCTAAAAGCATTTCCATCACAGATACGGTTTGTTTATTTCCTGTTTACGATTATTGGTATCCTTGATCAGACCCGAATCTGGTTTGGAATAATGACCATATCTACCTTTATGGTTGCTTTTTTCGATCGGTGTCTGTTAGCACGAATCCTGATTCTGATGCCATGGAATAAAGGTGTAACACCTGGCTGGAAATAGTCAAACAGCTTAACTTTTATAATGTTTCTTAAACCTGCTCTATGCTGTATCAGCTCGAACAGCTAAATACTCATTACTCAACAATACTTCCTTAATATATCTACTGTTGAACTTCAATCTCCAGATATGAACTAAAATTAAAATAGAACTCCCGTTTTCAAAGTTGACAAAATTACTGTGATTATATTGTCACAGACTGCATAAACGAGGCGTAACAAATGGAAGATATTTTCAACTATGTCGATGAACTGGGTCCGTTAAAAGTGATCCATGTTTATGAGCCTGCCGTTAATCTTAAGGCTATTCTGGTTGTTGATAATATTGCCAAAGGCCCGTCGATTGGTGGTGTGCGTATGGCCACAGATGTCAGCACAGAGGAATGTGTCAGATTGGCTCGTGCCATGACATTCAAAAATGCAGCCGCTGGCTTACCTCATGGTGGGGGCAAAGCGGTGCTATTTGGTGATCCAAAAATGCCTAAATCGGATAAGGAACACCTGATCCGAGCTCTGGCTAATGCCTTGCGCAATGAAGACACCTATATCTTTGCTCCGGATATGGGTACTGATGAAGAATGCATGGCCTGGATTCGAGATGAAATCGGCCGTGTCGTTGGCCTGCCCCGTGAAATTGGAGGTATTCCTCTGGATGAAATTGGTGCCACTGGCTGGGGCCTGAGCCATGTGGTTGATGTGGCCCTGCGCTATGTTGATTTTGATCTTAAAGGGGCACGATTTGTCGTCCAGGGCTTTGGTGCCGTAGGCAAACATGTGACTCGTTTTCTCACCGATAAGGGAGCCGTATTAGTTGCGGTTGCCGATTCACGCGGTGCCATTGCCAATGTAAATGGACTGGATGTCGCCACCCTTCTGAGATTAAAGGAAAGTGGAAAATGTGTTACCGATTATACCGATGCGCACAAACTGGAACGCGATGATGTTATTGATGTCGAGTGTGATATCTGGATACCCGCTGCCCGGCCTGATGTGGTGAATGAAAATAATGTCAGCCGTCTCAATACAAAGCTTGTAGTCGAAGGTGCCAATATTCCCTTTACCCATGGTGCGGAAAAATATCTGCATGATAAAGGAATATTGTGTGTCCCTGATTTTATCGCCAATGCCGGCGGTGTCATCTGCGCGGCGATGGAATATCAGGGGGCCAGCCAGTCAGCTGCGTTGCAAACTATCGAAGAAAAATTACGCCGTAACACAGAACAGGTTCTGAGTACCGTCAAAGATAAACATATTCTTCCTCGCGAAGCGGCAATAGAACTTGCGGTTGAGCGCGTAAAGAAGGCCATGAGTTTCCGGCGTTATTCCCTGTTTTCATCTGCACCGGATTTTATTTAACGATCAGGCCTTTGGTTAAGGAAAGGAGCCAATATGTATCGAATACGTTTTCATGGTCGTGGTGGACAGGGTATGAAAACAGCCAGTCGTATCCTGGGCACGGCTTTATTTCTGGAAGGTTATGAAATACAGGACGCACCTCGTTATGGTGCCGAACGTCGTGGCGCTCCCATCTTTGCCTATGTACGCGCGGATAAGAAAACCATTAATGAACGCGGTATTATTACCCGGCCTGATTTAATTATTGTTGCTGATGACAGTTTGATTCCAGTTCCAGCGGCCGGTGTTTTAGCTGGCATAGTGGAACATACAGTATTATTGATTAACAGTGATGAATCAGAACAGACCTGGCAACATCGTCTTAATATAAGAAACAAAATAATTACCCTGCCTGTTGAAACAGAAGATCGGGCAGAACTGCGTTTTATCGGTGCCACCTGTACTGGTGCGGCTTCTCGATTACTGGGTATCATCTCATTGGCCTCGCTGGAACAGGCCATCAAAGATGAACTCGCTGAGTTGGGTCCACAGATCATCGATAAAAATATTCATAAAGCAAAGCAGGCTTATGAAAAAGTGGCCCCTAATGAAAATTGTGTTTCACAGGGCAGTGAAATTACAGCAGGTAAATATTTACCTCCTGACTGGATCGACCTGCCCTTTGAAGCCGCACATATTTCTGCTCCCAATGTCTGGGCCTCGGCTACCAGTATGAAAGTCAATACCGGTGTCTGGCGCACCCTGCGTCCGATAATTGATTATGAACGGTGCAACAAATGCTGGTGGGTATGTAGTACCTTCTGTCCTGATAGCGCAATTACTGTGGACGAGTCAGGCCAACCGCATATCGATTATGATCATTGCAAAGGCTGTATGATCTGTGTGGCCCAATGTCCTCCTCATGCCATTGAAACCATTTCAGAACAGGAGGCGGCAGCACAGGACAAACTTAAGGAAGAGGAGACCACATCATGACGCGTCAGTTATTAACAGGTAATGGTGCAGCGGCCTGGGGCGCACGTCTGGCAGCAACAGATTATATTCCAGCCTTCCCTATCACACCGCAAACAGAAATTATTGAAGCATTGGCTAACTGGATCGATTATGGTGAGATGGATACACGGATGGTCACCATGGAATCTGAACATTCCATGATCACTGCCGCCGGTGCAGCTGCGGCTACCGGTGTACGCGTATTCAGTGCCACATCAAGTCAGGGTTTACTCTATGCCATGGAAATGCTTTATACCGTAGCAGGCTGGCGTGCACCTTTTGTGCTTACCAATGTGTCACGTGGACTAGCCGCACCCATTACACTCGAATCCGATCACAACGATATTGTCGCCGCGCGTGATAGTGGTTTTTTACAACTTCATTGTTCAACCTGTCAGGAAGTACTGGACAATACCCTGATCGCATTTCGTCTGGCTGAAGATAAACGGGTACGGCTTCCTGTTATTGTTAATCTGGATGGATTTTATTTGTCTTTCACACGTGAGCCGGTTGAATTACCTGAAGCTAGTGCAGCAAAAGAATATGTTGGTGAATACGATCCCGAGAACATCCAGTTTCGCGCCAGTGCGCCGGTGAGTCAGGCTGTTGCCGTATTGGGAGGTTCGCCCTATTCCTACTTCCGCTATGAAACCCATCTTGCAGTTCAAAATGGTTTAACTGTGTTTAATGAAGTAGCTGATGAGTTTGCAGAGAAATTTGGACGCCAATATAAAACAGTTGAAGCTTATCGAATGGAAGACGCAGAACTTGCCTTTGTGATGATGGGATCTTTTTCTACCAAGGCAATGGAAGCCGTAGATAAATTACGTGACAGTGGCTGGGCTATCGGCCTGTGTCGTCCACGCATGTTACGCCCCTTCCCGATTAAACAGTTTCAGGAAATGTTAAGTCACATAAAAGGTATCGCCGTTATCGATCAGAATATTTCAATGGGTATGGGCGGTGTATTACATACTGAACTCATGGCAGCCATGTATGGTCAACCTGATGCTCCTGTAATAAGCAGTTTTATTGGTGGTCTGGGAGGTCGTGATATTACGATGGAAGAGTTTTTTGAAATGGCCAACACTGCACGCAATGCTGTTGAACAGGGACAGGCACCTTCACCACGTTTGCTCTATAGCGAAAATGAATTACGTGAAATGAGAAAGTTACAGTCGATAGCCAAAGTCGAACGTGATGAACTTGGTCAAAGTTCAGGTGAAAATTCAGGAGGCAACACTCATGAGTGAAGTACCCATGACTCGATATAAAAGTTTAAAACACATGCCTTCAACACGTCTACTAGGCACAGGAACTCCCATGTGTGCCGGTTGTGGTGGTCTGGGAGCACTGCATGAAATCTATGATATCCTGGGTGAAAAAACCGTTTTTGTTAATGCGGCAGGCTGCATGACCCTAATGTCAGTTTACCCTTTTACACCATTTCGAGGTTCCTGGCTTTATACAGCCATGGCCAGTGCCCCAGCCGGTGCTCAGGGCATACGTGATGCTCTGGATATTCTGATAGAAAAAAAACGTATCTCAAAAGCCGAAGACTTACAGGTTGTAGTCCTTACCGGAGACGGTTCTGCCTACGGCATGGGCCTCTCGGCTACATCTGGAACCATGGAGCGCGATCTGGATTATCTTTATATCTGCTATGACAATGAGGGTTATGGCAATACTGGACAGCAGTTTTCTGCCGCCACTCCCCACGCAGCAAAAACGTCTACCAGTATGGGGCCTCGTGGTTTTAGTGGATTTAAGAAAGATCTGTTTGCCATCTGGGCTGCACACAAACCGGCTTATGTAGCTACAGTTATTGGAAGTGAACCGGTCGATCTGGCACGTAAGATCGAAAAGGCCATGCAGATGAAAGGACCAAGAATGATCATTGCCCTCTCTCCCTGTCCTACTGGTTGGGATTACGATCCCAAAGAAACTGTGGAAATCGGCAAGCTTGCGGTTAAGACCGGTGTCTGGCCATTAAAGGAATATATCAATGGTGAAATTATTCACACTAAAATTCCACGTCAACGCCAACCTGTTGAAGAATATCTTAAACTACAGGGTCGTTTTAAACACTTGTTTGAGCCACAACGCAATGAAACACTGATTTCTAAATTACAGAATAAGATAGATACTTATTGGGAGAATATTGAATCCTGATAAGATAGTAGATTTGTTCAGAACTTGATAAATGGCATGAGACGTCATCATGAACAAAACACAAAAAAGTTATTTCCACCGAGGGGGTACTAAACCCTTATTAGGTGCAACAATACCTGAACATTTTTCCAGTATCGCGCAGCGATTCCCACAACAGGAAGCCATTGCCTCCCTTCCTCAACAACAACGTCTTACCTATCAGGAATTATCCGAACAGACGGATAAACTGGCCAAAGGTCTACTGGGTCTTGGCTTTAACAAAGGTGATCGTATCGGTGTCTGGTCAACCAACAATATTCAATGGCTAGTATTACAAATGGCTACAGCCCGTATCGGTGCCATCCTGGTTAACCTTAATCCGGCCTACCGTGTTCATGAGTTGGCGTATGCTTTGAAGTTATCCGAAGTACAGGGACTATTTGTTATCCCGGCATTTAGAAGCAGCAACTATATTGCTATGCTGGTTGAGTTATTACCTGAGTTAAAATTTAAGAATTCTGATTCTATTAATAATAGTGAACTGCCATTATTACGAAAAATTATTGTTCTTGATCCTGATAAACCGGAACAGAGTGATAGACCCCACCCTGGATTTATACTCTGGCAAGAAGTGCTAAAAGCAAGTGAAAACATATCAGACGAACAACTTGATAATACAACAGCACAACTGGACAGGGATGATCCGATCAATATTCAATATACTTCTGGTACAACCGGTTTTCCAAAAGCCGTCGTCCTGACCCATCATAACATTCTTAATAATGCCTGTTTCTCTGCACAGGCCATGCACTTTACTGAACAGGACAGGCTTTGTGTACCGGTACCCTTTTATCACTGTTTTGGTATGGTACTGGCCAATCTACTGTGTCTGTCTGTTGGTGCCTGTATTGTCATTCCTTCAGAACACTTTAATCCCGAAGCGACACTCAAAGCCATAAAACAGGAACACTGTACTGCAATTCATGGCGTACCCACGATGTTTATAGCCGAACTCGAATATCCTGATTTTAAAAAGTATGACCTGACCAGTTTACGTACAGGCATTATGGCCGGTGCACCCTGCTTGCCTGAGTTAATGAGACGAGTCATTAATGAGATGCATTGTGATGAAATCCTGATTGGCTATGGTGAAACCGAAGCCTCCCCCCTAACTCATCTAACTACCCGAGATGACAGTCTGGAACGCCGAACACAAACGGTAGGCAAAAACCTGCCTCATCAGGAGGTCAAAATAGTTAATACAGAAACAGGTGAAACCGTGGCTCTGGGTGAGATAGGAGAGATCTGTTTTCGTGGTTACCATATTATGCAGGGTTACTATAACCAGCCCGATAAAACAGCGGAAACCATTGATAAAAACGGCTGGTTATTTTCTGGTGATCTGGGAACCATGGATGCCGAAGGCTATGTCCAGATCACGGGGCGTCGTAAGGAAATGATTATTCGCGGCGGAGAAAATATCTACCCAAAAGAAATAGAAGCCTTTCTTTTTACTCACCCTAAAATTGCACAGGTCGCCGTGTTTGGCATCCCGGATAAGTTCTATGGTGAAGAAATTATGGTGTGGATCCAGTTACATCAGGGTGAACAAACCACAGAAGAAGAAATTCGTCAGTTCTGTAAAGACCAGATTTCTCATTTCAAAATTCCAAAGTACATCTGGTTTGTTGAAGATTTTCCCATGACTGTTACCGGGAAGTTACAGAAATTTAAAATGCAGGAGATTGCAATTAAAAAACTTAACTTATAGAAAGCTTAGTTATCTGGGAGTGCCAGGGAATATTTTTCTGGTATCAACCAGAATCCAGCGAGAACAAGATGTTTTTGTGAATATCAATACCGAGCACACATCAACCGTTGTGCCCGGTATTTCACCGTCTGTTGTGATAGAAGCAATCAATGCCACACTAGAAACAGATCACATCAATATCGGTGTATCATTTTTATTTTAGCTTTTCAGTACACTCCATTTCACTGGCAACAGCGAGTGGGGTCACCTGCTTCAGTTTCCATATATCATTATTGTATTCATGCATGGTTCGATCGGTTGAGAACTTGCCACTGGCTGCGGTATTGAAAATACTCATTTTGGTCCAGCGTTCCTGATTGGCATAGGCATCGGCCGCCTGTCTTTGCGCTTCCACAAAACTATGAAAATCTGCCGCTGTTAACCAGGGATCATGAGGGCTGGTAATAGAATGAATAATTGAGTCAAACAGGCCTGGCTCAAACTGATTAAAGTGACCACATTCGAGTAACTTCATCACATTAGACAGTTCTTCATCCGCCTCAATGATTGAACGCGGGTTATAGTGCTCACGTGTCTGTTCCACTTCTTCTGCGGTTAAGCCAAACAGGAAAAAGTTTTCATCTCCAACCTCCTCACGAATTTCTATATTGGCACCATCCAGAGTGCCAATAGTAGCTGCACCATTCATCATAAACTTCATATTACCAGTGCCCGATGCTTCTTTACCGGCGGTCGAAATTTGTTCGGATAAATCCGTTCCTGCACAGATAATTTCCATTGCAGACACCCGGTAATTAGGCAGGAAAGCTACTTTCAATCGTTCACCAACGGCTGGATCATGATTGATTACATTTGCTACATTGCTAATTAACTTGATGGTTAATTTTGCCATGGCATAACCGGGGGCGGCCTTACCACCGATGAGAACGCAGCGGTTAACCCAGTTTTTAGTATCGCCACGTTTAATACGATCATAAAGGTGGATAACATGTAAAACATTTAACAATTGACGTTTGTATTCATGAATACGTTTTACCTGTACATCAAACAGGGAATCTGGACTAAAGTTCACACCACATTTAGAACTCACTAAATCGGCAAGACGTTGTTTGTTAATCTTTCGCATTTCACGCCACTGCTTACTGAATTCCGACTCATTCGCATAAATCGCGAGCTCTTTTAACTGTTCCAGATCGGTAATCCAGCCATCACCAATTTTTGAAGTAACCAGTTTGTTCAGTTCTGGATTACATCCAGCCAGCCATCGACGTTGAGTCACACCATTCGTTTTGTTATTAAATTTCTCCGGCCACAATTCATAAAAATCATGGAACAGGCCTTCTACCAGTAACTTTGAATGAAGTTCTGCAACACCATTGATGGAAAAACTACCGACAATTGCAAGATATGCCATTCTGACCTGGGGGTCGGGTCCTTCTTCAATAATAGACATACGACGTTGACGTTCGATATCCCCCGGCCAACGACTGGCGACTTCTGACAGGAACCGTGCATTAATTTCAAAAATAATGTCCAGCAGGCGTGGCAGGAGTTGCTGGTATAAACCTACCGACCATTTTTCCAGCGCTTCGGGTAACAGGGTGTGATTGGTATAAGCCATAGTACGACGAGTAATGTCCCAGGCCTGATCCCAGTCCATTTTTTTCTCATCCATTAACAAACGCATTAACTCGGCGATAGCACAGGTGGGGTGAGTATCATTTAACTGAAAAGCATTCTTTTCTGCAAAGTCGGAGTAATCATCACCATGACGATCTTCCCAACAACGCATTACATCCTGCAAGGTTGAGGAGGCAAGAAAATACTGCTGTCGCAAACGCAGTGCCTTACCATTTTCACTACTGTCATTCGGGTACAGAACCATAGTGATATTTTCGGCTTCATTCTTTGCTGCAACCGATTCGGTATAACCACCGGCATTGAATTCATCCAGATCAAATTCATCCGTGGCTTCCGCCTTCCACAGGCGCAGAGTATTGACCGTATTATTCTGATAGCCGGGAACCGGTACATCATAAGCGATGGCTAGAACATCATGGGTATCGACCCAACGGGTTCGAGTTTGGCCTTCGGCATCAGTGTAATATTCACTACGACCACCGAATTTAATACGCTGAGTATATTCCGGCCGTTCCAGTTCCCAGGGATTGCCATCACGTAACCAGTGATCTGGCTCTTCAACCTGATAACCGTCTTTCACTTTTTGGCGGAACATTCCATATTCATAACGAATACCATAGCCAATTACTGGCAATTGCAAGGTGGCACAACTGTCCAGAAAACAGGCCGCCAGTCGACCAAGACCACCATTGCCCAGACCTGCATCCTGCTCGGACTCTGAAATTTCTTCCAAATTTATGCCCAGATCATACAGGGCACGGGTGGCCTCATCGGTCACACCCAGATTTAGCATGGCATTGCCCAGAGCCCGGCCCATCAGGAATTCCAGAGACATATAGTTCACACGTTTGCAATCTAGCTGACGATAGGCATGGCGAGTACTTTTCCAGCGTTCCATCAGCCGATCGCGCAATGTAAGCGCAATGGCAAAATAGGGATAATGGGTCGAGTGGCATAACTGATCTCGCCCCAGGGTATGAGTAAAATAATGGCGAAAAGCATCCGCAATGCTGTCAGCATCCATGCCGAGGGCAGGCAATTTTGTCAGTTCTGGCACAGGTTTACTGATACGTAATGGTCTTAATTTCATGTAATCACTCATTAAATTTGTCAGAGAAGGAATAATAAATATGTAAATATGGTAAATATGGGGTCAGATTGAAAACAGGGTTTATCCATATACTCAGTGTGTAAATTAACATTATACGATCATAGCCCACCTATTTAACAGGAATCCTGACTCTGAACTGGTAAATCCAGCCCTAAGACTATAGTTGATATCAGGGCTACTGCATCTTCGGTTGGGAATCACGAAGTATCAGTTCAGGCTCAGAAAATGGTGCCAGGCGTTCAACAAAATCGATGACTTCCAGAACGGGGCTAGCCCGGAAGAATTGTGCCATTCGCCGATCACGCCAGACACGATCAGCATATAAAAATATATTGTGTGGAGTATCCCCTTTGCCATCCCCATCCATATCAAAGCCAATGTAATTTCCCCAGTAATTTCCCTGCCAGTTATTTGCCCGGGCAGTCGATGCCGAACTGACGGCAACATCTGTAAAGTTATTTTCAAAACGATTATCGGTGATGACATGACCACCTTTCTCGCCATAAAAATACAGGCCAATATCATTATAGGCAAAGCGATTATTCTGGATATGGTAGATGTTTTCAGGTTGCATGGGGGCGTTGGCAATCACGCCAAAAGCACAATGTAAAATATCATTATCCTTTACGCTAACACCTGAACTCTCTTTAAGGGAAAATGCTGAACCAGAAATACTACGCATGTGGCTAAGTTGATTTCCACGAATGGTCAAATCATTCGAATACATTACAACAATACCAGTGCTATTGTTTGAAACAAGATTCCCCTCAATAAAATTGTCTGGTGAAAACACAAACTGCATACCGATACGGCTATCGCTGATTTTGTTATTCAGAATTTTATTGCTACTGGAGTTTGTGAAAAACAGATCACGTACATGACTGATGTCATTATTCTCAATAAGATTATCATGGCTATACCACATACGGATACCTTCTCCACGAGACTTGAACTCTTCATTTCTTGATCGAATTGTATTACCTCGAATAATATTATTATTTGCATTTTTAATATGAATGCCAAATAACACATTTTCAAACACATTATTCTCAACAACCGCATTATCAGCATGAAGCAACAAACCTGCATTAACCTGATCATGAGATGTTCCAGAGTTACGGATTTTTAGCCCTCGAATGACAACATCATCTGTTTCTACTGCAACGACAGTATCTTCCCCTCCTCCATCTATAATTACTTCACCGCCCCCATCCAGCGTGATAGCGCGGTTAATGATCACAGGACCTGCATACGTTCCAGGAGGTGGTCGCAAGGTTGTTCCAGTGGGAGTCAATTCCACGAATAACTGCAAGGGTGGCAAGGCATAAGCTGGTATAGACACCAGCCCTGTCATGACCATGATAAATAAGAAGATGCTGCGATACATAAATTAATAATCAGATTGACCTGATATTAAGAATAGTCTGTTTTTATGGGCAGTCCTTGAGCCAGAACAATATTTATTTAATACACTCAAATATACTGTTTTTTTATAACTTAACTTTTAAGAAAATGCCGCCAAATCAAGCTGGACCTGAATTCAATCAGCAGCAGCACAAAAAAAGAGGTGGCATTGCCACCTCTTTCTTATACATCATCGTATACGGGAAATGTTCCCTGATAGACGTGATAACTATTTTTTCAACTTATCAGAAACACCCCGAGAGATCATCACGCTAGCTTCTTTTAGCCCAGCAACAACCAGTTTTGAACTTGCCTTGAATACATCTTCACTGTCTTTAAAGTGATATTTCTCAGATGCATCCAACTCGGTACCTGTCATGAATGGGTTGTGATAACCATGTAAAAATGTTTCAGTATAAATTTTCCGCTTATCTTTAGCATTAACCATCACAACAAAAGCGCGAGCTTCAGGACGCCAGTGTGGTGAAAACATAAAGTGTTCTGTGACATAACCAGAGTTGCTAACAACAACATCCATAATCGCATCAGCTTTGACATTAATCTTACTGTAATCTTCTAACAATTTTCGTTTATCTTCACGAGATACTTTAATGATGGTTGTCTTATATCCCGCTGCACGCAGCTGCTTATGTAAATCATTAGTGATTTGTTTGCTAAATGAGAACTTTTCTTTCTTTAGAACTTTCGACAATTTTTCAGACTCTTCACTCGCAGCAATTGCCGCACCACCGATAGCTCCAAAAGCAGCCATACCACTTCCCAGATTCATCATACGTAAATGGGGTTCATCAATTTGCAGGATCGCAATAGTGCGAATGCCCTGCTTATCTTCAGGCTTAATAACAACAGATGAGGGGGCACAGGCTGTTAAAAAGAAGGCCACAAGAGAGATTAAAAAGAAACGGTTTAGCATGATAGGCTCCGGATTATCACAAAATATATTTTTTTGATTTGCAATCAACCAGAATACTCGAAATTTTGTATCTGGCTGAAATACATATAAATGTAATTTTTAATATCGGTAAGCAGGAGGAAATCTTGAAAAAAAAAAGACTATTTAGTGCCATTAATGATGATGTTTTTGCACCACAATCGTGCATTTATTAGAATTTATCTGAAATATTACATTCTAATATTTATTCCATTTAAATTAGGCTATCACACACCTGCATTTCACTTTTCAAATATCGGACAAGTGAAACCACTCTTGCTGGCTGACTCCCAATTTTGAATTCGTGCGCAATAAATTCATTAAGTGTTTCTGTGGAATGTTCATCAGCCACTATCCCCATTTTATTCAGGCGTAAGGGGGTTTTCTCACAGACCAACATAGTATTCGGAATATTCAGCATCGATATAAGTTTATCGATATAAACCTGAGGATTACAGACACTGTTAATTGACTCTTCCGCAGTCAAATTTTGTTTTCCTTCACATTGCTCATGTCGTAATTGAGTCATATGCGCAGAGACATATGTAATTATTTCATTAAAAGCATAAGTCTTTAATTTTGAGCGTAGTGTTTCCTCGTCTTTTGAAGGAGCCACAATATTATGTGCTGAAAAATTCACACTAACTTGTTTAACATCACTAACCAGCATATCGTTATCAATGATTTTTCCAAGAATATTTTTCTCATTTTTGTTTGTTAACAAAACCGCATAAACTTCATCACAGGATGTATTTTCGACTTCACTAAAAAACTTCTGTAGTTCTGTTGAATGACTAAAAATAAACTTTATGTCCTCATAGTTCACAAATACAGCATTAACTTCTGGATTACTGGAAAAGCTGTTCTTGTCTATCAATGTGGCTTCAGGAAGACAGGTTACGGCCTTATCTATGTATTCCAGCATCCATGCCACTGTTTCACGTAGTCGTTTCTTATAATTCCCCAGTGCACGAATGCGTCGATCAGTTCCTTCTATCATGGTTTCGATAGATGCTAGAACCTCACCTGAATCTATTTGCGTATCTAGCTGGCGGGCTGAAGGTTCGACTCCAGATCTTTCCAGGATATTGATGAAGTGCTGCCATTGTTCCTGAAAAAGCTGGCGTAGTCCCCGCGTTTCTTCTCGTCTACGTTCTGATGACATATTTTATGCTTTATTATATGAGTTGTTTAATATAGTCAGTTAGTAATAGAACATCTGACTTATGAACTTTTTCAATGTGCTTTATATTCATTCCTACAATAAATATAGTTGGCAATTTTCCTAGCTTATCCCCTAATGCTAGCGTTTCTAATACACCGAGATCATGGCTTGAGATATTAAGTGAATAATGTTCTTCTAACTCTTGCGGTGTAAATATCAGTATTTCTCCAGATTTACCTGGAGGAGGTTTATCTGCTGAGTTCACGGCATCAATAAGTACGATGTTATCAAACCCATTAAACTGTTCCAGTAGTGACATGCCAGGTCGATCCAGTGCACTGAAATTATTATCGCGATAGCCCTTACTAATTAAATCTTTGTCCTGCTGTAATCTTGCAATCACTTCCAGTCCAAGTGTGTCTGAACCTGAGGGTGAACCAACTCCAATTATCTTAGTGTTACTCGGTGAAGGATTATCAAAGCAACGTGATTTTTCAGAATACTTGTTGCTAACTAAACGACCAGAGGGGTTAGACTGTCGTTCGAGCTTTAAATCCAGGAAATGCGTTGCGCAGGAGATACAGGGATCATAATTTCGTATGACTTTTTCTGCATGTAATCGCAATACCCCTTCATCATTATCCAGTCCCAGAAACTGCAATGATGAACGTAAATCTTCTTCAATACGAGCCTGATTCTGGCTGGTTGGTGGGACGATGCATGCGCTTTTTACCAAACCATTATCATCCAGCTCATATCGATGCCATAACAACCCACGTGGTGCTTCACTACAGCCAAAACCAACTCCAGACTGCACTGTTGGTTTGATATGAGATGAATCCGGTAAAGTATAATCTTCAAGAATCCGTGTTGCTTCTAGAATTCCGAAATAAATTTCAATAGCGCGCGCATGAATACTGTGGAACATATTCCGGCTTGGGAATGTCAGTCCGCACTCTTTTATTAATGCACGAAGGCTTTCTGGTAATTTATCCTGATTCAGGTTAATACGTGCGAGTGGACCAACTAGATAGGGTTTGTCATGCAAGAGGGAATGCAATGCCGTTGAATGTGGAATATGCAACTCTCTGAAATGCTGTTCGTATTCATCAATTGAAATGTCCAGTCCCTGATCAGAAACAATACGCCCTTCATTGAGTGGGTATTCATTTTCATAGCGCATGGCAACGGAGACAAAATCCTGTTGGTCATCCGGCAAGTCCAAACTGGTTGTCCAGCGTAACAGGGCTTCAGCTTCAGGCAAGGCACTTTTTAAACGTTGTACGAGTGACTGGACTCGATCCATATCCGGGGCTTTGTAAAAACCACCTGCACATACACCAACCGGATGTACGGAGCGTCCACCTAACAGGCCAATTAGATCGTTACCTAAGGCTTGTAATTGCAGGCCTCGTTTAACTTCATCGGGATAGTCTTCAGCCATTTCAATGACACTGTTAAAGCCCAGAAAATCCGGTGCCGCTAACATATGAATATGTAAGCTGTGACTTTGCAACCATTCACCACAATACATAACCCGGCGCATATCCCGTACCCAGGGAGTGATCTTCAGATTAAAAATAGAATCAATCGCATGGATAGCACTCATTTGATAGGCTACCGGACAAATACCACAGATCCGCGCCACGGTATCCGGTACATCATAATAATTACGGCCTTCGAGAAACTTTTCAAAATAACGAGGAGGTTCGTAAATTCGTAAACGAAGTTCATCGATCTGTTGATCGGTAATTTTTAGTTCCAGTGCTCCCTCACCTTCTACACGGGCAAGGACAGGGACATGAATTTCAATTGTTTTATTCGTCACGGTTTTTATCCATCAAGGTTCCCATCATCAGAACTTGCAGGCTTACACTTCAATCCCTGTTTATGAAATTCAGGGGCACCACTGTTTATAAACAAAAAGCGTCGGCTGGCCTCTGAACTCAACAAGCCTAATCCAAGAAAGCGTTGATTTAACGATTCTGGATTGACCATTTCAGCTGGCCCATAGCAGGAATAACAGGCCCGCCCCATGGCAGGACAAATGGCACCACAACCGGTTCGCGTTACCGGCCCCATACAGGGTTCACCTTTGGCAACCAGAACACAGACATGTTGCTGACGTTTGCATTCCTGGCAAACTTTATCGTTGAGCACTTCCGGCTTCGCACCAAATAACAGGCTTCGTACTGCCTGCAGCATTTGCCAGCTACTAACCGGACAGCCCCATAGTTCCAGGTCGACCTTGATATGATCAGAAATAGGTGTGGAACAATCCAGACTATGAATATATTCCGGACTCGCATAAACGGCAGCAATCCAGTCTTTGGTATTGGCCATATTACGAAGAGCCTGAACGCCACCTGAGGTGGCGCAGGCACCAATACTCACCACAAATCGGCTGTTGCTACGGATATGTTTAATACGCTCAAGATCATCCGGTGAGGCAAGACTACCTTCTATAAAGGCAATCTCAACCGGGGTATCTTCATCTACCGGCCCGGCTTCGGCAAAGTGAGTAATATCCACCAGCGTACTCAACGTAAGAAGATTTTCTCCCATATTCAGGAATGCCAGCTGGCAACCATCACAGGAACTGAATTTATGTACCGCTACTTTTGGTTTAATATTTTTATCTGTGGCCATATTAAAACCCTCGTTGACCTAACAGGGATTTAACATCTTCATAACAGAATACGGGGCCATCTTTACAGATAAACTTAGCGCCAAACTGGCAATGGCCGCAGTGACCCACGGCACACTGCATATTACGTTCCATACTTAACCAGATATCCTTCGCAGCCACACCCTGTTCCAGCATATGTTTAATGACAACTCGCATCATACCTTCCGGGCCACATAACATAACAATCACATGGTCCTTATTAAATTCAAGTTGATCAAACAGGTCGGTAACTCGACCAACATGCCAGGGCCAGATTGGTTCACCATCATCGGCAGCGAGCAGGACTTTGGTATCAGGTAATTCACGCCAATGGTCATAACGATCACGCCAGATAAAATCATTAGAATGTTTTACGCCCTGTACAATATTTAATTTCCCAAAACGTTCTCGCCGGTGAGACATGTAATTAATCACCGAGACGACGGGTGCGCATCCCAGTCCGCCAGTGACAACAACGACATCTCGCTGTTCTGCTTCCAGAATTGGCCATCCTCGACCATAGGGGCCACGAATACCAATACGTGCACCAGGCTTTAGGTTGGACATCGCATTAGTTACACGACCAACAGCCCGAATAGTATGATCGATAATATGTTCATCTTTTGGATCGGATACGATCGAAATAGGAATCTCACCGACTCCATATAAATAAAGCATATTGAACTGTCCGGGTTCAAAACAGTAATCAGATTGCAGCTTCGGATCGGTAAAGCACAAACGTAATGTAAACAGGTTGGGCGATTCCTGTATGCGTTCAATAATAGTTGCCTCATAAGGCAAATAGGGATTAGTCATGTTGATCCCCCGAACAAATTACTTTGGCTTCTTCCGTTATATCAATCCCAACTGGACACCAGGTAATACAACGACCACAACCGACACAGCCCGAACGACCAAACTGTTCATGCCAGCTCCCCAGTTTGTGGGTCATCCACTGCCGATAGCGAAGACCGGCGGTGTCCCGAATGGTCATACCGTGGATATAACTGTGTTTCTGGCAAAAACAGGAATCCCATTGCCGATAATGAACACTGTGCGATCCATCCAGAACTGGCTCATCCAGTTCACTATGACAAAAACAGGTCGGACATACTGCTGTACAGTTTCCACAGGATAAGCAGCGTTGAGCCACTTCTTCCCAATGCGGATGGTGCAAATTATCCAGTAACGGTTGACTCAGATTCTGTGCTGGCAAACCACGTGTTTGCCTGGCCGCAGCCTGTTCAACCGCGTCATTGGCCTGCTCCAGCTGAGAGGCTTCGGCCGCTTGCAGGTTCAACTGTGTCTGAATGGCGACACCTTTTTCAGAGTGCGACTCGATAATAAAGCCATCATCCAGTTCATTCAGAAGCAGATCATAGCCATAGGTGGCACGTGGGCCATCACCGGTAGAGGCGCAAAAGCAGGTATCGGCTGGATGAGTACAATTCACTGCGATCAACAACATGTTCTTACGTCGCGCCAGATAATAAGGATCACGATAACCATGTTGCAGGAAATGTTTGTCATGAATATACAGCGCCGCCAGATCGCAGGCTCGCGCCCCTATCACGGCAAGTGGACGTTGTTCAGGAATGAGTTCTTTAAAACAGAGTGACGCATTATCCTCACAATTATTGGAGGATTGCCACAGGGCTTCTCGAGGTGTAAACAATAAGGGTTTCAGGGCCTGAGGCCCATTGGCCCAGGCAAAGTAGCGATCATGCCCCGCCTCATGCAGACGATACTGGCCCGGCGACTGTTCCTCACTCATCCCTTGTGGGAGGAAGTCAGCATGGGCTAACTCTGCATAATGGATGGCATGTTCATGTACCTGTGGGCCAACACAGGTATAGCCAGCCTGCTGCAAATGTTCGATCAGTTCCTGAAAGTGCGAACGGGGTAAAAATTCTACCTTTGAATTTTTATTGGTCATTTTTCTGCCATCGATATCCGTATTTCAGTCTACCTTAAGTTTGATACCTAAGGCTGCATACGTCAAACTATACTCATAACAGACCAACTGGAAACAAAATCATGTGTCTTGCCATCCCCATGCAGATTATTGAAATCAATGACACCATGTCTCGCTGTCATGCTGGGGGGATAGAACGGCAGGTTAGCCTTTTTATGTTGCAGAATGAAAATATCAGAGTTGGCGACTTTGTTATGGTGCATGTTGGCTACGCGATCCAGAAAGTTGAAGAACAAATAGCCCGCACTGCATGGGAACTGCATGAACAAATGTCAGAACTGAATGAGCCATCATAGAGACTAAACAGGCATGCATGAACTGTCACTTTGCTATGGGTTGTTAAAACAGGTAGAACAAATCGCCAATGAACAACAGGCCCGACAGGTCAGTGCTATCTACCTGCAAGTAGGACCGCTATCTGGAGTTGAAATCAAGTTATTAAAACAATCTTTTCCCATCGCCAGTCAAGGTACGATTGCTGAAGGGGCCAGGCTGGAGATTGAAAACCTTCCAGTCAGGATACACTGTAGAAATTGCGAGGAAGAATCGGCGGTTAAGAACAACCAGCTCTGTTGTCCACATTGTCACAGTGCCTCAATACAGTTGCTCAGCGGTGATGAAATGCTATTACATAGTATTAAGTTAAATCAGGAGCCATACCATGTGTGATACCTGCGGTTGTAATGTTACAACAGGAAATAAACACCTGCTTAAACCCGGTGGAAAACTATCCCGAACGGCTGATGGCCAGCAAAGTATTACGGTACTAAAAAGTCTACTCAACGAAAATGATCAGCAGGCTGGTCATAATCGTGAACACTTTGAAAAATACAAGGTACTTGCCATTAACCTGATGTCTTCACCCGGTGCAGGTAAAACCGCCCTGCTCGAAGCAACCATTGATCAATTAAAAGACAAATACAGAATCGCCGTCATTGAAGGTGATCTGGAAACAGAAAACGATGCCAAAAGAATCCGAGCAAAAGGCATAGCCGCAATACAAATTACAACTGGCAGCGCCTGTCATCTCGATGCCCATATGGTGCATGACGCTCTTCATCAACTGGATCTGGGATCACTGGATATTATTTTCATTGAGAACGTTGGTAACCTGGTCTGCCCGGCCAGTTTTGATCTTGGCCAGCACCAGAATGTCGTGCTGTTATCGGTTACCGAAGGTGATGATAAACCGGCCAAATACCCAGTCATGTTTCGTGCCGCTGATTTAATGCTCCTGACTAAAACGGATCTCCTTCCTGTCCTTGATGATTTTGATCCGCAACAGGCCAGACATTACCTGCATAACCTGGCCAACCCGGCTCCAGTCATTGAATTGAGTGCAACTAAGAATAGTGGCCTGTCGTCCTGGATTGAATGGCTCGAACAACAGATAGATAGCCATCAACACACCGCTATCACACACGCACACAAACATGCCTGATAACGCTAAATACTGGCTTGATGCCATTAATGCTTTAACAATCAGCACACCGTTTCGCATTATGAATGTCTGCGGCGGGCATGAACGCGCCATTAGCCAGAGTGGTATCCGCACACTGCTCCCGAAAAATATTGAGCTTATACCCGGCCCCGGTTGCCCGGTCTGTATCTGTCCAGAAGAGGATATTTATCAGGCCATACAACTGGCGCTACACGAAGACATTATCCTGCTCGCCTTTGGCGATATGTTACGAGTCCCGGTCAACACGACAAAGAAAGAACCCCGCTCACTGGAACAGGCACGTGCTGCCGGAGCAGACATCCGTCCCATTGCCTCACCACTGGATGCCATAAGAATTGCGAATGAAAATTCAGATAAAACTGTGATCTTTTTTGCGGCCGGTTTTGAAACAACCATGGCACCGGTTGCAGCCATGTTAGTAGAAGGTATACCAAAAAACCTTTCACTACTCCTGTCTGGTCGTCTAACCTGGCCTGCTGTTGACATGTTACTGGCATCAGGCGAAGCCTGTTTTGATGCACTGATCGCACCGGGGCATGTTGCCGCCACCATGGGTGCGGAGGAATGGCATTTTGTTATTGATAAATACCAACTCCCCGTTGCCGTAGCCGGCTTTGAAGCTACTAGCCTGCTCGCTGCATTTTATTCTGTCATTCGGCAACAACAGGAACAGAAGTTATTTTTGGACAACTGCTATTCTGCCGTGGTTAAACCTCAGGGCAACAAAACAGCACAACAGTATCTATCGCAGGCTTTTGATGTTGTCGATAGCAACTGGCGCGGGGTTGGCAGCATTGCGGGTTCTGGCTATCAACTTAAAACTGTATTTAAACAACATGATGCCCGACTTCAATTCAAAGACTATGAAAACAATAAGCGGAAACGTATTGGTGAAATGCCTCCCGGTTGTGACTGTGCGAAAGTCGTACTGGGGAAAATTTATCCCAACCAGTGTCGTTTGTATGGTCAGGCCTGCACACCTCGACAGCCTATTGGCCCCTGCATGGTATCGGATGAAGGAGCCTGTCGTATCTGGTTTAAATATAGAACAGATCGTCCTAATGAAGATCATCAGGCAGAAACCGTAACTTCCGCTTAGGGCTAAATTTCAATTATGACTACGCCAGACCCAGTTATTTCAACTCAGATAATTGCATATGAACTGCATGTAACTGGGCAGGTACAGGGTGTTGGCTTTCGTCCTTTTGTTCATCAATTGGCAACCACTCATGGAATCGCTGGCTGGATTCAAAACCAGAAAGGTAATGTGATCATTCATGCGCAGGGACATACCGATGTACTTGATATATTTTTTCATCAACTTAAATATCATGCCCCGGCTATATCAGAAGTCGTAATACAACATAAGAATCGTGTTTCTAATATTGATGTTTTAAAGTTTGAAATTCAGGATAGCCCAACAGATCAAGCAGGTTTAGAAAATCATATTCATATCCCGATAGACTATCCAATATGTAAAGACTGTCTCAGGGAACTGAAGGATCCAGAAGATCGACGTTTTCGTTATCCTTTTATCAACTGTACGCAATGTGGGCCACGTTATACCATCATCCAGAAACTTCCCTACGATCGACAAAACACCAGCATGGCTGACTTTAGCTTATGCCCGGACTGCAATAATGAATATCTCGATCCAGCTAATCGACGCTTTCATGCTGAACCTGTCGCCTGCCCCGTATGTGGGCCACAGTTACATTATGTTGATAACTCAAAACAAGTTGATGATACCCAGTCGGCATTAACGGAAACCATTACAGCCTTACATGCAGGAAAAATTATTGCGTTAAAAGGTATAGGCGGTTATCACCTCATCTGTGACGCCAGTAATGATCTAGTGGTTAGCACTTTACGCCAGCGAAAACACCGACCCGATAAACCTTTTGCCATCATGTTTCCACTACAGGGACAGGATGGACTGGACGGTATACGCAAGCATGTTGAAATTGATTCACAGAGTGAAGCACTATTAACCGGCCCCATACATCCGGTGGTACTGCTACCCATTTATAATTATGGACAACTTTCGAAACAGCTTGCCCCCGGACTGGATCACCTCGGTGTTTTCTTACCTTATAGTCCTTTACATCAGTTGATAGTGAATGACTTCAATGGGGCCATTGTTGCCACCTCTGCCAATATCAGTGGCGAGCCGGTGATTACTGATAATGATGAAGCAGAACAACGCCTGTCTTCAATTGCCGATGCTTTTTTACACCATGATCGCCCCATCGTTCGCCCGGCGGATGACAGTGTTTATCAACTTGTTAATCAGCAACCACAGGTCTTACGTCTGGGACGGGGTATTTCCCCCATTGAAATGACATTGCCAGTTACCTTAGATAAACCGGTACTCGCCGTGGGTGGGCATATGAAAAACACCATTGCCCTGGCCTGGGATAACCGAATGGTACTCTCTCCCCATATTGGCGAGCTGGACTCACCCAAAAGCCTGGCAACCTTTGAACAGGTGATAACCGATCTACAACAGCTCTATGAAATAGAACCTGAATTGATTGTCTGTGATGCGCATCCGAACTATCGATCACATCGCTGGGCTAAAGCTACAGGTAAACCTGTACATGAAGTTTTTCATCATCATGCCCATGCCTCGGCCATCGTACTGGAACATGCAGAGACAATAGCGACAAAGAAACAAACTAAACTTCCCTGGCTGGTTTTTACCTGGGATGGTCTGGGTTATGGAGAAGATAGTACCTTATGGGGCGGTGAAACTTTATTTGGCCAACCTGGACAATGGCAGCGAATCGCCAGTTTTAAGCCTTTTAATCTGCCCGGGGGTGATAAAGCCAGCCGTCAGCCCTGGCGAAGTGCCGCTGCATTATGCTGGCATACCGGTCATCGCTATGTACCTGATAAAGTTATTAGCGATAAAGAGCTGACATTAACCAGGCAGGCCTGGGAGCAGCAGATAAACTGTCCACAAACCACTTCAGTGGGCCGACTATTTGATGCCGCAACCGCATTCACTGGCCTGACTGAAAACTGCAGTTACGAAGGACAGGCGGCTATGATGCTGCAATCACAGTGTGATGAACTGGAATTGACCAAACCAATGCCATTAAATAAGAATTCGGAAAACATTCTCGAAGCAGACTGGTCATATCTTGTGCCGCTGTTACAGAATACGACGCTGACTATTTCTCAACGCGCTACCCTTTTTCACAGTACTCTTGCTGCTACGCTGATTAATAAAGTGGAACGACTGTATGTACAATACGGTCCTTTTAATATTGGCCTTGGCGGCGGTGTTTTTCAGAACAAAAAACTTACTGAATTTATTATGGCCCAATTACAACAACAGGGTTATGAAGTTTATATTAACCATAAAATTCCCTGTAATGACGGCGGACTCAGTGCTGGACAGATCATAGAAGCTGCCACGATAACAAAATATTTATGACTGAAACTAAAGATATAACATGGGCCCACATCAGTTTGGCACATGGTAACGGTGGCCGTTATATGCGAGAGCTGATTGAGACTATTTTTTCTCGCTATCTATCCAACCCTGTACTGAACACTCAGGCCGATGCCGCAAGCCTGCCTGACATGGAAGGCAACATTATGATCAGTACTGATGGCTTTACCGTGCAGCCATTGGAGTTCCCCGGTGGGGATATTGGTTCCCTGTCCATTCACGGCACACTCAACGATCTCGCCGTAGCCGGTGCCATTCCAAAGTACATGACCGTGAATGTCTTTATCGAAGAAGGTCTGGAAGTCAGCCAGCTTGAGCGCATAGTCCAGTCAATGGCCAGCGCCGCAAAAGAAAATAATATTGCTATTGTTGCCGGAGATACCAAAGTCGTACCAAAAGGACAAGGCAGCGGTTTATATCTGGCAACGACTGGCATCGGTATAAAATCAGGTCAACATACACTTAATATAAAAAATATAAACATCGGTGATCGTATTGTTGTTAGCGGTCCTGTTGGTGATCATGGTACAGCCATTATGCTGGCACGAGAAGAATTTGGTATGCATGGTGCTTTGCAATCTGATGCCGCGAGTGTTTTACCCTTAACACAGGCAGTTGACTCGATTGCTGGTTTGAAATTTATGCGAGATCCTACCCGCGGCGGCCTTGCTACCGTCATGCATGAAATACAACAGGCAAGTGGATTGGGAGTTTATTTGTACGAAGAACAGATACCCATACGCGATGAGGTTCAGACTGTCTGTGACATGCTGGGTTATGATCCACTCTACCTCGCCTGTGAAGGACGTGTAGTTGCAGTCGTTGATGATAATAATGCCGAAGCACTGTTAGCGTGCTGGCAACAACTTCCGCAGGGACAGGAGGCGGCGATCATTGGAAAAATTAATCAGGGCAATCAGGTAGTATTAAGAACCACGCTAGGTGGTGAACGTTTACTGGATGAGCTGGAAGATGATCCATTGCCAAGAATTTGTTAAAAAATCAGAATGAAATCCAGCTACCCAAAGCGATACGGCTTTGGGCAACCAGTTTCATATTTTTTTAGCCGATTATTCTGCTACCTCACTCAGCGCAATATCTAATGCCTTCGCCACACCTTCACCATAGGCCGGATCCGCCTTGAGGCAATTGCGAATATGGCGCTTCTGTACTTCGACATCAGCACCACCTACCGAGCGTGCGGTGTTTTCAAACAACACCTGTTGCTGTGCAGGACTCATCAGGCGAAACAGATTTCCAGGCTGAGAGTAGTAATCATCATCGTCTTCACGTGCATTCCAGTGATCGGCCGCGCCGTGTAATTCCAGTGGCGGTTCATTAGCCTCAGGTTGTTCCTGCCACTCACCCAGACTATTGGGCTCATAACCCCTGGTGCTACCGAAGTTACCATCCACACGCATGGCACCATCTCGATGAAAACTGTGTACAGGACATCGCGCCTGGTTAACCGGGATCTGTGCATGATTCACACCGAGACGGTAACGCTGAGTATCACCATAGGAAAACAGTCGTCCCTGTAACATCTTGTCTGGTGAGAATGAAATACCGGGCACTACATTCGCCGGATTAAATGCCGATTGTTCAACTTCAGCATGATAGTTATCCGGATTGCGATTCAACTCAAGTACACCGACATCGATCAGTGGATAGTCCTTGTGCGACCAGATCTTGGTCAGATCAAAAGGATGGAAGCGGTAATCCGCTGCATCCTTCTCGGGCATGACCTGAACCTTAAAGTCCCAGCGAGGGAAGTCTCCATTTTCAATACTCTCATACAGATCCTTCTGGTGGCTCTCACGATCCTTACCAACCAGTTCTTCTGCTTCCTGATCAGTCAGGTTTTCAATTCCCTGCTGACTCTTGAAATGGAACTTGACCCAGAAGCGTTCGTTATCGGCATTAATAAAACTGAAGGTATGACTACCAAAACCATGCATATGACGATAGGTACGGGGATTTCCGCGATCACTCATCAGAATAGTAATTTGATGTAAGGCTTCGGGCAACAGAGTCCAGAAGTCCCAGTTGTTCTGTGCACTACGCATGTTTGTGCGTGGATCACGCTTAACTGCATGGTTCAAATCAGGAAACTTCAGAGGGTCACGAAGGAAAAATACCGGTGTGTTGTTACCCACCATATCCCAGTTACCTTCCTCTGTATAAAACTTCACGGCAAACCCACGGATGTCTCGTTCAGCATCCGCCGCACCACGTTCACCCGCTACAGTTGAAAAACGTAAAAATAAGTCGGTCTTTTTCCCTATCTCAGAAAATATTTTGGCCTTTGTGTACTGACTAATGTCGTTAGTCACCGTAAAGCTGCCATAGGCCGCAGAACCCTTGGCATGCATACGCCGCTCGGGGATGACCTCGCGGTCAAAGTGCGCCAGCTTTTCCAGGAACCAGAGATCCTGTAGCAACATCGGGCCACGCGGACCTGCAGTTAATACATTCTGATTGTCACCTACCGGTGCCCCATTAATCTGTGTTAGTTTTTTCTTGTCACTCATGTCACTCTCCTTGGAAATTCAGCTATTCGCCTGTTGTGAACTATTGCCGTCGATTACATAACGACTCTAGACAAAACCTGATGATTAATAAAATCATTCTTTCCTATGCCATTGATAGCAATTAACTATCACTTCTCAGTCGCTTTGGTATTAACTGGCTTTAATTACTTCCTGCTTCTCGTTATCAAAAATATGTAGTTGGTGAAGAAAGCCGTGTACGCTGAAAGGTCTGTGGGCTTCGTTTTTGTGTGGAGGGAAAACGATGGCAATAGCGACAGTGCCGAGCAGGCAGGCAAAGCCACATAGAGAAAACGCCAGCGGAAAGTTACCAATATCTCCGAGCATACCACCAAGTATCGGGAACACGATCCCGCCAACACCATACGACAGGAATACGTAAGGATAATTTTGACCAATGGTTTGATTACCGAACTCATCAGCTGTCAGCGCGGGGAATAATGCGAAGTTACCGCCGAAGTTAAAGCCAATCAGTGTTGCGCCCAGATATAACAGGTATTCGTTACCGGCCATCATAGTGAAAGCCAGCAGGATAATGCCCTGGCTACCCGCCATCAACATTACAGAATGTTTGCGTCCCAGTTTATCGCTGAGCGTACCCCAGACAATCCTGCCAATACCATTAGCAAGGCTAAAGAAGACTGCCATCGCTGTACCGGCAATGGCGCTGGCTTCCATTTCACTATATCCGCTAGCCTGTAGTGCTTCCATCGGATAAATTTTCATGAGCCCGATGGACATCAAACCGGCTCCGGCGCTGACCGCAAAGGTAATAAAGATCAGGTAAAACTGGGGGGTGTGCAGCATGTCAGAAACACTGAAGTCTTCACCGCCTGAACCTGAGCTATGAACCGGTTTCGAGTACCCTTCTGGACACCAGCCTTGTGGTGGCATCTTCATCCAGATACTGCCTATCAGTACCAGAATTGCAAAGGCGGCTCCGTAAACAATAAATGTTTGATCCAGTCCAATCGTGATAATGAGATTTCCCCAGGCTCCTGCCAGTTTTACCCAGGCCATGGCACCGAACCCGAAACCGGCAACGGCCAGACCCGTGATCATGCCTTTGTGATCAGGAAACCAGTTCATGCCAACAGCGATAGGCACAACATAACCAAGGCCAATACCGATGCCACCAAGCAAGCCGATACCCAGAAGCACAGGCCAGAACTCAGTACCACCAGTCAGACCAGCAAATATGTAACCAGCACCCAGCGTCAGCCCACCTGTTACAGCCAGCACGCCCGGCCCCCAGGTGTTCAATTTGCGACCGGCGACGACCATGGTGATGGCAAAAGATGTTAGACCGGCAGCAAACACGAACTGGGTATCCAGTTTGCTCCATCCTGCGTCCATCAAGGCTGGTGTATACACAGACCAGGCATAAATCGAACCAAGACATAATTGAATGATAATCGCACCAAATACGACCAGCCAGCGATTCATTGGTTTATTCTGTGACATATAAATTCCCATTAGCAAAGTAGACGCGACAATATAGGAATCATTGGGATAAGAGAACCGTTAATTCTAATTAATAGAGAATATTGTGCTCTAATTCCTGAATTCAGAAATCATTATTTTATGACATTGGTTTTACAGGCATAAACACCATTGTAAAACTACTGGGTGTTTCGGCTTTTATCTGAAAGCCATGCTGCTTATAGAAAATAATTGCACGCGCATTAATCTTGAACACCTGTAACTCAATGCGCTTCGATTGCGCCCTGCTCTTTTAATTACGGCATTTAGAAGTTGGGTAGCAACTCTATGCTAACTTGCCATCTCACATGGCGCGGAGTGAAATGTAGAGGCATGTGAGATGGTCAATGTTAAGAAAATTGTTGCACGAAAAATACTCACTAGCTATCTTTTAAAACTGACTTTACCTCTTTTAATAAATTGATAGCTTCTTTTTTTGATTTTATTGTTGGCCGTAATTCTTTTGAAACTATTTCAGAGAGATCATCCATATTTAAAAACAATTCAGACATTCTTCTGTAAACTTCAGCCCGTGCAGGTTCGTCACTTTTTACTAGGTCAGCAATTGTTGCTGCACCTCCGCCTAGCAATCTTTCCATATGGTCAAATTTCATAACCAAAACTGTCCTTAGAGAGTAGTTCTTATGAAAGAATGTCGCCATCCATACAAGAGTAGCTACTATTGACGCTCTAACAGCCAATGCTTCATACCACTCTAAAGTGTGAATATCCGGTATTATAAAGCTAGTGATAACAAGTAATGGTATAAGTAACAGCGTGAGAATAAAAGACCATAGGTAAATGAACGATAGAATTTTTGACTTTAAAATTTCTCTTTCTATTTTGTCTTTAAATGTGCCAGTAAAACCGAGTTCTTTCTTAAGCTGAAGTAAGTTGTCTATACCATCCTGTATCTTTCCAAATAATTCAGATCTGGAATTATCTAATTGTAAATTTAAGCTACTAATGACTTCCCGATAATCACTTTGTAATTGGTCGTATATCTGTGAAAGATCGGCTGGAATTTGTTTATATTGATCTTCATGCTCTAAATAAACCAGCTCCATTTTCTGAAATATTTCATCGAACATTTCTAGAGTTTTGATTGCTAAACTTATATCATTGTTTTTTAAAGCTTCATTGATCTTCTTATTTGCTTCATTAAAGTTATTATTAAATCTCTGGTATTCGTCATTTAGGATAAGTGCATCTTCAGGATTAAGAACAGCAATAATTCGGTTTGTATTGTTATATCTTTGCCGCCTTGCTGAAAAGAACTGTAAATATGTACGAATTTGACCTGCAGCCACTTCTGGTCTTGAAGTTTCTATTGAAAGGTTATTTAACAACTTACCTGTGTTTTTATCAGTCATTCCTGGTTCCTATATCTGGCCTATTATGTAATTTAAAATAATATCTGGAATAACCACAGATAAACCATGATTACAGACAGATTTATGGCTGATCGTGTTACTGATTATATCTTTGGATAATAGTTGTTTAGATAACATGCCCTGTTCAATCCAGGTTTACCCTAAATACTCCCTTCGCCTTATCAGTTCTTATATAAGGACTCCATTATATTTTGGCTTTTTTGTTCCGTTGCTGATAACCGTTAACTAAGACTAACACGCTATTTATGTATGGAAAACAGGAAATATCTCCAGGACTCTCTGCAAAAGCAACATCCATAATTTTGTTCATATGTAACCATCCCCTAAAATAGGAACATACCCATTTAGAGTTCTCCTGCGTAAACTATTCACCAGGAGAATAAGAATGAAAAAATCACGCTATAGCGAA